>DASRAP010000443.1:0-2760 GCA_035638155.1 Gemmatimonadaceae bacterium | reverse complement strand
CGGCGCTGGCACGAGTCCCCGCGGACACATTCCGGGTGCTCGATCACCTGCCGCGCCCCGGCGCGAAGACGCGCCCGGCACGACTCGTCATTCGCTTGGCAGGCCTCTTCGCTGGCGTGCCTGCGTCAACCGCGCGCGACGCACTCCGCGCGCTTCGGTTCTCCAATACGGACGGCGCCGCGATCGGGCGCATTCTGGAAGGATGGGCGGCGGTGGGTGAAGCGATGGGCGTCCGGCTTGCCGACGGTTCGCCGGCTGACAGCGAAATCCGGCGGTGGATTGCGGCGACGGGCCGTACGCAGTGGAGCCTGATCATGCGTCTCGCGAACGCCGTGTGGGCGAACGCGCGCGCGTCCGGCCACCCAGCGCCCGCAGCCGCCGTAGTTCGCTCGGTGTACCGAAGGGGTGTGCGTATTGCCTATCGCGACCCGGTCGAGCTCTCCGATCTTGCCGTCGACGGAGACGATCTGCGCGCGGCCGGTGTCCCGCCCGGTCCGGAGCTCGGGCGACTCCTCGCGCGCATGCTGGAAGTTGTCGTCGGTGATCCGTCGAAGAATCAGCGCGATGCGCTCCTGGCACTGGTGAAGAGCGACCGGCAGTGATACCACGCTGATGCCACCGCGAACGAAGACGCAGAGCGGGAGTGCGACGCTGTTTTCGTCGCTCGCCGGCGACGCACCGCTCGCCGCGCGCATGCGGCCGCGAACGCTCGACGAATTCGCGGGGCAGGAACACGTGATCGCACCCGGCAAACCGCTACGCGCCGCCATCGAAGAGGGGCGCGTCGGTTCGTTGCTGTTCTGGGGACCGCCGGGCAGCGGGAAGACGACCCTCGCCCGCCTCATCGCCCATCACACCCGCGCCGAGTTCGTGCCGTTTTCGGCAGTAACCGAGGGCGTGGCGCGCATCCGCGAAGTCGTCGACGAGGCAACGCGCCGCCGTGAGCACGGAACGCCCACGCTGCTCTTCGTTGACGAGATTCACCGGTTCAACCGTGGACAGCAGGACGCGCTGCTGCCGCACGTGGAGAACGGGCTGCTGACGCTGATTGGCGCGACGACGGAGAACCCGTCGTTCGAAGTAAATCCGGCGCTGCTTTCCCGCATGCGCGTGTTCGTGCTCAAGCCGCTGGCCGCGAATGAAATCGCCCAGGTCATTCGTGCCGCGCTGGGCGACAGCGAACGCGGACTCGGCCGCATGGGCGTGTCAATTGACGACGACGCACTCGACGCGATCGCGACGCACGCCAATGGTGATGCGAGGCGCGCGCTCACGACGACCGAGGCAGCGGCGTCCACCGTCGGAGAAGGCGGGCGGATCACCGCGGAGGTGGCGCGCGAAGCCATGCAGGCGCGCGTGCTGCGCTACGACAAGAACCGCGAAGAGCATTACAACTCCATTTCGGCGCTGCACAAGGCGTTGCGTGGCAGCGACCCGCAGGGTGCGCTGTACTGGCTCGCACGGATGCTCGCGGCGGGTGAGGATCCGTTATATGTCGCGCGGCGGATGGTGCGATTTGCGAGCGAAGACATCGGGCTCGCCGATCCGCAGGCGCTCACGATCGCGATCGCGGCACGGGACGCGTACCATTTTCTGGGCACGCCTGAAGGGGAGCTCGCGCTGGCCGAAGCCGCGATATATCTCGCAACCGCGCCCAAGTCGAACCGCGCGTACGTGGCGTGGGGCGAAGCGTTGCGTCTCGCGCGAGAATATCCGGACCTCGAGGTCCCGCTGCATATCCGGAACGCGCCGACCGGGCTCATGAAAGAGCTCGGATACGGAAAGGGATACGCGTATGCCCACGACAGCGGGGACGCGTTCATTCCCCAGGCGTACCTTCCCGACGAGATCGGCAACGCCGTGCTCTATGAGCCGGGAAAGTTCGGTTTCGAACGCGATATCGCCAAACGGCTTGCCTGGTGGGAAGAACGCAGGGAACGCGGGGGTGAGTCGGGGGTGACAAAAGAGAATCCAGAATCAGAAACATGAAACGAAACATCCCGCGCGCGGTGTTCGCGCTCCTGATCCCCGCGTTTGCGGGCGCGTGCGCATTTCTCCAGCGTCAGTCGCTCGCCGAGCCGGAGGTGACCGTCACCGACGTTCGCCTGACGGGCGCCGGAACGCAGGGCGCGAAAATCGACATCCTGCTGAACATCTACAATCCAAACAACTTCCGGATTGACGCGTCAGCGCTGCACTATCGCGCGCTCGTCGACTCGATTCTCGTGGGAGAGGGAGAGGTCCCGAACCGCATTACGCTGGAGAAGCGCGATTCCGGCGAAGTCCGCGTACCGGTGTCGTTCGGTTTTCGGGAAGCGCTGACCGTGATTCAGCGATTCACGCTGCGCGGATCGCTTCCGTTTCAGATCGAAGGCGATATCCGTTTCGAGACGCCCTTCGGCAGCACCACGCGCAAATTCGTGCAGAAGGGCACGTATGACGGCGTGAACATCAGTATCTTGCCGCGTCGCAAGCACTGAGCCTCCTCTTCACGCCCGAACGGACCACCGTATCAAACAACCTATCGATATTGCGCCGCCGCAGGAGCGCGCGATTCTCGTCGGTACACCCGGCAAGGGATCGCGCGAGCGTCATCACGCGGCTGAACACCTCGCGGAGCTGGGGCGTCTTGCCGACACTGCCGGCGCCGTCGTCGTCGCCTCACTGACGCAGCAAATCGAGCGCCCCGATCCCGCCACGTACCTCGGCAAGGGCAAAGTCGAAGCGCTCGGCGAGCTCGTGGCGGATCGGGGCGCGACG
>DASRAP010000442.1:0-13614 GCA_035638155.1 Gemmatimonadaceae bacterium | reverse complement strand
TGTCTCGTACTCGTCCCCCGCGGCGCGCGCGCTTTCCGTGTTGATCACGCCGCCGATGATCGTGAGGAGCGCGAATGGAATCGCGAGGGCGAGATAGTCGTGCAGCACCGCCGGCATTCCCTGCAGAAACTGCGCCGACGGCAGCGGCAGGCCGAACGTGAGCGTCGCGTGCGGGACCGCGAGGTCGTGAACGAGAAGGCCCGACGCACCGAGACCGTAATAGAGCAGGGCTCCGGACGCGACCGCCACGAGCACTTCCGGTGCGCGATACGGCAGCCGGATCCGTGCCACCAGCGCGTAGAGAACGATGCCGAGCGCGATCATGCCCACGACCGGCTCGCTGAAAATCGTCGCGAGCTGCAGGGTGCCGAGGAGCGCGATGCCCACGCCGCCGATGGACCCGAAAATACCGGCGGCGGGAATCACGCGACGCACCGTGGCACCGAAGAACGCCAGCACGAATTTCAGGATGCCGATGAGCACCATGGTCGCCATGCCCACCTGCCATGCCGCGATTGCGGCGTCGTCCGGGGACATGTGTGCCTTGGCGGCCATGAATGCCGGCCCGAGCACGGCCAGCGCCATCCCGATCGTGGACGGCGAGTCGAGTCCGAGCGGCATGGCCGTCACGTCCGTGCGACCCGTGCGTTTCGCGAGACGGAACGCGAGCCACGTGTAGATGAGGTCGCCGACGAACACGCCGAGCGCGGTGCCCGGAAACATTTTCGTGTAGACGAGGCCGGCGGGAAACCCGAACGCACCGACCAGGATGGCGCCGAGCAGCGCGAGGTTCACGACGTTGTCGAGCATCAACCCGAAAAAGGCGTTGACGTCGCCGATGGCGGCCCACTGGTACCGGGGCCGCCCGGTTTCAGGCATTGATCATGCGGCCCATGGAGTCCAGCGTCGCTTCCGCGACCGCTTCGCTCAGCGTCGGGTGCGCGTGGATCGCGAGCTCGATCTCCTCGACCGTGAATTCGTTCTCGCGCGCCACCACGATCTCGTGAATGAGCTCCGTGGCGTGCGCGCCGACGATATGCGCGCCGAGAATCTCTCCGTACTTGGCGTCGCGAATGATCTTGACGAAGCCTTCGCTTTCGCCCGCAGTGCGCGCGCGCCCGTTCGCGCTGAAGGGAAACCTTCCGACTTTGTATTCGATGTTCTTTTCCTTCACCTGTGTTTCGGTGAAGCCGATCGACGCGACTTCGGGATGGCAGTACGTGGCGTTCGGAATGTTGCCGTAGTTGAGCGGGTGGAAATGCTTCCCCGCGATCACTTCCGCCGCGATCACGCCTTCGCGCTCACCCTTGTGCGCGAGCATCGGGGGGCCCGCCACGTCGCCGATCGCGTAGAGGCCCTTCACGCTGGTCTCCATGCGCTCGTTGATCTTGATGAAGCCGCGGTCGGTCATCTGCACGCCCGCTTCCTTGAGGCCGATGTTGTCCGTGACCGCCGCACGCCCCGCGGCGACGAGGACGCACGCCACCGTGACGTCGCGCTTTGCGCCGCCCGCCTCGACGCTGATCGTCACCGAATCCTTGCCGACGTTCGCGTTCGAAAGCTTTGCGCCGGTGACGACGTCGATGCCGCGCTTCTTGAAGCTCTTCTCGACTTCCTTCGACGAATCCTCGTCCTCGACCGGGAGAATCCGCGGCAGCGCTTCGAGCAGCGTGACCTTCGAGCCAAACGCGGCGAACACGTCCGCGAACTCGCAGCCCACCGCGCCCGCGCCGACGATCGCGATCGAGGCCGGGGCCTTTGGGAGCACGAGGGCTTCATCGGAAGAAATAACCGTGGTCTTGTTGAGCTCGAGGCCGATCTGCGGCAGGCCCCGCACGCGCGACCCCGTGGCAATCACGACACCCTTGGTCGCCGTGTGGGTTTCCGTCTTGCCCTCGGCCGTGGTCACCTTGACGCTCTTGTTCGGCGCCAGTGTGCCCGTGCCCTTGATCCACGTGATCTTGTTCTTCTTGAACAGAAACTCGACGCCCTTCGAGTTCTGTGCACTCACGGCGCGCGAGCGCTTCATCGCGACGCCGTAATCCGTCTTGACGTCCGAGACGTTGATGCCGAAGTCCGCCGCCTTGGCCACCTTCGTGGCGAGCGATGCGCTCTCGAGCAGCGCCTTCGCCGGAATGCAGCCCCAGAGCACGCACGTGCCGCCGAGCCCTTCGCGCTCGACGACACCGACGTTGAGGCCAAGCTGTGCAGCGCGAATGGCGCCCACGTACGCCGCGGGGCCGCCGCCAAGAAAGATCACGTCGAATTGCATCAGCGATAGGTTCGAGTAAAAGCGCTGAGCGCTTGGCGCTTAGCGCTTAGTAAACAAGCATCAAAGGATTCTCCAGCAACCTGCGCAGCGTCTGCAGAAACTTTGCGCCAACTGCGCCGTCGATCACGCGGTGATCGCAGCTCATGGTGACGCGTAACTTCTTGCGCCACACCGTCGCACCGTCAGCCAGCACCGGTTTTTCTTCCACCGCGCCGATCGCCAGAATGCCGCACTCCGGTGGATTGATGATCGCCGTGAACTGGTCGATGCCGAACATGCCCAGGTTCGATACGGAGAACGTCGAGCCCGTGTATTCCTCGGGCTTGAGCTTCCGCTCACGCGCGCGTTTCGCGAGACCCTTGGCCTCGGCGGAGATCTCGCTCATGCGTTTCTGGTCGGCGTCGAAGATCACCGGGACAATGAGGCCGTCGTCCGTGGCGACGGCCATGCCGAGGTGCACTCGGCGGTGATACCGGATGCGGTCACCGAGCCAGTGTGCGTTGCATTCCGGATGGAGCGCCAGCGCCGTCGCGACGGCCTTCAGCACGACGTCGTTGACCGACACCTTGTATTCGTCGCCGAAATCCGTCATCGCACCGCGCAGCTCTGACACACGCGTGAGATCGAATTCCGCGGTGAGGTAGAATGTCGGAATCGGGCCGATCGACTCCGAGAGCCGCTTCGCGATCGTCTTTCGGATCTGCGTCAGCGCCACGTCCTCGAAGTCGGCGCCAGTCTGCGGCGCCCGCGCGGCCGGAGCCGCGACTCGCGGGGCGCTGAGCGCCGCCTCGACATCGCGCTTGATGATGCGACCGCTGGGACCGGTGCCGCGAAGCCCGGCGAGATCGAGTCCGCCTTCACGCGCGAGCCGGCGCGCGAGCGGCGACGATCGCGTGCCGTCGCTCTCGGCTGCGTGCGGTGCCTGCTCCGACGCGGGATCGATATCCATCCCTGGCGCCGCTGGTACGGGAGCGGGCTTCGGGGCCGGCGCGGGGGCGGGTGACGGCGCCGCCGCGGCAGCGGGAGCGGCTTTGGGGGCCGGTGGCGGAGCTGCCGCGGCTGCGGCCGGCGCCGCAGCACCCGCGTCGGCGACGAGCGCGCCGATGTCTTCGTTTGCGCCGGCGATGACGCCGACGAGCTGGCCCACGGGTGCCGTCGCGCCTTCGGCAACGAGTCGCTTCCGCAGGACGCCGTCACCGCGCGCCACGAGCTCCATCACGGCCTTGTCGGTCTCGACCTCCGCGAGCACGTCGCCACTCTTTACGGCGTCGCCCTCATTACGGTGCCATTTGACCAGCCGCCCCTCTTCCATCGTCGGGGACAGCGCTTCCATGAAGACTTTGGTCGCCATGGCTCAGTCGAGATAGAGGACTTTGCGCACCGCGGCGACGGTCTTTGCCGCGTCCGGCTTCGCAATACGTTCGAGATTCTTCGCGTACGGCATTGGGGCGTCGGCCTGGTGCACGCGAATCACCGGCGCGTCGAGCCAGTCGAAACAATCACGCTGGATGTAGTCCACGACCTGCGCGCCGATGCCGCAGATCTCCCAGCCCTCCTCGAGCACCACCGCGCGATTCGTCTTCTTCACCGAGGTTGTGATCGCCGCGACGTCGATGGGCCGCACCGTCCGAAGGTCGACCACATCGCAGTTGATGCCGTCCTTTGCGAGCTGCTCCGCCGCCTGCAGCGCGATGAGCGTCATCTTGCCGTTCGTGATGATTGAACAGTGCTCGCCTTCACGCTTGAGATCGGCCACGCCAATCGGCACGAGATAATCCTCGTCGGGCACCTCGCCCTTCGTGTTGTAGAGCATCTCGCCTTCGAGCACGACCACGGGATTGTCGTCGCGAATGGCCGACTTGAGCAGGCCCTTCGCGTCGTACGGCGTGCTCGGCGTGACGACCTTGAGCCCCGGGATGTGCGCGAGCCAGGACTCCCACGCCTGCGAATGCTGTGCCGACAACTGGAGCGCGGCGCCGTTCGGCCCGCGAAACACGATCGGCATGGGAAACTGGCCGCCGCTCATGTAGAGCATTTTCGCCGCGGAATTCACGACCTGGTCGAGCGCGAGCAGCGCAAAATTCCACGTCATGAATTCGATCACGGGGCGAAGGCCGACCATGGCGGCGCCAACGCCCACGCCGCTGAAGCCCAGCTCCGCGATCGGCGTGTCGACAACGCGCATCTCGCCGAATTCCTGCAGCAGTCCTTTCGACACCTTGTACGCGCCCTGATACACGCCCACTTCCTCGCCCATCAGGAAGACGCGGTCGTCGCGCTGCATTTCCTCGCGGAGCGCCGCACCAAGCGCGTCACGGTAGGTCATGACGGTCATGTGTGCGAATCCACGAGAATGTCCTCGAAGAGCGCGGCCGGCGGCGGCTCCGGACTCTGGTCCGCAAAGTCCCACGCATCCTGCACCACTTTCTTCATTTCTTCGTCGAGCGCTGCGATCTCGGCTTCGGTGATCTGCTTGCGCTCGAGCAGTATGCGCTTGTGGAGCTCAATCGGGTCGCGCTTGAGATCCTGTTCGAGCTCTGCCTTCGAGCGATACGTCCCGCTCGCCGCGTCGGACATCGAGTGGCCCATGTACCGGTACGTGCGGATTTCGAGCAGCGTCGGAAGGCTCTCCGTGCGTCCGCGCTCCACCGCCTCCTGCATCGCGGCGCGAACCGCGTACACGTCCTGACCGTCCACGTGCGCGCACGCCATGCTGTACGCCGCCGCGCGGTCGTAGAGGTTGGCGCCTGCCGCGGCGCGCTCGACGGCCGTGCCCATGCCGTACCGATTGTTCTCGATGATATAGATGGCCGGGAGCTTCCAGAGCTGCGCGATGTTCAGCGCTTCGTGGAATCCGCCGATGTTCACCGCCGCCTCGCCGAGCGAACACGCAATCACCTGGTCGCCGCCGCGGTACTTGATCGCAAAGGCGACGCCGGTTGCCAGCGGAATGTGTCCGCCCACGATGCCGTGACCGCCGAGGAAGTTCACGTTGCGGTCGAAAATGTGCATCGACCCGCCTTTGCCGTGCGCGCAGCCGTCGACGCGGCCGAAGAGCTCCGCCATGACGCCGCGCGCCGGAACGCCGCGCGCCAACGCCTGTCCGTGGTCGCGGTAGGTGGTGATGACGTAATCGTCGTCGCGGAGCACGCTCATGATGCCCGTCGACACCGCTTCCTGGCCGATGTAGAGGTGGCAGAAACCACCGACTTTGCCAAGCGCGTACGCTTCGGCGCACCGTTCCTCGAAGCGCCGCTGCAACAGCATCGTACGCAGGTACTCTCGGCCGGTCTCGTCCGATTCCCGCGGCGCAGCCGGCTTGGTGCGCGGCCGCGGCTTGGTTTCAGTGCGCGCCATCAGACGGCGCTCGCGGCCTGGGCCTGCTCCCACGCGTGATACGAAGAGCGTACCAGCGGGCCCGATTCCACGTGGCGGAATCCCATCGCCATCCCTTCGGTGCGAAGCATTCTGAATTCTTCGGGGGTCACGTAGCGGTCGAGCGCAATGTGGTCATCGGACGGCCGGAGGTACTGGCCGAGCGTGAGAATATCGACGTCGACCTTTCGCAGATCGCGCATCGTTTCGAGGACTTCCTCGTTCGTTTCGCCAAGCCCGAGAATGATGCCGGTCTTGGTCGGGATATCGGGGGCGATGCTCTTCGCGAAACGGAAGATGTCCATCACCCGCTGGTAGCGCCCGCCCGGGCGCGCCTTCTTGTAGAGGCGCGGCACGGTTTCCGTGTTGTGATTGTAGATCTCGGGCCGCGCCTCGAGGACCGCGCGAATGGAATCCTTATTGCCCTGAAAGTCGGGCACGAGGACTTCGACAGAACAACCGGGCACGGTTTCGTGCACGCGGCGAATGGTTTCAGCGAAGACCCACGCTCCGAAATCGGGGAGGTCGTCGCGATCGACCGACGTGATTACCAGGTGCTGCAGCTGCATCTGCGCCGCGGCTTCCGCCACGCGCTCCGGTTCCGCGGGGTCGTACTTCGGCGGCCTGCCGTGTGCGACGGCGCAGTAGGCGCAGTTTCGCGTGCAGACATCGCCGAGGATCATGAACGTAGCCGTACCGTGTTCCCAGCACTCGCCGACGTTGGGGCAGTGCGCTTCCTCGCAAACCGTGTGGAGGTCGAGGTCGCGCATGAGCCCCTTGAGGCGCGAATAATTGGGACCACCTGGCGCCTTGACCTTGAGCCACGGCGGCTTTCGGTCCGGAAGCGCGGACGCGCGGTGCCGTCCGAGGATCTGGTAGAGCGGTTCAGTCAACGGCTGCTCGCGGTCGCGGGTTTTCCGGCTCGTGTTGCGGTGGTTCGCCGCCGAGGGCACGAAGTTACGGGGCGGCCGCACTTGGCAAAAGCCAGAGTAACCATCAAAACAAATTTAATCGGTTACTGGTGTAAGAATCTCCCCGGCGCGAAGGGCGAGATGTCGATCCGCTGGACATCTCCAAATGCAATCCCTGCAATGACTTCAGCTGTCAGGGCGGCTTGCAGATAGCCATTCCGTCCGTGCCCGCAGGCATAAAGAATTCGAGGGTCTTTTTGATCGCTTCCAATGAGCGCCAAGCCATCCGGTGTCATCGGTCTCAGCCCCGCCCAAGGCCGAGACCGGCGTGCCGACTTGAGCCCCGGGACGAAGCCAGCCGCGCGAGCGATCAGCCCCTCGGCGTCCGACTCGCGGGGCGCGGCGTCGAAGCCGGCTTCCTCGGATGTGGCGCCCACGACCGTCTCGCCGGCACGAGGGACCAGGTACACGTGCCCTTCGGCGTCGTAAACCGGCATCTCCGGCGGCAGGGAGCCGACCGCGACCATTCCTCCGCGCACGGGACGCACCACGCGCGCCGCGTCGAGCCCTGGGAGTCCAGCGCTCCATACCCCCGCAGCAACCACGACGAGGTCGCAGTCGAGCGTCGATCCGTCGAGGCCCACGCGTACCGACTCGGCCCGCGACTCGACGAGCGTCGCCGGTAGCTCCACGACGGCAATTGAAGGCGCTTTCCGGGCCGCGGCGACGAGCGACGCGAGCACAGTTGGAACGTCGACATAGCCGTCACCCGGATAGTGCGCTCCTCCCACGACGCCGGCGACCCCCGGGATGACGCGTGCAACGTCCGCTTCTGTCATCCACGTGTCATCGCGGCGCAGCGTCGCGCGCACGCGTTCGGCGTCGGCGTCCGTGCGCGCAATGCGCACGATTCCGTCTCGATGTACGGGAATGGTCGGCCCGTATTCGTCCCGGACGAATGCCGCAAACCGGTCCCACGCCTCACGCGACGCATCGCTGAAATCCTGCGCGGGTCCTTGCGCGCGTTCCACCGACGGTGCGAGCATCCCTGCCGACGCGGGCGACGCCGCTCCGTTCGTTTGCGGAGCGAGCAGCGTCACCGACGCTCCTCGTGACGCGAGCCGCAGCGCCACGGCGAGCCCGATCACGCCGCCGCCCGCGACGACCGTCCGCGGCGCAGTTGAAACTGTCATGTCGCTCGCAACGTACGGGGGACTCGAGGACGTAAAGGAACCACACCTATGCTTCGAACCATTTTCTCCATCGGCATCTTCACGCTGCTCGGCCTCTTTGCGCTGAGGCTGGCATTCGGCATTCTCGGATTCGCATTCGGGATCTTCGGCGTGCTGCTCGCGCTGACCGTGAAGATCGCCATCATCGGCGGCGTGGGCTATCTGGTGCTGCGGATCGTCGCGCCGGGCACGCTGCGCAAACTGAGCTCCCGCTCGGACTGAACGGCGCTCAGACGCTCCGATCGAGCCGGGCCGCCACGGCCCAGGCGAGGAGCGGAATCATGATTTCGTGGTGGCCGGTGATCGCGTAACCGGCCCCACCGTCGAGCGTGGGACGCTCGACCACATTCACGAGCGGCCGGTAGTGCCGCTGCATATCGAAATCGCAGGTCACGAAATTCCGCGGCCGTCCCGCGTTCACGTTGCGGGCAACCGTGAGTGCCTTGAGAAACACCTCCGGCATGATCACGGCGCTGCCGATGTTGAGCGCCACGCCGCCATCATCGAGACCTTCGATCGACGCCGCCAGACGGCGGAAATCCCGGTGACTCGTGTCGCCGATCGCGGCACCGCTCGCGATCGGGTGCTGGTGAACGATTTCGGCGCCCAGCGCTGCGTGGACCGTCACCGGCACACCGAGCGTGCGCGCCGCGAGCAGCACCGACATTTCGGGGTGCGCCAGAGCGCGCTGTTCTTCGAGGACGGCCAGTGCGCGCGCAACCGCCTCACCCATTCCCCACCCATGCTCGTGTCCGCGAATGAACGCTTCGTTCAGGCCGCGGCCCGTTTCTTCGGCCATACCGAAGGTGCCGTCGCGGAGTCCGCGCGCCACGTCTTCCGACGTCGCACCGAACCGCGCGATCTCGTAGTCGTGGATCGCGGCACTCCCGTTCATCGCGAGATGGGTTGCGACGCCGCGCTGCATGAGATCGATGATGAGCGGCCCAATGCCTGTTTTCACGACATGACCGCCGACCATGAGAATCACGGCCTTCGCCGACCGTTTGGCCGCCACGACTGCGTCCACGACGCTGCGGAAATCGCGCGCCTTGAGAATGTCGGGGAGCGCCGCGATGAACGCGTCGAACGACCGGTCGCCGCCCGGCGGGCTCGCGAATTCCGCCGTGTTCACCTTGTTCGGACGCTGCTCGATGGGCACCGTCCTCACGCGGCCGAGCTCGATTTCCCGATCGCTCACTTCTTTCCTGGAGTTTCCGGCGAGGCCGACGACGCCCGGTATGACTTGAGCTGCATCGTGGCCGTGAAAATCGAGAGCTTGGTCTTGATCTGAATCACGCGATGCGCAGGGTCGTCGGACAGCCACATCAGCGCGTTGCCGTCTTCCGAGAAAATGCCCTTGGTACGGATGATCGGATGCACGACGATCGCGTCGAATTTTCCCGCCGGTGTCTCCACGCCTTTCTCGCGCCTCAGCACCGCGACCCTCACGGGATTGCTTTCCGGCTTGAAGTAGCTGTGGTACTCGAGCGTATCGCCGACCTTGAGTGTCTGCGTGCGAATGAAATAGATGAAGGACACGTCGTCGAGCGGATTTGCCACGGAGGGGCGCTCCGTCTTGCCTCCATCGCCGGTATACATCGCCCGCTCGGGAAACACTTCGTAGCGCCGCTTGCGAGTGTTGCCTCGCTCCACCTGATCCTGGTGGAAACGGAGTGTGCGGAAATCGCTCTGGTCGACCCAGCTTTGCGACGTATCGCGCAAATGGTACCCGGGCACGCCGCCTTCGAATGTGAACACGAAATGGTACGCGTGGCGTCCGCGCACCGTATCCACGCCCGCGACGTCGAGCGATGCCGATCCGGATGCCAGGAAGTACTTCACCGTGTACACCGCGCGCTCGCCGACCTGGAATGGCACCGGCATGGGTGTCGCCGGCGCCTGGGTGGCGGTGAGCACTGCCGCTGCGACCGCGAGAATCTCCCCCGCGAACATGATCATGCGGGCACCGGGCGCGGAGGCTGGACGTCCGTGCGCACAGGTGGCAGCGAGCGCGACACGCGAAGCACCGCGACGGCATCGCCCACGGGACGCCGGCGACTCGCGCGGGGCCGCAGATCGAACCGGGTCGAAAGGATCGCCGTTTCGGCGCGCTTTGCCACGGACTGGACACCGTGAAAGAGCTCGAGATTTCCTCCCCAGCCCTCATGCGTCACGAGGGGTGCCTCGCCGCGGAGCTTTACGAGGTCGCGAATCACCGACAGACGAATCAGGCGGTACGTGCCGTAGGCATCAGTGGCACCGCGCAGGAGTCGCAGCTTGTGCCCCCAACGAAGCAGCGTACGGAGACGCCGCTCGGCGACCGGCGTTCCGGGGTTGGGCTCGCGATCCACGAGCACGATGTCCGCGCCGCCTTCAAAGCGGCGCACCAGCTCCGGAATGTGCTCGGGCAGATCGGTGAAGTCGCCCTGCATGAGAATCACGGCGTCGCGCCGCGGATACCGCGTGCGCTTCGCCGCCTCGCGCAGCAGCTCGTCGACAGCGCGGGGATAGCCCACCGGTTGTGCGCCGCCGAGGACCGTGAGCGGGAGCGCGCGCAGGTACGGCTGCAGCACGTCCGTGGTGCCGTCCGTGCTCCCGTCGTCGAACACGAGCACTTCGTACTCGCGCGGATACTCCTGGAACATCGCGCGAATACGCCACAACAGCACCCCGATGGTGGGCGCTTCATTCCGGACGGGGATGGCGATGGTAAGCACGCACTGGCCTCGAACCGAAAGCTAACCCGCGAGGGCTCAGGTTGGGCCGTGCGGTGCCGATAACAGATAGGTGATACCCCACGGGAGCCGGATCGTCGCAATGGAGAGCGGTTCGTGACGCCGCTCACTCGCCCGATCCAGACTCGCGGGTAAACATGAACGAACTCCTCTTCTGTACGGGGGCGTACATGATTTCTGCTGATGTTCGATCGACGTTGACCAGGGACGATGCGCAGTTCGCCGTCCAGCTCATCGGCCACGCGGGCGGCGACGCCGCGCGGGGCGCGGAGGTGGCGCTGCGCGACCACGGCATCGATGCCATTCTCGACGACCGCCGGCTGCTTGCGGCGCTGCTGCACCACGCCAGCGCGGCGCATGCATCCATGCGTTTGTTTACGTACGTCGTGGTTCGCCATGCCTGTCTGGAAACAGGCGAAACCGATCGCACCCTCGCCGACTACACCGCATCCATTCTGCTGCATTTCGGGTTGCGCGATCGCGCCCGGCGAATTGCCGCGAGCGACGACGATTCCTTCGATACGCTCGCGGAGATCACCGCGCTCATGGATTGCCCTGATGCCCGCCGCGCGTTTCTCGCGCGCATGCACGTGGGGAACTACGCGCTCTGGCTGAGCGGCCTGTTCCCGGACTACGTGGAAGGACGGCGCTGGCGTCGTGGCGGCCCCGACCTCCAGTACTACGAAGTGATGGGACGTCGCGGGTATGAGGCGGCTGCCGAACACCGTCTGGCGAACGAGCACGGCATGGGCGCATTGTTCGGGCGCGTGGCGGAACGGTTCCCCGTTCTCCGCGCGGCGCTCAATCGTGTGAGCGACACGGTGCTGTTCCCGGATTACCACACGCCGGAACGGCTTATGCGCCAGGTACGCGACGAGTTTCGCTGGAGATACGCGAGTTGACCTTGTTTGATGGATTGCGCGCTTCAATCGAAGACTTGTTGAACGGCCGGACGCCCTCCGGAGACCGGGGCGCGCAGATCCATCTCATGAAGCAGGCGCTCGTGCAGGCGCGGCTCGCGGTTGAAGATCTCCAGGGCGGCGTGTCGGCGACGCGCGTTCGTCTCGAATCGGAACGCACGGAGCTTGCGACGGTTCGCCGGCGCCGCGAGCTCGCGGCGGCGATCTCGGACGAGGAAACGGTCAAGGTCGCCGAACGCTTCGAAGCGCAGCACACCGAGCGCGTGACCGTCCTCGAGAACAAGCTTGCGGCGCAGCAAGCCGAAATCGCGCTCGCGGAGCGTGAGCTAGCCGAGATGACCGCGCAGCTCCGCGCCGCCGCGGCGGGCGTAGGAGACGGCCCCGCAGCGCGCCCCCCGTCAGATGCCGAGCTCGGACTCAATGACGACGAGGCCCTCGGCAGCCAGATAAACGCCCTCCGCCGCGCGGCGGAGCGTGCGGCTCACGAACGCACGGCAGACGACCGGCTAGCCGAGCTCAAGAAGCGAATGGGGCTGGAATAGGAAGCGCGCTTTGCGCTTGGCGCTTTGCCCATTGCCCGTTGCCCGTTGCCCGTTGCCCGTTGCCCGTTGCCCGTTGCCCGTTGCCCGTTGCCCCCTTCCGCACTTATGGAGCCGCGAGCATCCGCTTGATGGGTTTGACAAGCGCCGCAAGAATGCCCGCGAAGATGAGCGCAACGAGCGCGACAATGCCGAACAGCGTCGGCAGTGCAAAGCGTTCGTACGCACCGGCAACCTGGCCGCCGAGGAAGTTGCCGACCGATGTCGCGGTGAACCACACGCCCATCACGAGCGACCCGATCTGCGCAGGCGCGAGCTTCGTCATCGCGGACAGGCCGACGGGGCTCAGGCACATCTCGCCGACGGTGTGCAGGAAGTAGCAGCCGAGCAGCCACCACCAGCCCACGCGGTTGCCGTTGGATGCCATCGCGGCCGCCGGCACCATCAGGAAAAACCCCAGCGACACGAACAGCAGGCCCAGCGCGAACTTGGCCGGCGACGATGGATTGCGTTTGCCGAGCTTGACCCAGAGCCACGCGAAAATGGGTGCGAGAATGATCACCCACGCCGAGTTCACCGACTGCCATTTGCCGGAGCCGAACGACATGCCGAAGACTTCGTTGCGCGTGCTCTTTTCGGCGAAGAGCGAGAGCGTCGAGCCGGCCTGCTCGAAGACCGACCAGAAAATCGCGGCGCCCCAGAAGAGGACGGCGACGACGATGAGCCGCTTCCGCTCCTCCTTCGTCCATCCCTTGCTCGTGAACAGCCACGCAAAGAACGCGATGACAATGAGCAACAGGGTGATGCCAAAAGCTCCGTTGATGCGTGCCACGCTGAGCTCGACGGTGCCGCTCACGTGCAGGCCGACCATGATGGCGAGCACGAGCGCAACGAGGCCGAAGCCCTTCCAGAACAAGCCGCGCATCCGCGCGGCCTCGGCGTCGCTGCTGTTCACGGGATGCTTGCCCGCGTCGCCCAGAGTGCGCTGATCGATCAGGTACCACACGAGACCGACGAACATGCCGACGGCAGTCGCGCCAAATCCCCAGTGCCACGACGATTCCGGCGAGAAGCCCCAGCCCGAGAGCACATTCTTGAACCACTGCTCCTGCGCGAGCGAAGCGGTTACCAGCGGAGCGAGCAGCGCGCCGAGGTTGATGCCCATGTAGAAAATCGAGAACCCGGCGTCGCGGCGTTCATCGTCAGGGGCGTAGATCTGGCCCACGATCGTGGAGATGTTCGGCTTGAGCAGGCCCGTGCCAAGAACCACGAGGCCGAGTCCGGCGAAGAACGAGTTCACCGAAGGAATGGCGAGCACGATGTGCCCGCACATGATCAGCACGCCGCCAGCGAACACAGCGCGGCGCTGGCCGATCAGTCGGTCGGCGATGAAGCCGCCCGGAAGCGACATGAGGTACACGAGCGCCGTGTACATGCCGTAGATGGGTCCGGCCTTGTCCGTGGACCACCCGAGACCGCCGGCGGCAACGGGCGCCGTCATGAACAGAATGAGCAGCGCGCGCATCCCGTAGTAGGAAAAACGTTCCCACAACTCGACGAAGAACAGCGTGCGCAGGCCCTTCGGGTGTCCAAAGAACGATCGGTCCGTGCTGACGACTGAAGTGGCGTC
>DASRAP010000441.1:0-6799 GCA_035638155.1 Gemmatimonadaceae bacterium | reverse complement strand
GTGCTCAACCAGCTCAAGCAGGATCCGTCGCTGCGGCACATTCCCGTGCAGATCGTCACGCTGGACGAGGACCGGCAGCACGGCCTCTCACGAGGTGCGTTCAGCTTCCTCGCCAAGCCGACGACCACCGAGGGATTGCAGCAGGCACTCTCGCGCATCAAGGATTTCGTACTGCCGCGCAGCAAGAAGCTGCTGGTCGTGGAAGACAACCCGGCAGAACGGCTCAGCATCGCCGAGCTGCTCGGACATTCCGATGTCGAGATCGAAACCGCGACCACCGGTCGCGAAGCGCTCGATGCGCTCACTACACGTTCCTACGATTGCGCGGTGCTCGACCTGCGTCTCCCGGACATGTCGGGATTCGAAGTACTCGAGAATATCCGCGATACGAAGACGCTCGCCGACCTGCCGGTCGTGGTGTTCACCGGCAAGGAGCTTTCGCCGGACGAAGACGCGCGGCTGCACACGCTCGCCCGCAGCGTCGTCGTGAAGGGCGTCGAGTCGCCGGAACGGTTGCTCGATGAAACCGCGCTCTTCCTGCACCGTGTCATCGCGGACCTGCCGGCCGAGAAGCAGGCCATGCTCGACCGGCTGCACCGCTCGGACGACGACCTCATCGGCAAACGCGTGCTCGTGGTGGACGACGACGTGCGCAACATCTTTGCGCTGTCGAGCGTGCTCGAGCGGCGCGGAATGGAAGTCGTCACCGCCAGCAACGGCTTCGAAGCGATTGCAACGCTGGAAGCGCAGCCGAACACGGCCATTGTGCTGATGGACATCATGATGCCCGAGATGGACGGCTACGAAACCATGCGCGCCATTCGCCAGAAACCTTCACTCAGGCGGCTGCCGATCGTCGCGCTGACGGCGAAGGCCATGAAGGGGGACCGTGAGAAGTGTCTGGAAGCGGGCGCGTCTGACTACCTCGCGAAGCCCGTGAATACGGAGCAGCTGCTGTCGGCGCTCCGGCTGTGGCTGCACCGGTAATGGGGAGGGCTCACGTGGACCGCGCCGACGCCGACAAGGTCAACATCCTGCTGGTCGATGACCAGCCGGGGAAGCTGCTCAGCTATGAGGCCATGCTGAACGAGCTTGGCGAGAATCTCATCAAGGCCAACTCGGGCAAGGAAGCGCTCGATCATCTCCTGAAGAACGACGTCACTGTCGTTCTGATGGACGTCAGCATGCCCGAGATCGACGGGTTCGAGCTCGCCGAAATGATCCACGCGCACCCGCGGTATCAGAAGACGGCGATTATCTTCGTTTCCGCGGTGCACCTGAGCGATCTCGACCGTCTCAAAGGCTACGCGTCAGGCGCGGTGGATTACGTCTCCGTACCGATCATTCCCGAGTTGCTCCGGGCAAAGGTCGGTGTGTTTACGGAGCTCTATCGGAAGACGCGGGAGCTGGAGCGTCTCACGGCCAAGCTCGAGGAACGCGTAGCCGAGCGCACATCCGAGCTCGAGAAGTCCGTCGCGAAGGAAGTAATGCTCGCCAAACAGCTCCGCGAAGTTGATCGCCGGAAGGACGAGTTTCTGGCGCTGCTCGGCCACGAGCTTCGGAATCCGCTGGCGCCGCTCCGCAACGCGGGGACGATTCTGCGCCAGAAAGGGATGACGGATCCTGATATGCGGTGGTGTGTGGATGTGATCGAGCGCCAGACCACGCAGCTCACGCGGCTCGTCGACGATCTGCTCGACGTGTCACGCGTAAGCCAGGGCAAGATCAAGCTGCAGATGGAGACCGTCGCGCTCGACTCGCTGATCCGGAACGCCGTCGAGACGAGCAGGCCGGTGATCGATGCGGGGCAGCACAAGTTCACCGTGACGTTGCCGGAACAGCCGGTCTTCCTGCAGGGCGACGGGGCGCGGCTCACGCAGGTCGTCGCGAATCTGCTCAACAACGCGGCGATGTATCAGGAGGAACGGGGAAGAATCGACCTGATATGTGAAGTTGTGGATGACAATGTTGAAATCCGGGTGAAGGATCGCGGCGTCGGCATTGCCGCGAACATGCACAACGAAGTGTTCGAGTTGTTCGCACAGGGGGAGCGGCCGCCCGCGGCCTCGCACGGTGGGCTCGGCATCGGACTGTCGCTGGTGAAGCGGCTCGCCGAAATGCACGGGGGATCGGTGCGCGTGTTCAGCGAAGGACCGGGCCACGGCTCGGAGTTCATCGTGTCGCTGCCGGTGCAGGCACCCGAAGCCGGCCCCGATACGCATGCCGCCACTGGCAGGAGCACACGCCCGGACGGTAAGCCACGCAGGATTCTGATTGTCGACGACAATCGCGACTCCGCCGACAGTCTTGCCGCCCTGCTCCGGCTCGGCGGCCACGAAGTGTTCGTGGCGAACGACGGCGCGACGGCGCTCGAAAAGACGGAAGAGGAAGAGCCCGAGGTCGTGCTGCTCGACATCGGGCTCCCGGGAATCGACGGTTACGAAGTGTGCCGCGGCATTCGCGCCCGCGGGTTCGGGGAGATACAAGTCATCGCGCTCACCGGATACGGACAGGATCGCGACCGCAAGCGAACCGAACAGGCCGGATTCGACCACCACCTCGTGAAGCCGGTCGATCTCAACGAGCTGCTGCGGCTTCTTGCCGACAGCGAGACGGAACTGACGATCAGCGACTAATCGCCTTTCTCCAGGTACTTCTTGAGCCCATCCAACATTGCGTCCCAGTTCTTTTCGGAGTGCTCGCGGGCTTCTTCACTCGTGTTGTGATCCTGGGTGAGCGTGACGACCGTGCGATCGCCTTCGCTGGTGAGCTCGATGTCGACGAGATGAAATGAGTCGTCGCTGCGTCCATCGAGCGCAACGAAGTGCTTGTATTTGAGCGTGCGGCCGGGCTTCATCCGCACGATCACGCCATGATCCTCGTACGGCTTGCCTTCCCATTCGCCGCGCCACGTGATGGGACTGCCTTCACGCCAGTCCGTGCTCACTTCCGAGCCGAAGAAATACTGCCGGATGGCGTCAGGATCGGTCAGCGCGCGCCAGACGTCGTCCCTCGACGCCTGAATCGATGTGGATGCATGTGCGATCAGATTGTTCATGCTCGCCTCCGCGGTGAAGGGTCCGGAAACCGTGGGCTCCGTAGTACACCGGCGCGCAACGTTCGGCGTCAGGGTTCCGCTGGACCCCAGTCGTAGCGCGTTTCCTTCCCCGCGATCATCCAGCGCTCCGGCCATGCCGTGCGCTGCCAGTCGAGTGGCTCGGCGACGGGGGGTGCCGCAGCCGCAGCCGCGAGCGCGGCGCGAATGTCGCGGCGCTCGTCGCCGCCGAGCGCGTCCGGCGAGAGCGAGAGAAACAGTGCGGTTCCGCTGCGGGCGACGAGATCGAGCCATTGGCGGTTGCTTGCCCACGGCACCGCGCGGGTCACCCCGACGCAATCGGCGTCGGCCGCGTAAAACGCGCCGTGCTGTGCGCCGCGGAACGCGAGGGAATTGACGCCCATCTTGCGCGTGCGAGCCCACTCCGTGCCGCTCGTGTCGTCGCCGATGCGGCACAGCTCGAACACGCCCGCCGACAAGTGACTCACCGTGTTGCACCCGATGATGGTCGCATCGCCCGCCGCGCCGCGGATTGTCGCGTAGAGATCGCGAATGACTTCCGCAGTGGTGCGTTTCGGACCTTCCGCGAACGTCCACCCGTCGCGCGTCATGGCCGAACCCATCTGGTAGCCCCAGCGGCCAAACACGTCGAACGTGGTGTAGTCGTGCTTGAGCATCGCAAAGCCCCACGACCTGATCCGCGCGACATCGCTCGCGATCTTCTCGCGGACGGCGCTCACGGTGGGATCGAGCATGTTGCGGTCGCGCGCGAGCCGCCACGCATCGGGCGCATTTGCGGGAGCCTGGAGCGGCCGCACCCAGATCCCCGGGCGCGCCCCACGCTGTGCAATGCCGGCGGCCACGGCGGCCATGTCGCCGAATTTTTCGTTGCCGTGATCCCACATGCCGGCGCCGTCGCGTGACTGGCCGCGTCCCGGCTGCCAGCCGTCGTCGATGACGCAGAACGGCCGGTTGTTCCCCGCGGGAGAAAGCTCCGCCACGTGCTCCGCGTCCGCGTACGCAGTTTGCGCACTGTTCTTACCGTACGCGTAGTACCAGTCGTTGCTGCCGAAGACCGGCGCGGCCGGAGTGCGTCCGTCCGGGCACAGCATGCGGCAAAACGCGCGCAGCGCGGCGAACGGTGACTCGCCGTTTCCCGCGCGGGAGATGACGTCAGCCACCACGAGCGTACGTTCGCCAAGCGCGAGGGGTGCCGCGCCGCTTCGCACATCCATCCAGAGGCTCACGC
This sequence comes from Gemmatimonadaceae bacterium, assembly GCA_035638155.1. GTDB lineage: Bacteria > Gemmatimonadota > Gemmatimonadetes > Gemmatimonadales > Gemmatimonadaceae > DASRAP01. The sequence goes on along the minus strand of DASRAP010000441.1, from coordinate 2,495 downwards.
CCTTCGCGTCCACGAACCACGAGCAGAATGCGGCGGGAGACGTCCGCACGCCGTACGCGTGCGTGCGCGTGCCGTCGAACGTCGCCGCGTACCACGGCATCACGCGGTCGGGGACGAAGCTGCGCCACTCGAAGTCGCCGTAGCCGCGCTCCCACGCGTCGCCGAGTACGAGTCGCACCGTGGAGAGATCGCCGTTCCACCGGAGACCGATCCGGCGAACCTCGGTGGCCGGCGCGCTCAGCTCGACCCGGAGCGCTCCTCCCGACGGAACACATCGCACGTGCACGCCGGGGACGCTCGCCAGCGCGGCCGTTCCGGACGGTGTTTGGATGCGGATTGCGTCCGGGGGGTGCGTCACGTCGATGAAGCCGCGCTGTGCGTTCTGTGCGTCGGGCGCGCTCGCGAACGCTCGGAACGCGAGCTCCGAAATTGGAGCGGCCACCAGCGAAGCGGTGGAGCGCTTGAGAAACGTGCGGCGTGAGGTCACACCCCAACGTATCGCGCACGCTCCTCGTACGCGAGCGGAGCGCGACGCGACGCGAGCGGTTCCGTGCTTTGCACTTTGGCCGGTGCGCGTGTAGCGTGACGCGTGCGCACGCGCATCAAGCCCTGGATGTTCGTCGCGGCCATCTGGGTCTGGCCCGCGATCTTCAACGTCGTCGAGCGCCTCGTCCAGGTCCGCCTCAGCGGGTGGGATCGGCCGTCCGCGATCGACCTCATCTTCAGCGCGGGCGATTGGCTCATCTACGCACTCGTAACGCCGGTCATTTTCCGCATAACGAACCGCTGGCCCGTGGTGCGCCCGCATGTCCGGCAGCGCATCCTCATTCATCTCGGATTTGCGCTGCTGTTCTGTTTCGTGTGGGCCACAGCGGGCAAGGCGCTGCAATTCGGACTCGGCGCACTGTTCGCGCCCGAGCGACTGAGCAAGGTCGTGAGCACAGGAGCGAGTCCCGGCGCCGCGCTCGCCAGGGATGTCGCGAGCTGGATTCTCACCACGCTCCCCTTCGGCATGGTCGTGTACACGACGGTCGCCGGCATGGCGCACGCGTTCACCTATTTCGTCGAAGCACGTGATCGCGACGTGCAACTGGCGCGCGTGTCCGAGCAACTCACCGCCGCGCGCTACGCCACGCTCCAGGCCCAGCTCAACCCGCACTTTCTGTTCAACACGCTCAACACCATCGCCGTGTTCGTGCGCGACGGCGACCGGACCGGCGCGGTGCGCATCGTCGAGCAGCTCTCGTCCATTCTTCGGCGAACGCTGGGGCGTGGGCCATCGAATGAAGTGCAGTTCGGCGAAGAGATCGAGCTGGTCGACACCTATCTGGCTATCGAGCGCGCGCGGTTCCCGGACCGCCTGCGCGCCGAGATCCGTGTGCCGCAGGTGCTGCTCCGCGCGGCCGTGCCGAGTTTTGCATTGCAGCATCTCGTGGAGAACGCAATCCGCCACGGCATCGCCAAGCGGGACGCGGGGGGAACGGTGACGGTCATTGCGGCGCGCACGGATGATTCGCTCGTGATCACCGTCGAGGACGATGGCGCCGGTATCGGTCCAGGCGACGTGAGACCCGGACACGGGATCGCGAACACGCGCGAACGTTTGGCGGCGCTCTACGGTGCGGATGGTTCGCTCGAGATTGCGCCGCGTGCGGGCGGCGGTACGATCGCCACACTCCGCATTCCGTACCGGGAGATGGCGCGCGAGGAGACCGATGCCGCGCGCTGAGTGGCGTGTGCTCATCGCAGATGACGAGCCGGCGGCTCGGCGCGGCGTGCGTCAGTTGCTGGCCGGCCATGCGGGTTACACAGTTGTTGGTGAGTGCAGGAACGGCGGTGAGCTCCTTGCGGCCCTCGATGCCGCGCAGCCCGACGTCGTGTTCCTCGACATTCAGATGCCCGGCGCCAGCGGGTTCGATGTCATCGCGAGACGCACGCCTGAGCGCATGCCCGCCGTTATTTTTCTCACGGCGTACGACCAGCATGCATTGCGCGCGTTCGAGGCACAGGCGTTCGACTATCTCGTGAAGCCGGTCAGCGAGGCACGATTCGCGGCCACGATCCGTCGCCTGACAAAGCATCTCGCACTCAACCGTTCGGGAGAGCCGGAGCCGGTCGTGACGGTGGATACTCCGCGGGGATCGCTCGTGCTCGCGTTGTGCGAAATCGACTGGATTGAAGCGGCCGACAACTACGTGCGCGTGTGGGTGGGGGAACGAAACTGGCTCCTTCGGGAATCCCTGAGTGCCTTGGAAGATCGGTTGCATGCGCACGGGTTCGCGCGCGCGCACCGGCAGGCCATGGTGCGCATCGGGGCCATCAGGCAGCTCGTCCAGGCAAAATCAGGCCGCACGGCGGTCGCCGTACTCAATTCCGGCGCTCGTGTTCCCATCTCGCGCCGGCGTCGCGCGGAGCTCAATCGGCGACTCCGCCGCTGAGGCGATCGCGGCCGCTTGTCAGGAACGGTTTCGCAGCAACGCGGGTAGCCGTGGTAT
>DASRAP010000440.1:0-6057 GCA_035638155.1 Gemmatimonadaceae bacterium | reverse complement strand
CCGTTAACCGTTAAGCGTTAAACGCTAAGCGCTAAGCATTGAGCGTTAAGCGCTAAGCGTTGAGCGTTAAGCGCTAACCCGTCGACCCGCCCAAGTACCCCCGAGAGGACTCGAACCTCCGACCAACGGTTTAGGAAACCGCTGCTCTATCCAACTGAGCTACGGGGGCATGGTTGTGCAAAGGAAGTTACGCACCTTACGGTACCGTTGGCTACGATGGCGACTCCTCTCATTCTCTCCTGGAGCGGCGGCAAGGACAGCGCCCTCGCACTCCATGAATTGCGCCGCCGACCGGACGTCGACGTCGTCGGACTCATCACGACCGTCACCGATACCTACGATCGCATCAGTATCCACGGCGTTCGCCGCGACGTGCTGCAGGCGCAGGTCGAGCAGATCGGACTCCCGCTGCACGAGGTCGTCATCGAGGCCGGATCAACCAACCGCACGTACGAGGCCGCGTTTGCACTCGCGCTCGAGCACGTGCGTTCGCTGGCGCCTGCCCTCGCCACTATTGCGTTCGGCGACCTGTTTCTCGAAGACGTGCGCGCATATCGCGAGCATCTGCTGACGCCACTGGGCTGGAACGCCGTCTTTCCCCTCTGGGGCCGCCCAACACCTGCACTCGCGCAGGAATTCGTGCGCGAAGGCTTCCGCGCTATTCTCTGCTGCGTGGATACAGAGCAGGCTTCGGCGGCTCTCGCAGGACGCGAATTTGACGCCGCGCTTCTCGCCGATCTTCCGCCCACCGTCGACCCGTGCGGAGAACGCGGCGAGTTCCACACGTGCGTGTACGCCGGGCCGATTTTCCGGCGACCCGTTGCGCTCAGGACCGGCGAGCGCGTGCTGCGAGAGGAAAGATTCCAGTACTGCGACCTGCTGCTCGCCGACTGAGCTCGTGCCCCGCGCGCGGCGCTACTCGTACGGAACCAGCGCCTGCACCTGACGATCACCGAGCTTTGCACGTCCGCCGAGGAACGCGAGCTCGATCAGGAACGAACAACCCACCACGCGAACGCCGAACCGTTCCGCCAGTCGGCACGCGGCGCCGGCCGTGCCGCCCGTCGCCAGCACGTCATCCACGATCAGCGCCCGCGTGCCGTTGTCCATCGCATCGCGGTGCACCTCCAGCGCGTCCTTCCCATACTCGAGATCGTACTCCTCACGCTCGGTGAGAAACGGCAGCTTCCCCGGCTTCCGCATCGGTACGAACGCGGCGCCAAGCGATTGCGCAATCGGCGCGCCGAAAATGAAACCCCGACTCTCGATCGCCACCACATGCGTGATCCCGGCGCGCCGAAACGGTTCGGCCATGAGGAGCGTCGCGAGCCCGAACAGATGCGCGTCGCGTAGCACCGGCGTGATGTCCTTGAACACAATGCCGGGTTTCGGAAAATCGGGCACATCGCGAATCGCGCGACGGATCAGCGCGGTGGGACTCGAACTGGTGGCCGTCAGCGAGGCGTCAGTCATTCGTGGTCAATGTCGAATGGATTGGGGAAATACGCGCCGTCCGGAGCATCGTCAACGTCGACCTTGACCACACGCGCGCGCGGCGGACCGTGCTCGAGCTCTCCGACGAACGTCAGCACGTCGTCAGCGCGCCCCGACACCAGAAGCTCCACATTGCCGTCGTCGAGATTGCGCACGACGCCGGCAAGCTTGAGAGCGCGCGCGCGTGACCGCGCAAACCAGCGATAGCCAACGCCCTGCACCGCGCCCTGCACCAGAATGCGCGCACGGCGTTCGAGCACCGTCACGCCGGCCACCCATACAGCCCGACGAGGGGCACGAACCGCACCGGCGCGAGATCCTTGTACTCGAGCGCGCCCTCATGCTTCCGGTACACACGCAGCATCTGCTCGTCCTGCGGCCCGATCGGAATGAGTAGCCGCCCGCCTTCGGCGAGCTGATCCGCCAGGGGCTTCGGGACGGACGGCGCCGCCGCGCTCACAAGAATCGCGTCATACGGCGCGTACGCATTCCAGCCGAGCGTGCCATCACCCGAGAGGAGTGACACGTTGTTCACGCCGCTCTCGCGGATCGCCTCGCGCGCGCGGTCGAGGAGCGCGCCGATCCGCTCGATCGAGAACACCTGTCCCGCCAGATGCGCGAGCAGAACCGTCTGGTATCCGGATCCCGTGCCGATCTCGAGCACGCGCTCGTTCCCCGTGAACCCGATCTCCTGCAGGTAGCGCGCGTGCACCGATGGCTGCGAAATGGTTTGCCCGTTTCCGATCGGCAGCGCGGCGTCTTCGTATGCGCGGTGCGCGACTCCCGTCGGCACGAACACGTGACGGGGCGTGAGCTCGAACGCGCGCAACACCGCCATGTCATGGATCCCGCGCTCGCGCAGCGTCTCCACCAGACGGCGGCGCGGGCCGCTGAGCTCGGGCGAGAGCGTGTACGCCATCTACAGCGGCCGCCACCACGCATCGGCCTGGTCGATCGCCGTCGCATGTGTCAGATCGAGATGCAGCGGCGTCACGGAAACGAACTTCTCCTGGATCGCCTTGATGTCCGAGTTCTCGATGGAATCGTCCCACGTCGCCGAGCCGCCGCCGATCCAGTACATCTTCCGCCCCCAGGGATCTTCGAGGGAGCGCAGCGACTGCGAGAAGACGCGCCGTCCAAGACGTGTGAGCCGCGCGCCGCGCACTTCAGCGCCCGTTGCCGGCGGCAAGTTGACGTTGAGCAGCGTTCCCGGCGGGAAGGGCGCGGCGGACGTGAAATGCCGCAGCAGCTGCGTGATCAGGTCGACCTGCTGATCGAGCATCGACTTGTTCGAGCGCAGCACGCCGCCCGCGAACGAGAATGCAATGCTTGGCACCCCGCAGGCCAGCCCTTCCATCGCCGCGGCGACGGTCCCGGAATAGAGAACGTCCTCGCCGAGATTCTGGCCGTGGTTGACCCCGCTGAGGACGAAGTCCGGCCGCTCCGGAAGCAGCGCTTCAACCGCGAGCAGCACGCAGTCCGTCGGCGTCCCATCGACCTGCCATCGCCGTTCATCGTGCTGCACCGGACGCAGTGGATGGTGCACGGTGAGCGAGTGACTGGTGGCGCTTTGCTCACGGTCCGGCGCGACGACCCAGACATCGCCGAGCGGCCTGGTGGCGCGTTCGAGCACGTCGAGCCCGTGCGCCAGGATCCCGTCGTCGTTGGTCAGAAGAAAACGCATTCCGTTCAGGCTTTCGGCGTTCGGCCTTCGAGTACGTCCAGAATACTCTTGAGCTCGCGTTCGAGATCTTCGATCGTGGTGCGGCCGAGCGCGTCGCGCCCCGCCGATTTGAGCGCGCCGCCGCGCTTGAGCTCCTCGAGTTTCTGCCGCGCGCCGTCGATGGTGTACCGTTCCGTGTACAGCAGTTCCTTCACGAGCATGATCATTTCAATTTCCCGCCGCTGGTACGCGCGGTTCCCCGCGCGCGTTTTCGTCGGCGACAGAAAGCGGAACTGGCTTTCCCAGTACCGCAGCACGTGCGGTTTGAGGTCCGTGATCGTGCAGACTTCGCCGATCGAGAAGAATTCCTGGATGGGTTCTTCGGAACGTGCGGTCATCACCCCTGCTCTCCTTTGAGCCCGCGCGCCATGAGCGCACGCATCGCGTCGCGGGCGGTGTGGCCCTCAAAAAGAATCCCGTGAACGGCGGCGACGATCGGCATCTCGATGCCGCGGGACTTCGCCAGTGCGTGCGCGCTCTTCGTCGTCGGAACACCCTCGGCCACGGTAGCCCGCTGCGACATCGCCTCGTTGAGCGGCGTCCCCTGCCCCACGAGCACGCCCAGCGAACGGTTGCGGCTGAGTGGACCGGTGCACGTCAGCACGAGGTCGCCAACGCCGGTGAGCCCGGCGAACGTCGCCGCCTGCGCGCCAAGCGCCGTGCCGAGCCGCGCCATTTCCGCGAGCCCGCGCGTGATGAGCGCGGCGCGGGTGTTGTATCCGAGCCCCAGTCCGTCCGCGATGCCGACGGCGATCGCCATCACGTTCTTGAGCGCGCCTCCAAGCTCCACGCCAATCACGTCGTCGTGCGTGTACACGCGAAACGCCGGCGAGCTGCACGCCTGCTGGACGAGCACGGCGGCGTCGCGCTGCGCACTCGCCGCGACGACGGCTGTGGGCTGGCCCTGGCTGACCTCGAGCGCGAAGCTCGGCCCCGAGAGGGCAACAACCGCGCGGCCGGAGATTTCCTGCGCGACAACGTCGGTCATGATCGCGAACGTTTCGTGCTCGATCCCCTTGGTTGCTACGGCCAGCGTTGCGCGCGGCCCCACGCCCGGCGCCGACGCGCGCGCAATGCCGCGAAGAACGTGCGACGGCGCCGCGAACAGAACGAGATCCGCGCCGTTCGAGGCCTGTGCGATGTCTGATGTAGCGCAGAGCGAATCCGCGAGCCGGATCCCCGCGAGAAAGCGGCTGTTCTCGTGATCCCGGTTGATCGCCTCGGCGACGTCGGCCTCGTGTGCCCAGAGGCGTACGTCGTGCGAGCCGCGGGCGAGGAGATCAGCGAGCGCCGTCCCCCACGCGCCCGCACCGATCACGGCGACGTTCATTGCCGGCTCGCTCCCGGCCGCCCGAGGCGCGGCTCGATGCCCGTGGCAACGCGCCGCATGTTGCTTCGGTGTCTCCACACCACGAACACCGAGAGCAGCACCGACACCACGAAGACCGGCGATTGCATGCCGCGTTTCATCGCGACGGCCACCGGCAGGACGACTGCCCCGACGATCGAGCCCAGCGATACATAGCGCGTGATCGCGACTGTCAGCGCGAAGCCTGCGGCAGCGATACCAAGCGCGGCGGGCGATAGCGCGATGAACACACCGGTGGCCGTCGCAACACCCTTGCCGCCCCCCTGCCACAGGAGGAACACGGGTTTCGCATGGCCGGCGACTGCCGCCACACCCATGGCGACCGTCCACCAATCGTTCGGCGGCAACCCGCACCACACGGGCACGCGCGTCACCGCAATCCACCCCTTGAGCGCATCGAGCGCGAGCACCACGAGCGCGGCCGCGAGTCCGATCTCGCGGTAGACGTTCGTCGCGCCAAGGTTTCCCGAACCGACTTTCCGAAGGTCCACGCCGCGAAATACCCGCCCCGCCAGATACGCCGACGGGAACGAGCCGACGACATACGCGAGCACGATCGCGATCGCGTACCTCACGCGCGCCTCACCGGGCCCTCACGGTTGCCTCAACGGTTGCCTCACCGCCCGCTCTTCCGCCGCAGGATGATGCGGAGCGGTGCGCCCGTGAACGCATACTTCTCGCGAAACCCGTTGTGGAGATAGCGAACGTAGTGCTCGACGACGAGGTCGGGATTGTTCCCGAACACGGCAATCGCGGGAGGCGCGGTTTCGACCTGCGTGGCGTAATTGAGACGCACCTCGTGCCCCGCGGCTTGCGGCGGCTGCCGCCGCGCGATGAGCTCTTGCAGCGTGTCGTTGATCTCGCTCGTCGACACGCGTTTGGATCGCTCCGCCTCCACCTCGGAAATGACTTCGAGAATGCGCTGCACGCGCTGCCCGGTCAGCGATGACACAAAGAGAAACGGAACCCACTTGAGGAACGGCGCTTTCTCGCACCACTCCTTCTCCAGCTTCGCCGCGGTCTTGTCGTCCTTCTCGACAAGATCCCATTTGTTCACCACGACAATGAGCGAGCGCCCGGCATCCCACGCCAGCGTCGCGATCTTGAGGTCCTGGTTGTGCAGGCCTTGCGTCGCGTCGATCAACAGCACGCACACATCGGCGCGCTCGAGCGCGCGCTGCGTGCGCAGCGAAGAGTAGAACTCGATGCCGTCGTCGATCTTGCCCTGGCGGCGGAGACCGGCCGTGTCGATGAACACGAGATCGCGTCCCTTGTAGCGAAGGGGCGTGTCGATCGCATCACGCGTCGTGCCGGCAACGGCAGAAACGATGAGGCGGTCCTGCCCGAGAAGCGTGTTCACGAATGACGATTTGCCGACGTTCGGCCTTCCCACCACTGCGACACGAAGTGCGTCCGGCTCGGAGGAATCGACATCATCGAGGAGCGTCGCAATCTCGTCCAGCAGATCGCC
>DASRAP010000439.1:0-16399 GCA_035638155.1 Gemmatimonadaceae bacterium | reverse complement strand
AGATAATCGCCGCCGGCGCCGATCGCCGCCGCAACGCGCAACCGGCCGAGGTCATCCTTGTTCGCGTCGGGATGCTGGCGCCGCTTGTGAATGTCCTTGACGGTGATGAGGCCGATCAGGCGTCCATCGTCGTCGACGACGGGGAGTTTTTCGATGCGATGTTCGCCGAGGATCTGCTCGGCTTCTTCGAGCGTTGTGCCCGCCGGCGCGGTGATGAGCTGCTTGCTCATGGCGTCGCGCACGGGGCGGTCCAGCGACTGCTCGAACTGGAGATCGCGATTCGTGATGATGCCGACGAGCTTGCCGTTGTTCTCGACGATTGGAACGCCCGAGATGTGAAAGCGCGCCATGAGTCCGACGGCTTCGCGCAGCATGGCATCGGGTGAGAGCGAGATCGGGTCGCGGATCATGCCGCTCTCGGAGCGCTTCACCCGATCGACTTCGGCGGACTGCTTGTCGATCGACATGTTCTTGTGGATCACGCCGATGGCGCCTGCGCGGGCCATCGCGATGGCCATCTCGGCTTCGGTCACCGTGTCCATCGCGGCGGCGACGAGCGGCACGTTGAGCGTGATGCCGCGGGTCAGATACGACCTGATGTCGACGTCTTTCGGATGAACGAGCGAATGGCGGGGCGCGAGGAGGACGTCGTCGAAGGTCAGCGCGGGTTCAGAGCGTACTCGCGGTGGCATGTCGGAGTCGTAGGAACGCGACGGCCCGCTCTCGGAGAAGTCCGAAGCGGGCCGCGGGATAGTTGGTGTCGCCATTGCTAAGTGTAAACGCCCGGTATTCCTCGTTCAAGCAGCGGCCACTACTCCTGGGTGTTCTTCGGCGCGGGCGGCGTCACCGGAGCCTGCGGACTCTGCGCAGGGGGCGCGGCGGGAACAGGTGTTCGAGCGCTATCGACTGCTTTTTTCACTACCCCACTCACATCACTCGCCACGGATTCCGCTGCCGCGCGCGCGCCGGCAAGAAAACTCCGCGCCTTCGACATGTAACCCATGGTCTCGCTGATCGCCTGCGCGGAGACCTGTCCCGCGCGGAGCGTGTCCTGCACGCCCTCCGCGAGCTTTTGCACGACGCCGGGCTCCGGCGCCTTCTGCGTCGCGTATTTCGATTCCAGAAACTCGATGTAGTCGAGCACCTGATACACGCGCTCTTCGGGGAGCGACTCGAGCCGGCGAAGAATCCGGTCACGCAGAAATTCGTTCATTTGGCGATGCTGATGAGGTCGAGCAGCGGCGCGCCCACCGGCGCGCTGCGGCCCTCGCGCACGCGCGCGGTGATCATGACCGTGCTGAGCTGCGGAAGCGCCTGAACTTTTTCGAGCAGCGTCCGCGGAATCGCGATGTAGAGCACCGCGCCCTCGTCGCCTGGACCACGCGCAAGAAGATACGGCTCGTCCGGCGCCAGCGAGCGCCGAAGCGGATCCGCGTGCTGCACGGCGATGACCTGCACCTCCCAGCGCACCGTCTTCCCCCGGTGCGCCGCCGGATCGGCGCGAAGATCGGCCGCGGACAGCCCCATGTCGGCGCTCGAGTCCGCAATCATGAGGTCGCGCTCGGGTACCCACCCTTCAATGCGCACGCGCGCCCAGCCCGACTCGTGCGCAAGCGCCTCGACCGTGGCGCCCGCCTTCACCGACGCGCGCTCCGCGCCGTTGGGTGCGGAACGCAGCGACGTCGCGCGCGTCGTGCGCTGTGTAGCGCTGTCGTTTGGCGCTGTGCGATCAGCGCTTGACGCTGCACGCTCAGCGCTTAGCGCTGGGCGCTCAGCGCTTCGCGCTCCCCGTTGGCCGTCGCCCGTTGCCCGTTGCCCGTTGCCCGCCCTCTGCCCGTTGCCCGTTGCCCTTGCTGAAGGCGCCGCCGCTTGCAGCGCCGAGCTCTTGATCCATGCCGACCGCCGCACCTGCGTCCACCCGTTCCGCTCCGACAGCCGCTTCAGGATCGTGCTCGGCTCGAGATCGCCCACGACGGGCTGGCCCATCCCGTCGGCTGTGCGAATCGTTGCGTTCCCGGTCCCGATGATCGTGCGGTCGAGCGTGTCCTTCCGCGCGCCCAGGCGCGTCGACACGATCCAGCCTTCGATCGTGACGGCCGTCCAGCCGTTCTGACTGGCTCCGACCCGGACGATCGCCGCGCGCTTCAGCGTCCCGATCTGTGGGCCGTTCGGCGCGCCATGCACGGAGGTCTCCGTCGGGAGCGCCGTCTGCGCGGAGGCAGACAGCGAGAAGGCGAGAAATGAGAGAACAAGAGGAGAAATCCTCACGCGAATCGCTGGAGAGGGATCGTTGCCGCTGCTTACATTCATAGATGCCCGTCCCCCACCGCGCCCGCAAGACGGTCATCCTCGCCATTCTCGACGGCTGGGGGTGGCGTGAAGAGCGCGAAGCCAACGCCGTCGCGCTCGCCAACGCCCCGGAATGGCGAAAACTCCGGGACGCTTCGCCCCACACGCTGCTCAGTGCCTCTGGCCGGGCGGTCGGACTTCCCGACGGCCAGATGGGCAATTCCGAGGTCGGCCACCTCAACCTCGGCGCGGGTCGCGTGGTGCTGCAGGACCTGCCGCGCATCAGCATCGCCATCGAGGACGGCAGCTTCTTCAGAATTCCGCAGCTCACCGACGCGTGCGATCGCGCGAAGAACACGGCGCTGCACCTCGTCGGACTCGTGGGAAATGGCGGCGTCCACGCCCACGACGATCATCTCGTCGCGCTGACGAGACTCGCCGCAGATCGCGGAGTGAAGCGCGTGTTCGTGCACGCACTCCTCGACGGACGGGACACGCCGCCGCGCAGCGGATTGGGCTTCATGGAGCACTTGCTCCCGCGTCTCCAGGGCACCGCGCGCATCGCGAGCATCGGCGGGCGGTACTTCGGCATGGACCGCGACAAGCGCTGGGAACGCACGAAAAAGTGGTACGACTCCGCGGTGCTCGGCACCGCTCCGACGGCCACGGACCCGCTCCAGGTCATCCGTGACTCGTACGCGAAAAACGTCACGGACGAATTTGTCGAGCCGATGACGATCGTCGACGGCGGCAAGCCCGTCGCGACGTTCGCCGATGGCGACTCCGTCATCACGTGGAATTTCCGCTCGGACCGCATGCGGCAGATCGTGCGTTCACTGACGGATCCGGCGTTCGACGGATTTCAGATCGCGCACCGCCCGAAGGTCTCCGTCACGACGATGACGGAGTACGACCAGACGTTCACCGTGCCCATCGCGTTTCCGCCGCAGAACATGAAGAACGTGCTCGGCCCCTGGCTCGCGCAGCACGGCTGTACCCAGTACCGCACCGCGGAAACCGAGAAGTACGGCCACGTGACTTACTTCTTTAACGGGGGCATCGAGCCGCCGAACGAGGGAGAAGACCGCGTGATGGTGCCGAGCCCGAAAGTCGCGACGTACGACCTCCAGCCCGAGATGAGCGCCGTCGGTGTGACCGACAAGCTCTGTCCCGCCATCGAGAGCGGCGCGTACGACTTCGTGCTCGTGAACTACGCCAACGGCGACATGGTCGGGCACACGGGGTCTCTCCCTGCCGCGATCAAGGCCGTCGAGACCGTCGACGCGTGTGTTGCGCGCGTGGCCGAGTCGGCGCGGAAAGTGAATGCAACGCTGATCGTGACGGCGGATCACGGGAACTGCGAGGTGATGGTCGATCCGGTCACGAAGCAGCCGCACACGTCGCACACCACGAACCTGGTTCCGTTTTTCATCGTCGGCGATCCATCGATCAAGGCGCTGCGCGACGGCGGCGCACTCTGCGACGTCGCCCCGACGGTGCTCGGCTTGCTCGGCATTCAGCAGCCCGCCGAGATGACAGGCACAGACCTGAGAAATACTGCATGAGAATCCGTGTTGTTGTTCTTGCCGCTGCGTGCGCGCCCATGATCCTGCGCGCGCAAGTGGGGCACACGCCACAGGACAGTCCCTACCGCGACGTCTCCACCAGCGCGCGCCTCTCGGTCTATGGCGGATGGTACGTCGCCGCCAAGGACGAAGCCGGCGTGATGCCCAAGAGCGGCCCGCTCACCGGTGTGCGGCTCGATGTGCACGTCGGCGGACCGGCCGATCTCGCAATCCGGATCGCGCGCGTGGGCAGCAAGCGCAACGTGATTGATCCCACGCGCTCACAGGGCGACCGGCTCGTCGACGTGCAGAACGTCAATCTCGGCTTCGCCGACATCGGCCTCTCGTTCAACCTGACCGGCGGCAAGAGCTGGCACAATTTCATGCCAACGGTCAATGGTGGCGTGGGAATGGTGAGCGACTTCAAGGGACGCGACGCCGGAGGGTTCCAGCACGGCTCGACGTTCGCGGTCGCGTACGGGCTCGGCATTCGGTATCTGCCGCTCCATTCCCGGCTCGCGCTGCGCGGAGACCTCGGCAGCTACCTGTACTCGATCCAGTATCCCACCACGTACTACACGATCGGCGGAGACGGCACGTCGGTGCTGAGCGGATCGGTGAACCGTTCGCAGTGGCGCAACAACTGGACGATGTCGTTCGGCGCGGCGTACCGCCTCTACAAGTAGGGCAGCAAGGCGTGCCCCGCATCTCGCTCACGCGGCGCGTCATCTTTGCCGCCGCGCATCGCTACCGGCGCCCCGAGTGGGATGATGCGCAGAACGAAAAGGCATTCGGCCTCTGCGCCCGCCCGTCGTTTCACGGACACACGTACACGTGCGACGTCACGGTCAGCGGGCCGCTCGATGCGCAGACAGGATTCGTCGCCGACCTGGGCGTGCTCGACGCGATTCTCGATCGCGTGGTGCGCGCGCAGCTCGATCACCGGAATCTCAACACGGATGTGCCGGAATTCGCCGAGAGCAAGCTCATTCCGAGCGGCGAGAACCTGTCGCAGTGGATCGCTGAGCGCGTGCAGCGCGAGCTGCCGTCGCCCGCGGTGGTCACGCGCGTTCGCGTGAGCGAGGAGCCGTCGCTCTGGTCGACGTGGGAGCGCGACTGACGAACGGGATCGCAGGCGCGATCATCGCCGGGGGCGCGTCGACGCGCCTCGGCGGCCAGCCAAAGGGGTTGCTCGAGGTGGGCGGCGCACGGATCATCGATCGCGTGGCGTCGGTACTGGAGTCCATGGCGTCGGAGCTCGTCATCGTTGCGAACGCTGACGACGCGGACTCGTGGCTCCCGCGGGCGCGGGTCGTGCGGGATGCGCTGAGTGGTGGAGGTGCCGCAGCGGGGATTCACGCCGCGCTCCGCGCGACCCGCGCCCCGACGCTCGTGGTGGCGTGGGACATGCCGTTCGTTACGGCCGATATTCTGGGCACTCTGGCTGAACACAACGGCTCGGATGTCGTCGTGTGCGAGAGCGAGGGGGGGAAACTTGAGCCGCTGTGCGCGCTCTACGCGCCGGCGTTCGCCGATCTCATCGAACGCGAGTGGGAGCACGAGCGGAGCCTGCACGCATTGATTCAGCGGTCCAGATCGGTGATCGTGCAGGGTATGCCGGCGTGGCGCTTCTTCAACGTGAACACACCTGACGATCTCGTGAAGGCTCGCGAGATGGCCGCGCAATGACGCGCGTTCGCCCGTGGACGCTCGTCCTGGTCGTTGCGAGCGTGACCGCGTGCGCGCCGTTCAGCCGGGCTCAGGGTCCGGAAGCCGCCCGGGGCGCGAAGGCCGCGGCGGCGCGCGCGGCCGCCATCAAGGCGCTGCGCGCGAGCATCGACACCGCGATCAACGCGCCGAAGTTCCGGAGCGCCATGTGGGGCGCGCTCATCGTCGATCCGGAGCACGGCGACACGCTGTACTCGCACAACGCGGCCAAGCTTTTTCTGCCCGCGTCCAACGAGAAGGTCATCACGGCCGCGGTCGCGCTCGCAACGCTGGGCCCCGATTTCCGGTTCACCACGCGCGTGGCGTATTCGGGATCGCTGCGCGACACGATGATCGCCGGTGATCTCGTGGTCTTCGGTTCCGGCGATCCATCGTTCAGCGATCGCGTGAGCGGCGACGCGATGATTCCGCTCTACGGCATGGCGGATTCGATCCGGGCGCGCGGCATCCGGAGAATTGACGGGCGGCTCCGGCGCGGAAAACCGGTTTTCACCGATGTGCCGATCGGCTTTGGCTGGGCGTGGGATGACCTCGCGCAGAGCTATGGCGCCACGGTGGGCGACCTCATGTTCAACGACGCGTTCACGCCCGTACACATCGCGATCGACGGGCTCCCCGACACGTCGCGCACCCCGGCGCCGAGGTACAAGCATTTCCTCGACGCGTTCAACGCCGCGATGTACGAACGCGGCGTGAACGTGTTCCTAGGATACGATTGGCTCACCCCGGTGCCGGACAGCGGGCTCACGACGCTCTTCACGTATCAGAGCCCGCCGCTCAGCGACCTGCTCCGCCATTTCACCAAGCCGTCGCAGAATCAGATCGGCGAGATTCTTCTCAAGACGCTCGGCCTCACGCAGACGGGAGCGGGGCGCGCGGATTCGGGCGCGGCGGTGGTCGCGCGGAAGCTGGTGTCGTGGGGGGCCGATTCGGCGGGATTCGTGGTGCGTGACGGCAGCGGGCTCTCGCGTCACGATTACGTGAGTCCCGAGACGATCGTGCGCGTGCTCGAGGCGGTGCGCCGCGATTCGACGTTCGGCATTTTTTACAACGCGCTCCCGATCGGCGGGACGGACGGGACCCTCGAGCGGCGCTTTCAGAGCACCGCCACCGCCGGCAACGTGCACGCCAAGACGGGATCGATGGACCGCGTGCGATCGCTCTCCGGTTACGTGACCACGGCCGACGGCCATTTGCTCGAGTTCGCGATCTTCGCGAACGGCTGGACGACCACCGGCACGGAAGTGGAGTCATCCATCGACGCGATCGTGGCCCGTCTCGCGAATCTCCATCTGGGACGTTGATACTCCACTGATGCTCGAACCGTTTGACGCGGCGGCGACGATCGTCGCCGCCATCCATGCGCTGCCCGCCGTCGACGTGCCACTCACCGGCTGCGACGGTCTCGTGCTGGCGCGCGACGTGATATCCCCGGTCGCGCTGCCGCTGTGGGCGAACAGCGCGATGGACGGCTACGCGTGCCGCACGGACGACGTCGCGCGCGCAAGTGCGGATGCGCCGGTGACGCTCCGTGTCGTCGACGACGTGCGCGCCGGTGCGTTTCCGCAGCGCCCCATCGGCCCCGGCCTGGCGACGCGCATCGCGACCGGAGCCCCCGTGCCGGACGGCGCCGACTGCGTCGTGCGCGTCGAGGACACGGACGGGGGAACCGAGGTCGTGCGCATTCGCGATGCGCGCGACGCCGGCCGGAACGTGCGCCCGCGTGGCGAGGACGTCGGGCAGAACACCGTCGCGCTCGCACAGGGCACGCTGCTCGGGCCGGCGCAGATCTCGCTGCTCGCGTCGGTCGGCGCCGCGTGGGTTCCGGTGCACCGCAAGCCGCGAGTCGGGATCGTGACCACTGGCGACGAGCTCGTACCCGTCGAGCGGTTCAACGAAGTGCTCGCGGGCGAACGCATCGTGTCGTCGAATTCGTATGGTCTCGCCGCGCAGGTGCGAAGCGCGGGGGGCGAACCCGTGGATTTCGGCATCGTACCCGACGACGAGCGGGCCGTGCGCGAGGCGATCGAGCGCGCGTCGGCGTGCGATCTCATCATCACGTCGGCGGGGGTGTCGGTCGGTGAGGCCGATTACATCCGGCGCGCCGTCGAAACGCTTCGAGGGAAGCTCGAGTTCTGGCGCGTGCGCATGCGTCCCGGCGCGCCGCTCGCGTTCGGGTCGGTGCGCGGGAAACCGTGGATCGGCCTTCCGGGGAATCCCGTGTCGTCGTTCGTCACGTTCGAGCTCTTCGCTCGCCCGGCGATTCGCGCATTGCTCGGCGCCCCGCACGCCGCCCCGCGCCGGGTGCAGGTTGTGGCCGCCGATGCGTACGCAGTGAGCGTGCCGCTCACGCATTTCCTGCGCGTGACGCTGGAGGCTGCCGCGCACGGCCCGCCGCGTGCGCGCCTCGCGGGCCCGCAGGCCTCGAACATCATGTCATCGCTCGCGCGCGCCGACGCGTTGCTCATCGTGCCGGCTGATCACGGGGATATGCGCGAAGGCGATGTGCTTGACGCGATCCTCATCTGATGCGGCGTCGAACGAGCGCGCGAACGTGCAGGTCCTCACAGACATGACGAATACATTTTCCGACGCGTGGTTCAGAACGTTTCTCGATCCGATACCGCAGGAGCACACGGATCGCGAGATCGCCTTTGTCGAGCGACATCTGAGCGTCCTCTCGTTCCCCCGTCTGCTCGATCTCTGCTGCGGCAGCGGCCGGCACACGATTCCGCTCGCGGCGCGCGGCTACCAGGTCACCGGCGTGGATACCGATCATGCCGCGCTCGCGCGGGCCGCGCAGGTCGCGCCGCCCGACGCGACCGTCAATTTCCTCGTGGGTGACATGCGGCGGCTCGATCTCATCGGCGGGACGTACGACGCCGCGATCAATCTCTGGCACAGTTTCGGGTTCGAGGACGACGCGGGGAATCGCGCGGTGCTCGAAGGGGTGCGTGCGCGGCTGCGCCCAAACGGCCGCGCCATTGTCGATCTGTATAACCGCGCGCATTTCCTGACGCTGCCGCTCACGGAGACGTCAGAGCGGGGCGGGCACCGTGTTCACACGGTGCGCACGTGGAGCGGCAACCGGTTGCACGTCGATCTCCGCTACGATGGCGCGGATCACATCGCCGACTCGTTCGAGTGGCGGCTCTATGATCCCCAAGAGTTCACCGCCCTCGCGGCGTCCGCCGGGTTCCGCGTGCTCCTTTCGTGCGCCTGGTTCACCGACACCATGCCTGCGTCCGCCGAGCATGGCAGAATGCAGTTCGTGCTCGAGTCGGTCTCACCCGGAACGTTCGAAGGCCGCTAGCTCCGGAAGAGGTAGCTCAGCTTCACGAAGTACGAATCGCGGAGGCGCTGCATGGCCGCCGACCGGAACGCAAAGGCCTCGGGATCATGGAGCGCTCCGCCGTATCCGGCGTAGACCACAGTGCCCGGTGACGGCACATACGAGAACAGCACCTGCGGCCGGAATTCGTTGACACCCTTGGGCCGCGCTTCGACCGTCGAGTAGCCGCGGGCGCGCACGAGCCGGCCGCCCACGTCGCGGAAGAGCGCGCCGCCCGTGCGTGAATCGTCCCGCAGATCGTCCGCGAAATCGGCGTAATACTCGCCCACCGCGCGCAGGAAAATCGAGCGGGTCAACTGATACTCCAGCTTGAGCCGTGGAATGCGCGTCTTGCCCGCGAGTGTCCCGTCGGTGTGGCGCTTGTACGACTGCCAGCTCATGGTGCCGGTGACGCGCAGCTGCTCGGTCGGACGCCAGTTGACGGAGTAGCTCGCCCAGACGAGATCCGCCGAGGACCATTCGAAGAAGTTCTCGTCCTGGCCTCTGATGTAGAGCACGTTCGACGAGAATTGCTTGAAGTTCGGCGTGGCCACGGTGAAGACGTAGTCGCGGTTCGGAATCCAGCGACTCCCGGTGAACGGGACCGTATCCTGCGTACCGGGGAGCGCAACATGAAGCCCCGAATAGAGCGCGGGATCAAATCCGAACTTCTCGTACAGCACCGACGCCCCCGCCTGCCACCCACCGCGGAGCTCGGCGTTGTTGTTGATGTGCAATTTTTTCTCCACCATGTCGCCCTGATGGACGAACGTTTGATAATCCCACGTTCCGTCCGCGAGCACGTCGAGAGTGTAGCGCTTCACCAGCGCGCGCTCCCTGCCGTAGAGGGCGACGCTGTGATCGAAGAACGCGTGGGCGACCGCGGGCCGCGCGATGAATCCCGTCTGCGAGATGAAGTCGTTGTCGAGCGTGCCGAGTCCCCAGCGCGCGTTGAACGTGCGTCCCGACCGCCGCAGATCGGCGAGAAACAGCGAGCCCCGCCGCCGCTCGGCGCCATCGCGCGACGTCGTGCTCATGCCGAGCTGAAACAAGCCGCTGTAGTGCGCCCCGCGCACCACGCGCGCATCGGCGGCGAACACGTCGTTCGACACGGTCGGCTCGCGCCGCTCGGTGAACAGAAATCCGGCGCGCGAGGACCGGCCGAGGTCGCGCTGCACGCGCACGATGTTGTAGAGCGGATGATCCTCTCCCGTTGTCGAAACGTCCTTTCCGTCGACGGCCGAAAGGAGCGCGAACGTGGTGCGCCCCCGCTTGCCGGTCATCTTGAGCGCCACGTCGGGATCCGCGATGCGCCGCGTGTAGATGAGCCCGCCCGGGCCGGCGAATTGCTCGCTCCCGTCGAGGAAGAACGGACGCTTCTCGGGGAAAAAGAGCGCCCGCCTTGGATCGATGATCGCCTGCCCCGCGTCCGATTCCACCTCCGCGAAGTCGGGATTCACGGCGCCGTTGAGCGTCCAGTTGTTCGTGATGCCCCAGCGCACATTCGCGCTCACGTCGGCGCTCTGGTCGTAGCCGTACGCGCTGGCCGCGGTGCGCGCGCCCACGGAACGGGCGCTGACACTCGGATTCACGTCGAGCACGAGATCGCGGTGCAGCTCAGTCAAGTCCTTGAGTGTGCCAAATTGGGCGACGTACGACGATGACGCGCGCTGCGCCGGCGCCCAGCTGTATTCGTAGCCGCGATTCTGCACGCGGCGGACCACGTTGATTCCCCACGTCTGCGTGGCCTGGCTCTGGTACCGCAGGCTCTTGAAGGGAATCGTGATTTCGATTTCGTACCCGTAGTCCGTGAGACGTCCCTTGGATTGGAACACGAAATCGGGAAGGATGTCGGTCGGCTCGCGACCGATCGACAGGCCGCCGAAGCCGCCGCCGCCCGTCGCACCGCGTTCGACGAGCATGCCGTCGCCCTGAATGCCGAAGGGATTCACGGCAAAGACCGTCGCCTGTCGTGCGTCGTTATATGTCGAGAGAAAAATGCCGATGTAGTCGTCGTTGTAGATCTTGTCGCGGTCGGCGAGCGTGGCGTTCACCGTGCCGGGCGCGGCATACGCGCGGATCCCGAAGTGAATCGCCGTCGGCGAATACCAGACCAGCACATCGGTGGAATCGTCGGCGGCGGCGCCATCGGTCGGCGCGTAGCGCGAAAAGCCCGTGAGCACCGCCGCCTGCTGCCATACCGGTTCGTCGAGCTTCCCATCGACGACGATCTCCGCGGCGACGCGAACCGCCGGAATCTCGAGATGGCGCTGCCGCCCGTGGTACACCGGCGGATCCGCGTGTACTGCGACGGCGAGCAGCGCCCCGAAGATCATTTGGCTCGTGCTTTCCAGTCGGCGAGCACTTTCTGCTCGTACTCTTCGGTCGTCATCGGTGGAGATGCTGGCGCAGCGCCCGCGCCCGCGGCGCCGCGACCGCCGCGACCCCCGGGCGCTCTCAACTGGAAGCGGGGTTCCTGGCCCGCGGGAAGGAGCTTGAGGCGTTCGGGCCACCAGTTCCAGATGTCGCGAATGGTTTCCTCCATCGGCCGGAACGTGAGCCCCGCCGCGACGGCTTTCTTGTTGCTCAGCACCGTGTGATAGAGGTTCGCGCCGTCAAGCCTGGTCCACGGCACCATCTGGCCGATGCCATGCGTGCGAAGGAAGTCGTAGTCGTCGACCCAGACGAGCTTCGCGTCCGTGTTGAGCGCCTTCTGCGCACGATCCATGAACTGCGAAAACGTCGTGTCGTCTTTCGGGCCGGTGACGTTGTAGATCCCGCCTTTTTTCTCCTCGACGAGCTTCAGCATGAAGTCCACGAGGTCGCGCACGTCGACGATCGCGATGCGCTCGGTGCCCTTCCCCGGCACGAACGTCTCGCCGCCTTTCTTCAGGCGCTGCGGCCAGTAGCAGAAGCGATCGGTCGTGTCGCCGGGGCCGATGATGTACGCCGGACGCACGACCTGACCGTGCGCGCCGAACGTGTCCATGACGATCTTCTCGCACTGCGCCTTGTTGTTGCCGTACTGCGGTGCGCTGCCGTTCGACGGCACGAGCTCGACCGGTGCGGTCTCATCTGCGTTCGGCGTGTTATACGGCAGGTACACGCCCGTCGACGACACGAAGAGATACGAGCCCGACGTCTTGAGCAGATCCGCGGATTCTCGCACCCACTGTGGGTCGGAGGCGGGATCATCGATCACCGCATCGAAGCGCTTGCCCTTGAGCGCCGTGAGGTTGCTTTGCTTGCTCACGGAGTCCGGGGCTCGATCGCCGATGAGGCGGTCCACCGACGAGGGGATGTCCGCGTCGTGCCGGCCGCGCGAGAAGATCGTGACCTTGTGGCCGCGTTCGACGGCGCGCCTGACGAGGTGCGGGCCAATGAATCCCGTCCCGCCGAAGATCAGGAGATTCATCGAGGCGGGGCGCATGTCGCGCTCGAGCGCGCCGGCGATGTTAGGGAGACCGCCGGCAATCGCGGCGCCGCTCACGGCCGCGCCGGCCTTCAGAAAGTCGCGTCGAGTTGTCATACGGCAATGTACGAAGCGTCGCGTCCCCGCGTTCAGCGTCGTGCTTTGGGCTCATGCGCGCGCTCGTAGAGGTGAGCCGACAGTCGCGCGGGCTGAATCCGCATGAACGACAACGCGGAGGGGCGAAGGACGCGAAGGTCGCGATGTCGTTCCCAGCGGGGAGAAACGCAGGCTTGTGCCTCGGTGTGCCCGGAGCGAAACTGAGCCCACATTCGGACTGGATGCATTGTGTCTCCTTCGCGTCGTGATTTCCTCAAGACCTCCGCGCTCGTTTCGGGCGCGCTCGGTGTGGGCGTGCTGCCCTCCGCCTTCGACCTTCGTAGCGTCGAGAAAGCCCCTGCCCCGCTCCGCATTCTCATCCTCGGCGGCACCGGGTTCATCGGGCCGAACCAGGTGCGCTATGCCGTCGCGCGTGGGCACCACGTGACCCTGTTCAATCGCGGAAAAACAAATCCGGGACTGTTCAAGGGCGTGCCGAATATCGATGAGCGCATCGGCGATCGCGCGCCGAAGCCCGGCAACTACGACTCGCTGAAGGACGGCGAGTGGGATGTCGTGATCGACAATCCGACCACACGTCCGCGCTGGGTGCGCGAAGCCGCCGCCGCCGTACAGGGCCGTGCGAAGCAATACATCTTCATCTCGACTATTTCCGTCTACGACAAGAACGACACGCCAGGTGCTGATGAAAGCGCTGCGGTCGCGACGACGGATACACCGGACGTCGAAGACGGACCGACCTTTGGCGGGCTTTACGGGCCGCTCAAGGCACTCTCGGAGAAGGAGGCTGAGAAAGCATTTCCGGGGCACGCAACGATCATTCGGCCCGGCCTCATCGTTGGTGTCGGCGATCCGAGCGATCGCTACACATACTGGCCGGTGCGGGTCGAGCGTGGCGGCGAAGTGCTCGCACCGCCGGCTGAGCACTTGCTGCAGTTCATCGACGCGCGCGACCTGGGCGAGTGGTCGGTTCGCTGCGCTGAGAACAAGACTTACGGCGTGTTCAACGCGACAGGGCCCAAGCAGCCGTACGTGTTTGGCCCAATGCTCGCCGAGATCAAGAAGACGGTGAAGTCCGATGCGACGTTCACGCACGTCACACCGGAATTCCTTCGCGCAAATCAGATCCGAGGCTGGACGGGTCCGAATTCATTGGCAGCATGGATCAACCCTGTCGGTCCAAGCGCCGGGTTTATGCAGCGCAGCGTCGCCAAGGCCGTCGCCGCGGGGCTGACGTACCGTCCGCATGCTGACACGATTCGCGAGACTCTCGATTTTTATCACCACGAAACCCCCGAGCGCCAAGCGGTGCTGAAGAGCGGACTGACACCCGAGAAGGAAAAGGAGTTGCTCGCCGCCTGGCACGCAGCGAACGGATGAACGCGATCGCGATTCTGCAGATCGCGTTCGGCGTCATCCTCGGCTTCGTCGGGCTCGTCGGCGTCGCGGCCGCGACGGGGAACGAAGCCGCACTCCGGTGGCTGCACGGAGTCGTCGACGTCAAACCGAACGAAGTGCGCGCCATGCTCGCAGGATGCCTCTACTTCTTCTGCGCCCTCGCGAGCTACTTCATTCTCCGCCCGATTCGCGACGCGATGGCCGTGGCGTCGGGCGCGCGCAACCTGCCGTATCTCTTCGCGGCGACGCTCATCTCGATGCTCGTTTTCCATCCGATCTACTCGTCGCTCGTGGGACGCTTCCCCGTGCGCAAGTTTGTCGGGTTCACGTATGGCTTCTTCGCCGCGTGCCTCATCGGGTTCTTCGTCGCGCGCCACGCGGGCGTGAACGAGATCTGGACGGGACGCGTGTTCTTCATCTGGACCAGCGTCTTCGCACTTTATAACACTTCGATCTTCTGGAGCGTGATGGTCGACGCGTTCCACCAGACGCAGGCCAAACGTCTCTTTGGGTTCATCGCGGTCGGCGGTACGATCGGCTCCGTAAGTGGCACGGCGATCACCGCGCTCTTCGTGAAAACCGTCGGCAACACGAACCTGCTGCTCGTCTCCGCGGCGCTCCTCATGGTCGCCGCATTCATGGTTTCGACGTTCCCTGTCGTTCCGCGCGTCGAGGGAGAGTCTGCCAGCTCGGTTTCGCGCGACCGCGACAAGATCGTGGGCGGCAGCATGTGGTCGGGCATCCTGAGCCTCACGAGGTCCTGGTACATCCTCGGCATCGCCGGATTTCTGCTGCTCTACACGTCGGGGTCGACGGTGCTCTACTCCGCGCAAACCGACATCATCGGCAAGTTCTACACGACTCGCGACGCACAGACCGCCGTGCTCGCGAACATGGAGCTCATCGTTCAGATCGTTGCGGGGCTGGGACAGGCATTCATCACGGCGCGCGCGATTCGCACGCTCGGTTTGTCGTTCACACTCTCGGCCGTACCGATCGTGAGCGTGCTCGGATTCGCTGCACTCGGCGCGACATCGTGGGGCGTGCTGCCGCTCCTCTGGACCTTTCTGGTGTTCAACACGTTGCGCCGCGCGAGCGACTTCATGCTTTCGAATCCGTCACGCAAGATCCTGTTCACCGTTCTCTCGCGCGAAGACAAGTACAAATCGAGCAGTTTCCTCGAGACGTCCATCTACCGGCTCGGGGATCAGCTCGCGGTGTGGGGTTACGCAGGCCTCGTGAGCCTCGGTCTCGTCATGACCTCGATCGCGTGGGTGTCGGTGCCGGTCTCGCTGCTGTTCCTCGCGCTGTCACTCTGGCTTGCGCACCGTCAGCGGCAACTCGCGTCCGCGCAGCCGGCCTCCGCGTAAAACTGCAACGCGGAGAAAGGAGTTCGCGGAGGAATCGCGGAGAACTACAACCGCGTTGCCGCAGAATACGCGGACACGTGCCGAATACCACGGGAACCCCCAAAGCTGTTGTTTTTGTCCGCGGTAACCCCGGCCATCTCGGCGTATTCCGCGTCAAGTAGTTGTTTGGCCCCGCGTTGCGTTTGCCCAGTCTGCGCGCTTGCACGGCGCGAGGCTGCGGCCTCGAATACCACGAATGCCATCACGATGATCGCGCCGAGCGCGACCAGCGCGAGCGCCGCACGCAACAGTGAGCGCAGATCGTCGCGTTCGTCACTCATCGTCCGGCCTCCTCGAGCGCGTGCTTGAGCTGCGGCAATTGATCGCGGTACGACTTCCCGCGCGCGAGCCACATCTGCGGCATGGCCAGCCAGCCGAGCACCGTCTTCGGTTTGATGATGCACGTGAACGTTACGCGCGTGCCGCCCTGCTCCTCGTCGAACCGGTACTCGATGTATCCGCCGTAGTTGGTCTCGCCGGTGTTGTGCCGCCACAGGGACGGCGGGTCGTACGTCAGCACCGTCAGCGTGTACGTCGTCTCCTCGCCAAGGAGCTCGATGACGAATCGCACACGCGTGCCCGGACGGATCGGACCGGGGTCGATCTGCTCCATCGATTTCACGTACTGCCGCCACTCGGCGCCCTTCGACCAGTCGGTGAAGTACGCGAACACGTCGGCGCGGGGCCGCGCGATGAAAGTCGTGTGTTTGAAGAGCTGCATGGTTACTTCCCTTCCGGTTCGAAGATGTCCTCGATGGAGCGCTTGAACACGCGCGCGAGCTTGAACGCGAGCGGCAAGCTGGGATCGAAGTGCCCCATTTCGATGGCGATGATGGCCTGGCGCGACACGCCGACGCGGACACCCAGCTCGGCTTGCGACCAGTTCCGCGCGGTGCGGAGCTCGCGAAGCGTGTTCTTCATTGCGGACGCTCGAAGTGATTCTTGGACCAGATGAGCGCGACCACCCAGAACACCGCCATCGAAATCCACACGACCATGAAGGGCGGACGATCGATGAATTCGGCGCGCGCGAGCCAATCGAAGAGCGAGACGATCACGAGCGAGCCCGCGAACGACACGGCGAGCGCCGTGAGGTGAATGCGGGCCACGAACTCATCACCGACGCGAATCACCCAGGCGATGACGAGCA
>DASRAP010000438.1:0-4655 GCA_035638155.1 Gemmatimonadaceae bacterium | reverse complement strand
CACCGCGTCGTGGCGAAACGTCTTCCGGGTGCGCCGCACGAAGTGCTGCTCGTGCTGGACGGCACCATCGGCCAGAACGCCGTGGCGCAGGGCCGCGTGTTCGCCGATGCCGTCGGCATCACGGGGCTCGTGGTCACGAAGCTCGACGGTACGGCGAAGGGCGGCGTGGTCGTCGCGGTCCACGAGGCGCTCAATGTCCCGGTCAAGTTCATCGGCGTCGGCGAAGGCGCCGGCGACCTCGAAACATTCGACGCGAGGCGATTCGCCGAGTCGCTGCTGGCGGAATGACGGACGACCGGCGCGCTGCGGCGACCGCAGGTCGCGGCTCAGGCCGGCCCCAGTTGCACACGCCGGTGAATTATCTGAAGGGCGTCGGCCCCCGGCGCGCCGATGCTTTTCGCCGCATGGGCGTGTTCACGGCGCGCGACCTCCTCCTGCACATCCCGCACCGGTACGAGGACGCGACGACCGTCATGCCCATCGCGCGTCTTGCCGTGGGCGCGGAGGCGACGATCATCGGGAAGGTGATCTCCAAGGGCATTCTGCCCACGCGCCGTGGCCTCCGGATCTTCCAGGCCGTAGTGAAGGATGCGTCGGGCATGATCGAGGCGGCGTGGCCCGGACAATCATTCCTCGATCGCACGGTGGACGAAGGTGACACGCTGCTGCTATCGGGTCCCGTCCGGTTCTTTCACGGCCGCCAGCTGCAGCCGCGCGAAACGATCAACCTCGGCGCCGACGATGCGCCCGCCGCCGGCCGGGTGCTCTCGGTCTATCCGGCGACGGAAGGGCTTTCGTTCAAGGTCGTTCGCTCCATCATCGAGCAGCACCTCGACGTGTTGCTGCCGGAGGTCGAGGAGTATCTCAGCGCGGACGTCCTTGCTGAAGCGGGCGTGCCGCCGCTTCCCGAAGCGCTGCGCCTCGTGCACCGGCCGGCATCAGTCGCCGACGCGTTGCGCGGCAGGTCGCGGCTCGCGTTCGAGGAGTTGCTCTGCGTCCAGATCCTGCACCTGCGGGCGCGCGACCTTGCACGCGCGCAACGCGCCGGCATCCGCTTCTCGAACAAACGCCAACTGACGTCGAAGCTGCGCGCCGCGTTGCCGTTTGCGCTCACCGCCGCTCAGGTGCGCGCCACTCGTGAGATCGTTGCGGACATGTGCTCGCCGCGCCGCATGCATCGCCTTCTGCAGGGCGATGTCGGCAGCGGAAAGACCGTGGTGGCCATGTTCGCGTGTCTGCTCGCGATGGAAAACGGATTCCAGTCGGCGGTGATGGCGCCGACCGAGCTCCTTGCGGAGCAGCACCACAGGACATTCGCGAAGCTGCTCGCACCGCTCGGCGTTGAACCGCTGCTCGTGACGGGCTCGCTGTCCACGAAAGCGCGAAAGGCCGCGTCGACGCGCCTCGCGAGCGTGGAGCCTGTGGTTGCCATCGGCACCGTCGCGCTTGCGGAAGAAACGACGGAGTTCGCGAGACTCGGGCTCACGGTCATCGACGAGCAGCACCGGTTCGGCGTCGAGAAGCGCGCCGCGCTGCAGGAGAAGGGAGAAAAGCCCGATGTCCTGCTGATGAGCGCCACACCCATTCCGCGTTCGCTCGCGCTCACGGCATACGGTGACCTCGACGTGTCGATTCTCGACGAGCTTCCGCCGGGCCGCGTACCGGTCACGACGGCCATTCGGCCGGTTGCGGCGCGCGAAAAGGTGCACGCGTTTCTCGACGAGCAGCTTGCCGCCGGACGACAGGCGTACATCGTGTATCCGGCCATCGAGCCAAGCGACAAGCACGCGCTCAAGACCGCGACGGAGGAGTTCGAACGGCTGGCAGCGGGGACGTTCAAGCATCGCAGGCTCGCACTCTTGCACGGCCGTCTGGGCGCCGATGAGCGCGACGACGTGATGCGCCGTTTCCGCGACGGAAAGATCGACGTACTCGTCGCCACGACGGTCATCGAAGTGGGCATCGACGTGCCGAACGCCAACGTCATGATCGTCGAGCACCCCGAGCGGTTCGGCCTGGCGCAGCTCCACCAGCTTCGCGGCCGCGTGGGGCGGGGAACCGACCGCGCATTCTGCATCCTGGTCGGCGACACCTCGCCCGAGGCCGGCGAGCGCCTCAAGATCTTCGCGGGAACCGACAACGGATTCGAAATCGCACGAGCGGATCTGCGTTTGCGCGGGATGGGCGACCTGTTCGGCGAACGGCAGAGTGGCGTGCCGACGTTCCGCGTGGCGGATCCGATCGAGCGCGACGAGGCACTGAATGAAATTGCGCACGCCGTTGCCGCGCGTCTGCTCACGGAAGATCCAACGCTGTCAACGCGCGGAAACGCCGGTCTCGCCAGAATTCTTCGCGAACGGTACAAGCGGGCATTGGAGCTGTTCCGCGTTGGATGAGGTAGAAGAGTGAACATGCACGAGCGCATTGAGACGGCCGTCGTACTCGCGGCGGGACGCGGAACGCGCATGCAGCGGCGCGACGACTCGGCGCACCTCACGCCGGAGCAGGCGCGCGCCGCAGACTCGGGATCGAAGGCGATGATACCCGTTGGCCGGCCGATGCTCGATTACATCCTCTCCGCGCTTGCGGACGCGGGCATTCGGCGCGCCTGCATCGTAATTCGTGCCGGTGATGACGAGATCCCCGCGCATTACGCCCGCGCCGGCGTGACGCGCCTCGAGCTCGTATACGCGGAACAAAGCGGTTCGCGCGGCACCGCCGACGCCATTCTGAGCGCGCGCGAGGCGGTTGGGAACCGTCCGTTTCTGATGCTCAACGGCGACAACTATTACCCGGTCAGCCTGATGCGCAGCCTCGCCGGGTTCGGCGCGCCCGCCGTTGCCGCCTTCGACCGTGCCGCTCTCATTCGTGAGAGCAACATTGCCGAGGATCGCATTCGTGCGTACGCGCTCCTCAAGGTTGCGGCCGACGGCACGCTGGAAGACATCATCGAAAAACCCGATCCCACGTTGATCGAAGCGCTCGGCGCGTCAGCGCCGGTGAGCATGAACCTGTGGGCGTTTCCGCCGGCGATGTTCGATGCGTGCGCGCGCGTGAAGCCCTCACCGCGCGGCGAGCTCGAGCTCCAGGATGCGGTGCGGTTGCTGATCGCGAACGGCGAACACTTTCGCCTGCTCGCGACGACTGCGGGCGTGCTCGACCTCTCGAACCGCGGCGACATACCTGTGGTGACCGAGCGGCTCCGCACCGTCGACGTGCAGCTGTAGGGCCGGATGCCGGTCGCATCGCACATCGCCGAGCTCGAGGCGCGCGGAATGTCGGCATCGAGCGCGCGGGTCGCCGGCCCTGCGTTCGCGCAGTGCGACGCCACGTTGACCGCCGTCGGCGCCTCGAGCGATCGCTGGTCCATCTGGGTGCCGGGGCGCATTGAACTGTTCGGGAAGCACACCGATTACGGCGGGGGCCGAAGCCTCCTGACGGCGGTCGAGCGAGGATTCACTGCGCGCGCCGCGAGACGCACGGATGGCGTTGTGCGCGTGCTCGATGTGACGCGGAACGAGCAGTGCGAAGCCGTCATGGGGATCGGCGGTCCGACGAGACAAGGCGAATGGAGCAATTACGTTGCGACGACGGCGCGTCGCATCGGCCGCGACTTTCCTGCGCTGCGCCGCGGCGCCGACATCGCGCTCGCGAGCGGACTGCCGTCGGCAGCCGGATTGAGCAGCTCGAGTGCGCTTATCGTTACCGTCGCGCTCGCACTCATCCGCGCCAACGGCTTCACGGATTCTGAGCAATACGCGGCGCTCTTCCCGGACAACGAAACCCTGGCAGCGTACTTCGGAGCCGTGGAGAGTGGCGCGCCATTTGGGCGGCTCTCTGCTGACGCGGGCGTCGGAACGCTGGGCGGGAGCGAGGATCACATCGCGATTCTTGCGTGCGAGCCGCGGTGCGTGAGCGATTACCGTTTTTCGCCGCCCAGGCGCGAGGGCCGGTACGAGATTTCGCCGGCGTTCACGTTCGTCATTGGCGCGAGCGGCGTGACCGCACACAAGACTGGCGCCGCCCAGGACCGGTACAATCGTGTGTCACTTTTGTTACGGCATGCGCTCGATGCGTGGAATACGACGCGCGGCGAATCGCACACAACGATGGCCAGTGTGATCGATACGGTTCCGGGCGCCGCGACGGCGCTCGCGCATGTTGTCGCCGAAGCCGCGACGCCCGCATTCACGGCACAAGCCTTAAAGGACCGTGTACAGCACTTTGTCAGTGAGTCCTACCGGATCGTGCCGGCGGCGGCCGACCATTTGCGCCGCGGTGCGATTGCCGAGCTCGGTGGCCTCGCCGATGAGTCACAGCGGCTGGCCGAGACGCTGCTGGGAAACCAGACGGTGGAAACGGTCTCGCTGCAGCGGCTGGCACGGCAGGCAGGTGCCGTTGCCGCTTCGGCGTTTGGGGCAGGATTCGGGGGCAGCGTTTGGGCCGTTGTAGAGACTGACAGGGCGGCGGAATTCGCGGTGACGTGGGAGCGGCTGTATCGGAGCGCACATCCATTGCGTGCGGGGCGTTCCAGGTTCTTTACAACCGATGCCGGTCCCCACGCTGCGATGTGGTAACGCAGCATACATTTGAGGACGCATTATCACACACTGGAGGCGTGGTGCCGAAGGCGCTGGTAACGGGTGGCGCGGGGT
>DASRAP010000437.1:0-3458 GCA_035638155.1 Gemmatimonadaceae bacterium | reverse complement strand
GAACATCACGCTCTTTGTCGTAAGGTCGACGAGCGTCTCGGTCCACCGCCGCGGAGCGCCGATGCGCGCGGAGATCTGCGACGCGTACACGAGTTTCTTCCCGTCGGGCGAAATGCGTGCGTACGCGAACACGCCTTCGCGCGGCTGGAGCGTATAGATCTGCGAGTAACGCGGTCCGGGTTGTGCGGCGAGCGAGCCCGCCGCGAGGAGCAGAGCAAGAGAGGCGAAGCGCATTGGGGTCAGCGAGAGGAGACGTCCATCATGAAGACGCCGGGTGGAAGCGTTTGCCACGCGAGGTACGCAATGGATTTCCCGTCCGGCGCAAATGCGATTTCCGGAAAGGCGTTCTGTGCAGCATAGGTGAACAACTTCTTCACGGCCTTCGTGCCGGCATTCACCACGTACACGCCGGGATCGACATCCTGTCGGCGGGCCTCCATCACGATCAGGTCCCGTGCGCCGGGCCCGAGACGCGGGTTGGTGCCGGCCGCGGCGTTGAACGGCAACTCGATGGTCGTATGCGACGACCCATCCACGCGCGCGAGCTCGAGCAGCTTCGCCTGCGACCCATCGGCACTGGCAGGATTGCGCCGCATCGCAAACCAGTCGCCGTCGGGTGAAAGGAGTGGTGCCGATGCGTACCCGCCCGTCACCGCGAGTACCGTGCGCTCGCTCCCGCTGCCGCCGAGGGGAATGACGCGCACGTCGCCGGGTGATCCGCGCTGCACGAGCGCGCGCGCGTCGTCGAGCGGTACGGCCGCACTCGGCGCAGGTCCGAGCGGAACGTCGCGAAGAACCGACACCTTCCCGGCGAGGTCAATCTGATGCACAACGGCATGACGATCCTTGCCGGTGCCGCCAAGCATTTCCGTCACCACGATTCCGCGGGAATCAGGAAGCCATCTGACGGTCGAGGCCGCATCGGGCCCGAGATCGTAGAGCTTCTGCGTCTTCCCGGTTGCGCGCTCGACGAGCGCGAGGTGCGCCGGAGGCGCATCGCCGAAACCGGTATAGAGGATCCATTTGCCGTCCGGAGACCACACGCTCCATTGGGCGAAATTCTCGGGGAGCGGCAATGTCTTCTGCACGGTCCCGTCGAGCGCGAGGATCCGAAGCTCGGTGCGTGGGGAGCCGCGGAACATCACCGATAGCGTCTTGCCGTCTGGTGCAAACACCGGGTCGCCCGCTGCGTCAGCGGTTTCCATCAGCGTCCGTGGCTCGCCGCCCGCGAGGGGGAGCGATTGCAGACGTTTCGCCGATCCGCCGGACGACACGAGCAGCGTTGCACCGCGGATCCAGCCGAACGCTGTCTGCGAGTTTGGAAGCGTAAACGTATCGCGCCGGCGCCCGGATGCGTCCGCTACTACGTACCGGCGATTTGCGGTCGTGTCGATGTACACGAGTGTCGTTCCGTCCGGCGAAAGTCCCGGCCACAAACCACGCGGATTCGCGATAACGGTTACGGGGCCGCCGCTCACTGCCACGCGGCGAATGGAGCCCGTCGGCGCCCGGTTGGCACCCGCGAGCGGAAGGCAGCTCCACTCGGGCACGCACGCCACCGGTTGATTCACGCCGAAATAGAGCGTCTTCCCGTCGGGCGTCCACCTGATGTTCGCCACGGTCGACGGCAACGCGGGAGCCACCACGCGTTCCGCGCCGCCTTCAATCGGGACGACCACTATGCTCTGTCCGACGCCGCTGGAGTCGTCGCGCGCAAACGCGACCAGCTTGCCGTCGGGAGAAATCGAGGGCACGTCGCCGCGATGCGTGCTGAGTTGTCTTTCGGCGCCGGTGGCAAGGCCGGTACCCGGATTGAGCGTCTGAATCCAGACGAATGCGTCGTTGTGGCGCCCCGTGGTCTTCACGTACGCGAGCGCGTTGCCAACGGGTGAAACGCCAAGGTCGAACGCGCCGGACCCGCCAATGCGCGTCGTGTTTTTCGCTCTATCGTAGTGAATGATGTCGCCCGCGGCGTTCACGAAGTACGTGTGAGCACCGTCGGGAGTAACGGCGATTGGCGTGTCGGTCAGCCGGACATTCAGGGGGAGCGCGTCGCGCAGCTCCTGCATGGGGCGCGGGCCGCCCGCACCGGGTGTCGACTGCGCGGTAAGGCGGGGGACAACTGCCGCGGTAAGGAGCGCGAACGAGGTCGCGCGCGGGATCATGAGGCGCATGAGAGAGGAGAATGAGGCGCGCGGGCCGGTCGAGCAAGGGACGAAACGAAACCCGCTTTGCCCATTTCCCGTTTGCCTTCGAGAGGATACCGTATCTGGTGTCGCGTTTACCTCCTTTCGTCCCACTTCTCGTGCGACTCCGATTCCTGTTCGTTGCGCTCGCCGTGGTGGCGTGCGCCAGTCCGTCCAAGCTCGCGCAGCAGAGCACGAGAGCGCTGAACAAAGGTGATCTCCGCACTGCCTACGACCGGGCACTCCGGGCCGTGGAAAAGGACCCGCAGAACCAGGCGGCGCGGAACGCGTATACCGCGGCCAGCCGCCGGATGGACGCGGACTATCGTGCTCGTGTTACCGCGCTCGCGGTCGCCGACACCATCGCGGCGGCCGATCTCGCGCTTGAAGCTCGCGGTTTCCGGACCGAGGTCGCTCGCCATGAAACGGCGCTCGATCCCGCGCCCGACTACGCGCGGGCCGAGCAGGCCATTCTCTCGGGTGCGGCGCGCCGCCATTACCAGCGGGGCGTGGACGCCATGGCGTCGCAGCGTCCCAGGCTTGCGGTGGATGAATTCACCGCTGTGCAACGGTACGACCGTGGATTCGCGGACCTGGCACAGCGCATTGCCGACGCCCGGCGTGCGGCCACCGTTCGCGTCGCCGTGCTCCCATTCATCGATGACGTGAACGTCCCCGGTCTGGCCCTCGAGATCGGCGACACGGTGCAGCACGAGCTCGCGCGGCGCGTGCCCGGCGATCTCCGGTACACTGTTGTGATCGGCGCCGACGAAGTGGATCGCAGCATCTCGGTGGCGGAGATGCGCGGCATGCGGCGCGATAACGCGCCCGAATTCGGACGCCGCGTGGGCGCCGACCTCGTGGTCGTGGGGCGGCTCCGCGGCCTCCACTCCAACAGCAGCCAGAAGAGCGGACAGTTTCAGCTGTTCCGCCGCATCGAAGACAAGGACAATCGCGGCAACACGACCATGGTGCGATGGGATCCGTCGACGATCTCGCTGGTGACACGCGACCGCACCGTCACGGCGCAGATGGAGTTCGATATCGTCGACACGCGCACGGGCGGGTCCGTCGCGCATGAGGAGCGGTCCGAAAACGCGTTCGCGCGCACGGTATGGACCGACTACCGGCCTGACGATCACTACGATCAGTACGCCCTGCTGCCACCCGATGTCCGGAAGTCGGATCCCGAGCGCGCGAAGAAAATCGACGACGATTGGCGCAAGCTCATGGGCTCGTGGGAGCTGGCGGATCTTTTGCGTCACGCGCGCG
>DASRAP010000436.1:0-10635 GCA_035638155.1 Gemmatimonadaceae bacterium | reverse complement strand
TGCCGTCGCGCCGGATGGATGCGCAGAGAATGGTCATGTCCTGCACGGCGCCGCCGAGCGCGACGCCGACGATGATCCAGAGGGCGCCCGGCAAGAACCCGAACTGTGCCGCGAGCGTCGGTCCGACCAGCGGTCCCGGTCCCGAGATCGCGGCGAAGTGGTGGCCGAAGACGATCCAGCGGTTGGTGGGATGGAAGTCGCGGCCGTCGTCGAGCCGCACAGCCGGCGTTGCCCGTGTGGCGTCGAGGGCGAATATCTTGGCCGAGATGATCTTGCTGTAGAACCGGTAGGCCACCGCGTAGGTACAGATCGCGGCGACCAGCAGCCAGGCGGCGCTGATCGTTTCGCCGCGGAGGATCGCGATGCCGGCAAACGCGCCGGCGCCCGCGAGCGCGACGAGGGTCCAGATCAGAGCGGAGAGGGGTTTCGGCACGGGGAAGGGTCGGAGGGCCGGAGGGCCGAAGGTCGAAGGGACTAGCGGGCCAAGATGCGAAGCGGGCAGTGAAGCGTCAAACGTTTGGCGGGTTTGGCCCACCAGCCCTCCAGCCCACTAGCCCTCTAGCCCTAGTTTTACAGCCGTGATACGCCGACTGCTCGCTGTCTGCTGCTGCACCATGCTTGCAGCCGCTGCCATTCCCGCCCAGGACGCGCCCAGGTTCGCCAACCTGACCACATCGCGGGTCCTGGTCCTGCCGGCGCAGGAGGTCATCGGCGCCCAGGACAAAACGGCGTGGCTGGCGCGGTTTGACAGCCTGTTCACGGCCCGCCTCGCCGACGGCGGGATCGGCGCGGGCTGGGCGTATGCCGGCGACGCCGTCCATTACATGCGCCAGAACCCCGCCTACCTGAGCGACCCGCACATGATGGGGACGCAGGCGCTCAAGGCGGAAAAGATCAAACCGGGAACGCCGCTCACGGAGCCCTTTGCGTCGAGGCTCCGCGCCTACGTTGCCATCGCCAATTCGCGAAACGCGATCGTGCCGGTGGCGGCCCGCCTCGACTCAACCGTCACGCCACACGTGGCGAAACTTCAAGTAGCCATTGTCGACGCCCGGCTGAGCCAGGTGGTCCTCACGCTGGCGGTCGACGCGAAATACGAGGGAGCGCCCATCGCGGCCGCCGAATCGCTCGCCGCCGCCATGGCCCGGCTCTTCGTTTCCAACCAGTAGCTCCAACCAATAGCCAGTCTTGAAGAAAGTCACTCTCATCCCGGGCGACGGCATCGGACCGTCCATTACCGACGCGACGGTCAAGGTACTCGACGCGGCCGGGGCGCAGATTTCGTGGGACACGCAGCTCGCCGGCGTCGCGGCCGTCCGCGCGACGGGCGATCCGATTCCCGACGCGACGCTCGAGTCGATCAAGGGTACGGGGCTCGCGCTCAAGGGCCCCCTCGAGACTCCCGTCGGCGAGGGCTTTCGCTCCATCAACGTCGCGCTGCGAAAGACGTTCGACCTCTACGCGAACGTCCGCCCCGCGCACGTCATTCTCCGGAACGGCCGCTTCGACGAAGTCGACATCGTGCTCATCCGCGAGAACACCGAAGGGCTCTACATCGGCATCGAGCACTACATCCGCATCGGCGATGATCACCGCGCGGCAGCCGAGTCGACGGCGGTCGTCACGCGGTTCGGCGCGGAGCGCGTGTGCCGCTATGCGTTCGAATACGCCCGCAAGCATGGGCGCAGGAAAGTGACGCTCGCGCACAAGGCGAACATCCTCAAGTTCTCGCAGGGACTCTTCCTCGACGTGGGCCGCGCGATTGCGCAGCAGTATCCCGACATCGAGTTCAACGAGCGCATCATCGACGCGCTGGCCATGGAGCTCGTGCTCAAGCCGGAGCAATTCGACGTCATCGTCACGACGAACCTGTTCGGCGACATCATCTCCGATCTCATCTCCGGACTCGTGGGCGGGCTTGGCCTCGCGCCGGGTGCGAACATCGGCCAGTCGGGCGCGATCTTCGAGGCGGTGCACGGCACCGCGCCGTCGCTCGTGGGCAAGAACGTCGCCAATCCCGGCGCACTCATGTTCGCCGCGTGCCTCCTCCTCGAGCACATCGGTGACGGCGACCGCGCGCGGAAGCTCCGCACCGCCGTGGAAGAAACGCTCCGTGAGGGGAAGGCGGTGACGCCTGATGTTGGAGGAAAGGCTACTACTACCGAGTTTACGGACGAGATAATACGGAAACTGCGGGAGAACGGGAGAACGGGAGAGCGAGAGAGCGGGAGAACGGGAGAAGGGGAGGCGTGATCTCCGCATGAGGGTGCTCCACCTTTCCGACCTCCATTTCGGACCCAAGAATCTTCCGGAGCAGGTGGACGCCATTCGCGCGATGATCGCGCGCGAGAGGTTCGACGTAGTTGCGGTGAGCGGCGATCTCACGCAGCGCGCGCGGCCGCGCGAATTCGCGAAGGCGCGCGCGTTCCTCGAGGAAGCCGAACGCACGAGCCGCGTGATCGCGGTGCCGGGCAACCATGACTGCACGTGGTGGCGCGCGCCGCTCGTGGCGCCGATGTCGGTGCTGTACGCCAAGTGGACCAAGTACATGCAGCGCGCCACGGAGCCCGTGCTTGCGGCCGATGGCGCGACGTTCATCGGCGTCGCGACGGCGCACGGCATTTCCGTGCACTCCATCACCAGGCGCCCTCGCGACCTCTCCGTGATTGGCGACATCCGCCCCGAGCAGATTCGCCGCGTGGCCGAGGTCGCGGGCGGCGCGGCTGGATTCCGCGTCGTCGTGATGCACCACAACCCTGTTGCGGGGCAAATCTCGCAGCGCTTCGGCTTCAAGCGCACGGTCGCCGCGAGTCTCCTCCGGCAATTCGGCGACGCCGGGGTGGATGTGGTGCTCTGCGGGCACGACCATCAGGAGGCCGTGCACTTCATCGAGCATCCAATGCGGAGCCTCCTCGTGGTGACCGCGGGCACGATCACGACGATGTCCCGGGGTCACCGCCCCACGTCGTTCAACGTGCTCACGCTCGAGCCCTCGGGGATCACGGTCGAGGTGCGCGCCTGGGACGCGGACCGGAGGGATTTCACCGCCGCACAAACCGAGCGTTTTGAGCGGCGAATGGGCTGAGCGGCCAATATCTTTCCGGGATGACCGCCACGACACCATCGGCCACGCCCACGCACGAGATTCTCCCCTCGGGGCAGCTCAAGCCCCGCGACGGGGACCTCTACAACATCGACGCGGCGCTCACCGAGGACGAACGCGCGGTGCGCGACACGGTCCGCCGCTTCGTGGACGAAAGCGTCATTCCGATCATCGGCAAGGCGTACGTCGAGGGCGGCTTTCCCAAGGAGACCATTCCGGGCATGGCGGAGCTCGGCGTGTTCGGCGCCAACCTCCCCGAAGAGTACGGCTGCGCAGGACTCAACAACGTCGCGTACGGACTCATCTGCCAGGAGCTGGAGCGCGGTGACTCCGGCGTGCGCTCGTTTGCCTCGGTGCAGGGATCGCTGGTCATGTATCCCATCTACGCGTTCGGCAGCGAGAAACAGAAAAAGGAGCTGCTGCCGAAACTCGCGAAGGCCGAGCTGATTGGATGCTTCGGGCTCACGGAGCCGGATTACGGCTCCGATCCGGGTGGCATGATCACGCGCGCAAAACAGCAGCCCGACGGCTCGTGGGTGCTGAACGGCGCGAAGATGTGGATCACGAACGGGTCCACGGCGCACATCGCGATCATCTGGGCCAAGACCGGCGACTCCGACGACCCCAGGTCCATTCGCGGGTTCGTCGTGCCGACGAACACGAAGGGCTTCAGTGCGAAGGACCAGAAGGGCAAGCTCTCGCTGCGCGCGAGCGACACGAGCGAGCTCGTGCTCGCCGACGTCCACGTCGGCGCCGACGCCCTCCTTCCGGAATCCGGCGGGCTCAAGAGTCCGCTCATGTGTCTCACGCAGGCGCGCTACGGCATTGCGTGGGGTGCGATCGGCGCGGCTATGGCGTGTCTCGAAGAAGCCGTGTCCTACAGCAAATCGCGCGTGATGTTCGGCAAGCCGATCGGCGCGTTCCAGCTGCAGCAGGCGCGCCTCGCCGAAATGGAGACCGAGATCATCAAGGGGCAGCTCCTGTCGCTGCACCTGGGGCGCATGAAGGATCTCGGCACGTTCACGCCGCAGCAGGTTTCGGTGGCGAAGCGCAACAACGTGAACGTGGCGACGAATATCGCGCGCGAAGCCCGGCGCCTCCTTGGCGCCAACGGCATTCTCGCCGAGTACGCGTCCATGCGGCACATGGCGAACCTCGAGAGCGTGTATACGTATGAAGGCACGCACGACATTCACACGCTGGTCATCGGGCAGGCCCTGACGGGACTGGACGCTTTCAAATGAGCGGAACCCAAAAACCGAAAAGGAGAGTGAAATTGAATACGAAGCTGAAATAGAAGCTTCAAATTTCAATTTCGATTTCCGCCTTCAATTTCAATTTCTTTTTCGGTTTTCATAGGAGAGTCTTTTGAAGATCGCTGTCTGCATAAAACGCGTCCCCGAAATGGACGTGAAATTCCGGATCGCGCCGTCGGGTGAAGGCGTCGACGAAACCGGCCTCAAATTCGACATGAGCGACTTCGACGGATACGCCGCCGAAGCCGCGCTGCAGATCAAGGAAAAGCAGAACGGCGGCGAAGTGACCGTGATCTGCCTTGGCCCCGACACCGTGCATGAGACGCTGCGGAAAGCGCTGTCGATGGGCATCGACCGCGCGGTGCAGCTCAAGGCGGACGCCGTGCCGGTCGATGCGTGGGCGATCGCGGAAGCGCTCGCAGCCGAGCTCAAGACCGGCGGCTACGATCTCATCCTGTTCGGCCGCATGTCGCTCGACGTGGCCAACCAGTCGGTGGGGCCGATGGTCGCGGAGCTGCTCGGCGTGCCGTGCGTGACGGCCGTGTCGCAGCTCGACGTGAGCGGGGGCGGTGTGAAAGCGCGACGCGAGCTCGAAGGCGCCGCGGAAATGGTCGAGTGCCCGCTGCCGGCGGTGGTCTCGATCGATGAGGGCGTGGCCCGCCCGCGCTATCCATCGCTCAAGGGCATCATGGCCGCAAAGAAAAAACCCCTCGAGTCGCGTCCCGCGCAGCTGGGCGCTGTGCGGATGACCCGGCGCGGCTCTGCGCTCCCCGCCGAGCACGCTGCAGGGCGCATCGTGGGCGAAGGCCCGGGCGCCGTTCCCGAACTGATCAACCTGCTTCACACCGAAGCGAAGGTGCTTTGATAATGCCGAACGTTCTCGTCTTTGCGGAATCGCGTGGTGGTGCCCTCCGTCGCGCGGCGTTCGAAGCGCTGACGGCGGCGCGCAGCCTCGCCGATGGCGGGGAAGTGCACGCGCTCGTCTTCGGTGCGCCCGGCATTGGAGACAAGACCGCCGAGCTCGCGAAGTTCGGCGCGGCAACGGTGATCGTGTGCGAGCACGCCGCGTTTGCGAACTACGCGCCGGAGTCCATGGCCGCGACGTTCGCCGCGCGCGTGCAGTCGGGGGGGTACAAGGCCGCGCTCTTTACGGCGTCAGCGCACGGCAAGGACCTCGGCCCGCGCGTCGCCGCGAAACTCAGGTCCCCGATCGCGACCGACGTCGTCTCGATGAAATGGGAGGGCGAGTCGCTCGTCGCGGAGAAGCCGGGATACACCGGTAAGGTGATCGCGACCGTCGTGCTTTCCGCGTCGCCGGCGCTCGTGTCCGTGCGCCCCGGCACGTTCGTCGCGGCGCAGTCGCCGGCCGCGGGGAACGTGGAAAGGATTTCCCCCGCGTCGGATCCGTCCGCGGACCGCGTGCGCGTGACCGAGACCGTCGTGGGCGACACGGCAAAGCTCGACCTTGGCGAAGCGCCCGTGATCATTGCGGGCGGACGCGGGCTCAAGGAAGCGAAGAACTTCTCGCTTCTCGAAGATCTCGCGCGGGCGTTCGGCAACGCGGCCGTCGGCGCCACGCGCGCCGTGACCGATGACGGCTGGCGGCCGCACTCGGATCAGATCGGCCAGACCGGGCGCCTCGTGAGTCCGGATCTGTACGTGGCGGTCGGCATCTCCGGCGCGATCCAGCATCTTGC
The DNA here is from genome assembly GCA_035638155.1 of Gemmatimonadaceae bacterium. Classification (GTDB taxonomy): domain Bacteria; phylum Gemmatimonadota; class Gemmatimonadetes; order Gemmatimonadales; family Gemmatimonadaceae; genus DASRAP01. Next base: position 4,579 of record DASRAP010000436.1, on the reverse strand, counting down.
CGGCATGCGAACGTCGCGCACGATCGTCGCCATCAACCGCGACAAGGAAGCGCCGATTTTCAAGATCGCGGATTACGGCATCATCGGTGACGCGCTCGAGATCGTTCCCGCGCTCACTGAAGCCGTGCGCGCCGCGAAGCACGGAGCGTAGCGCCCGATGGACGGCGAACGGCTGCTCTGGCTCGCGACGGTCGTCGTCGCGGCGGGATTCTTTGCGTTCAACGTCCAGAAGTTCACCGACTATCTGCGCCTGGGAACGGCGCCCGAGGACCGCACGAATTCGCCGCTCGCGCGGCTCACGAATTTTCTCGAGATCGGCATCTTCCAGAAGAAGATCTTCCGCGATTCGATCGCGGGGCCCATGCACGCGGCGATCTTCTGGGGGTTCTGCGTGCTCACCGCGGGCACGGTGGAATTCATCGTTCGCGGAGTGGTGCCGTCGTTCTCGTTCAGTGCATTTCTGCCGCACTGGCTGTACGCGTTCTACCTCGCGAATCAGGATCTGTGGGGCGTGCTCGTGCTTGGCGCGGTTGCCCTCGCGCTCACGCGCCGGCTCACGCGCAGTGTGCGCCGGTTGCAAGGCGCCGAGACGCATCCCAACGATCCGCTGCTGATTCTGTCGTGGATCGGCGCGCTCATGATCACGATGTTCGGCATGCACGCGTTCGAGCTCGCGCTTGATCCCACGTCGCCGATGGCGGCGGCGCCGCTGTCTTTGAACATGGCGAACGCGCTCCACGGCGTGAGCGAAGGCGCGGCGCGCGCGGGTCTCGAAATCAACTGGTGGCTGCACGGGCTTCTCGTGCTCGGCTTCCTCAACTACCTGCCGTATTCGAAGCATTTCCACGTGGTGACGTCGCTCCCGAACGTGTACCTCTCGAATACGAGCGGGCCGGGCCAGGTGGGCGTCATGCGCGCGATGGACCTCGAGGCCGAGGACGTCGAGGTGTTTGGCGCGGCGGACGTGCAGCAACTGTCGTGGAAGAATCTGCTGGACGGCTTTGCGTGCACCGAGTGCGGGCGCTGCACCGCCGTGTGTCCCGCGAACGCGACCGGCAAGCTGCTGAGCCCGCGCAAGATCATGATCAACGTCCGCGAACGCCTCGAAGAGGTTGCGCCGGTCTCAGTCGGCGGCGGGAACGGCAACAGTGAAGCCGTGCTCGGCAAGCGCCTGCTCGACGACTACATCACCGATGAAGAGCTGTGGGCATGCACGTCGTGCCGCGCGTGCGTGTACGAATGTCCGGTGTCGATTGACCAGCTCGAAGTGATCAACGAGATGCGCCGCCATCTCGTGCTCACGGAGTCGCGGTTCCCCGAGGTGCTGATTCCCACGTTCGAGTCCATGGAGTCACGCGGATCGCCGTGGGCGTTCGATCCGGGGGATCGGGCCAGGTGGGCGGAGGGCATGGACATCCCGACCATGGCGGAGCTGACGGAACGCGGCGAGCGCCCCGAAGTGCTCTACTGGGTGGGGTGCATGGGCTCGTTCGACGAGCGCTCGAAGAAGACGACGGTGGCGTTTGCCCGCATAATGCAGGCGGCGGGCGTGCGTTTTGCAATCCTCGGACAGGAGGAGAAATGCAACGGTGATCCCGCCCGCCGGCTCGGCAACGAGTACCTCTACCAGACGCTCGCGAAGGACAACATCTCCATGCTGGATCAGTACGGCGTCACGACCATCGTGACCGCGTGTCCGCACTGCTTCCACCAGATCGGGAACGAGTATCCGCAGCTCGGCGGCAACTACGAAGTCATTCACCACTCGACGTACATCGAGTCGCTCCTGGCTGCCGGGCGTGTCCCGCTGCGTGACGGCGAAACGGCCAACGCCGTGCGGTCCTTCACGTTCCACGACTCCTGCTACCTGGGCCGTTACAATGACGTGTACGACGCGCCGCGTGACACCATTCGGCGCGCGCTCCCCGTGGTCCGGATGCAGGAAATGCCGCGGTCGCGAGACCGCGGATTCTGCTGCGGGGCCGGCGGCGGCCGGATGTTCATGGAGGAGACCACGGGCACCCGAATCAACGCCGATCGCGCGCGAGAAGCGCTGGCCACCGGTACCGATGCCATAGCGGTGGCCTGCCCGTTCTGCATGACCATGATGCGGGATGGGGTGGCCGCGAACGGGGCGAGTACGCCCGTTTATGACATCGCCGAGGTGGTAGCCGAGCGCTTGGACTAGCCCATCAGTCCCCTCGCCCCCCCGTTGCCCGTGGCCCGTTGCCCTTTGCCCGAGAGGTTGGGGCTGGCGGCCCTCCCTTGGGACCCCTAGTTTTGGGTTGCGCCAAGGGGGACCAATTCCGGTCTGCCCAACAGTCCATCCACACGGGGATCTGGCGGTTAGCTGGATCCCTTTGTCGTTATCCAAGACCTGCGTTGGCGCAGCGTGGGCAATTTCGAAAGGAGTACTGCGATGCGTTCGAAGGGAACCGTGAAGTGGTTCAACGATGCGAAGGGTTTCGGCTTCATCACGCCGGAAGGTGGTGAGAAGGATTGCTTCGTTCACTACTCGGCCATCCAAGGCGATGGCTTCAAGAGCCTTGCCGAGGGAGACAAGGTCGAGTTCGACATCGTGCAGGGCGCGAAGGGCCCGGCAGCGGAAAACGTCACCCGCGTCGGCGCCTGAGCGCGCAGCGACCGCATCGCGGTTTGCGTCTAGCAACCACCCAGGAGATGATCTGAATGAGTGAAGTGCAGCTGGCGGACGACGATCGGATCGACGTTGCGCTCAAGCGTTTCAAACGATTGGTGCAGCGCTCGGGACTGCTGCAGGAACTGCGGCGTCGTCGTGAGTACGTGAAGCCCAGCGAAGCGCGTCAGCGCAAAGCGGCCGCCGCCAAGCGACGCAATCGCAAGAAGAGACGACCTGAATAACCAGGGGAAAGGGAAAAGGGAAAAGGGAAAAGGACGAAAGGAATGAGAACGAGGAGGAGGGGCGAGGGACGAGGAGTCTCTCGCCCCTCTCTTATTATCCCTGCTGTTCTCGTCGCTTTTCTCTTATCCCCTCGTCCCTTTTCCCTTTTCACTCAGTTCTAGCACGTTCTCGGCCGTCAGTCCATAAATCGGTGGTGTTTTCACGCCCAGCAGTCCGAGGCTTTGGTACAGTTGTCCTCGATGATGCGCCTCGTGTTCGATCATGGCGCGCAGCCATTTCCACGTCGTGATGGGCGCGTTCGCCGGTGTCGTGGATTTGCGCTCGAGGTCTTCCTCCGTGAGCTGCGAAAAGAGCGCGCGCGATTCCTCGTGCAGCCGGTCGTAGTACGCGAGCGTCGCGGCAAAGCCGTCGGCAAGATCGCGTCCGTGTCCCGGATACGCCGTCGGGCGTCCGTGCACGGTCTCCGCGTACATCCAGCGCTCGATGCCGGCGAGATGGCGGACAATCTCCCCGAGCGTGAACCGCCCCGGTGCCGGCGCCCATTCGATCTGGTCGGCCGGAATGCACTCGATGATGCGACGGGTGCGTCCGTGAACGGACTTGAGATAATCGAGGAATTCCGGGAGCCTGGACACGCGTCAGTTTCCTTTTGCTATTCGCAGCAGCACCGGGGCGTGCAGCACGGCGGAAGGTTTCGGTGTGCCCGCATCCGTGTACTCGTCCCACTGGCTGTTCGCAACGTACACAAACGCGCCGTTCGACATGGTCCCGATCGTCGGCTCCGGCGCGAGCAGCGTGTTGCGATCCAGAACGTCGGCGCGCGCGATCGCCGTCCCCGCGGCGTTGAGCGTGAACCGCATGACCCGCTGCGGCGATGAGCCGTTTTGCACCGCGATGATCGTGTTGCCGTCCAGCACGATGCCGTCGCAGCCGAGCGAAGAGGAATGCGGCGCGTCGGCGAGGCGGGTGACCTGGCGCGTCGCGAGGTCCACGCGGAGAAGTCCATGCGACCAATCGGCCACATAGAGCGTTCGTCCGTCAGCCGCAGGCGCCATTCCCTGAAGGTTGTGAAAGAGCGGATGCACGATGCGCTGCAGCGTATCCGCGCCGCGCTTCAGAATGTAGAGCACGGGTTCGCGCGAATCCGTCACGTACACGTCGCCGTTTGCGCCGATCGCGAGATCGCCGAGCGTGTGTCCTTGAGGAGACGGCGCAAGGTCCCATCGTTTGTCGATCACGCCGTCGCTGATCCTGATTCTGAGCAGTGCCGCGATCGCGGAATCGCGCGGCTCGTAGCCCTCCATCTGCGGGAGCCCCGCGGTGGTCGCCCAGATGAATCCGCGCGCGGCGTCGACGCGGACGCCGAGGATCGACCCAACCCGAGGAGTGCCGCGAGGGATCAGCTCACGCAGTGATTTGCCCGCCGGCGAGACCTCGGCGATGGTCCGGTGACGGACGCTGGCGATGTAGAACGTGCCCGTGCGCGGATTCGCGTCGACCCCTTCGGGATAGAAGGCGGAATCGAGCGTCGTCGCGATGATCGTGCTGCGCACCAGCGGCCCGAAGTTGTCGTGAATGCGTTTCGCCGCCCCCGCCGCTCCCGAGAGAGAGAGGAGCGGCGCAAGGCGCGCGTCTGACGCAACGTCGCGGCCGAATCCGTTGTCGGCGTACGCGTTGAGCGCAGACACCACGCGCGCG
>DASRAP010000435.1:0-10597 GCA_035638155.1 Gemmatimonadaceae bacterium | reverse complement strand
CAGGAAGACGGCGCGCGCAGCCGGGCGGACGGGCTGAATACCCGCATCAACGACATCCAGGAGCGGCTGGATCAACGGCGCGCCGCGCTCATCAGACAGTTCGTCGCCATGGAATCGGCGATGTCGAAGGCGCAGGCGCTCGGCGCCGCGCTGACCGCGCAACTGAACGCAAATCAGAGCCGATAATCCCCGTATGCACGCTACCCTCCGCCCCCAGCACACCTACCAGCGACAGGCCCAGGCGTATCGCGAGAGCGACGTCCTGAGTGCCTCGCCGGCGCGCCTGCTCATCATCACGTTCGACGGCCTGCTCATGGCCATGACGCGGTTTCGCGTTGCCCTGTCGACGAAGAACGACGAGCTCTCACTCACCTCCGTCGCCACGGCGCGCTCGGCGTTGTGCGAGCTGCTCGCGACGCTCGACCACGAGGCCGGCGGATCGCTCGCCGACCGGCTGTCGTCCATCTATGTGTTCGTGCTGAGCGAGCTGGACACGATTTCGCACCGCCCGGACCTGCAGAGGCTGGACCGGAACATCAACATCATTCGCGAGCTGCGCGATGCGTTCGCCGCCGCCGCGACGGTGGCAGCGGCGCCGACGGCCGCCGCGTGAACGGCACCGTCGACCGTCTCGTGCATCTTGCCGCGCTGCTCGAACGGGCGCGCGAGACTGCGGTCGCTGACGATGCGACGGCCATTGCACTGCTCGACGAGGCGACCGGCACGTTGCGCGCCATTCCGGCGCTGCACGAGTCCGATCCCGATGCCGATGCGATCAAAAGCGCGCTGTCGGCAGCGCACGTGAGTTACGTCGCGCTGCAACAGGCGCTCCGTGATGAGCTTGGACGGATCAGCCGCGAGCTGGCCCGCATGTCGGCCGGTGCGGAAGCCGCGGTGCGATACGCTCCGCGCCGGGAGACCGCGCGACAGCTCGATCGCGTAGGCTGACGGCGCCCCGCGCACACGCCTTCATTACTGTCGGCGGCGCGGGTTCGGAATTATCCTACGCCAGCCCCGTCACGCCCTCAGCCACAGCATGGCCACTATTCTCTACGTCGACGACGAACCGTCCGTCGGTTCGATCATCGAAGACACGCTGGAGCGCGCCGGGCATAAACCGGTGGGCGCACGCAGTGTGCCTGAGGCATTGCAGGTGCTCGCGCGCGGCGGCGTCGATCTGATCGTCTCCGACTACCGCATGCCCGGTGTGACGGGACTCGAGTTCCTGAACCTGCTCCAACGCGATGGCAGCGATGTGCCCGTCATCATGCTCACGGGCTACGGCAGCATCGAGCACGCGGTAGCGAGCATCAAGGCGGGCGCGGTCGATTACATCACGAAGCCGATCCGCCCTGCGCAGTTCGAGCTCGCCGTCAACCAGGCGCTCGAATTCGTGCGCCTGCGGCGGGAGAACGAAGCCCTGCGGCGCGAGGTCATGGAATTCCGGAACGAGCGCCAGATCATCGGCGACTCGCCCGCCATGCGCCGCATCATGCAGACCGTCTCCATGGCCGCGCCGACGCGAGCCACCGTGCTGCTGCAGGGCGAAAGCGGCACGGGCAAGGAACTGTTCGCGCGCGCGGTACACAATCAGAGCGACCGCTCGAACCGTCCGTTCATCCAGCTGAATTGCGCCGCCCTTCCCGAAGGACTGATCGAGAGCGCGCTCTTCGGCCACGAACGCGGGGCGTTCACCGGCGCCATCAAGCGGGTGGAAGGCGCATTCGAGCGCGCGCACCGCGGCACGCTCCTGCTCGACGAGATCAGTGAAATGCGCCTCGACCTGCAGGCGAAGCTGTTGCGGGTCCTCCAGGAGCAGGAGTTCGAGCGCGTCGGCGGGACCACGCCCATTCGTGTCGACGTCCGGGTGATCGCAACGACGAACCGCGATCTCGCGCGCGAAGCCGAGGCCGGAACGTTCAGGCGCGATCTCTTTTTCCGGCTCGGCGTCATTCCGATTCTCATTCCGCCGCTTCGTGATCGCGTCGAGGACATTCCGCTCCTCGCAATGCGATTCGCCGAAAAAACGGCGGCGGAGCTCGGCAAGGACATTCGCGGCATCTCGACGGAGGCGATGCAGTTCATCCAGTCGCAGGAATGGCCGGGCAACGTGCGCGAGTTGCAGCATGCCGTGGAACGCGCCGTGATTTTCACGACGGACAGCATCGTTCCGCTCCACGCGTTCGACTCGGTGCGGTACGGCCTCGCGACGCGTCCTGCGACGCCCCGCCCGCCAGCCGTGCGCGAAGTCCCGCGCGCCGCGACGCCGCACAGCGCCGTCGCGCATCCTGCTTCTCTCGCGCCGGACGCGGCCGCCGCTGACGGGCCCGCGAATCCGATTCTCGCGCTCGACACACTCAACATTGCCGACGTCGAGCGCGCGCTCATCGCAAAGGCGCTCGAGATGTCCGGGGGACACCGCAGCAAGGCGGCGAACCTTCTCGGAATGAGCGTCCGCACCCTTCGTCACAAGCTGAACACACCCTCCAGCAGCGACGTGATCGCGGCGGACGAAGAGCTCTAACGGCAATTATTGACGGTCTCGGAGCGGCAGGGTTTGCCGCCGGCGGGGTTGCCGCCGAATCCGAACCTCGTTGTCGATAACTCGCTAAGCCATTGCGCCGCAACGTCAAAGCGCGCCGGCGCGCTGTGGAAAAAGTCTGGCACCATCGTTGCTCTAGAGACTCCCGAACCCTCGTGGAGTCTCGCTGGTGTCCCCAAGTCTCATTTCCCGAACAACGCAGGCGGACGCGCTGAAAGCCGGCCTCGATGCAGGTGCGCATCGGGTTCGTGCTATTGCGGGCCGCATCGCGCAGGGGTCGGCCTCGCAGACCTTCAAGGTGAACGGCGCCCAGTCCGCCGATCCATCACAGGCTCAGCAAGCGGAGCCGGTGGATCTCGAGCAGGACATGGCCAGCCTCGCAAATGAGCAGCTGCGCTTCGAGGCGACGGCCAAGCTCCTCGAAAAAACCTACGCGGCTTTCCGCGCCAGCATCCGCGAGAAGTAGCGCATGGCAAACCCGATCAATCCCGCCGCCCCGCCGATGTTCAGCACGTTGCGCATCGCGTCGAGCGGCTTGTCAGGAGAGCGGCTTCGCATGGACGTCATTGCGACGAACATCGCGAACGCCGACACGACGCGCACCCCCGACGGCGGCCCATACCGCCGGCGCGTCGTACAAATGGAAAGCGCCGACAGCTCGCAGTTCGCCAGCCAGCTCGAGTCGCGCGTGAGAACCGTCGTTGAAGATCCAACGCCGGGCAACCGGGTCTACGAGCCCGGACACCCCGATGCCGACGCCGACGGATACGTGACGTACCCGAACGTGAACGTCACGCAGGAAATCGTGGACTTGATGGATGCGCGCCGGTTGTTCGAGGCGAACGCCACGGTCTTCCAGGTAACGAAGGCACTTCTGAACAAATCTCTCGAGATCTGACATGACGATCCCTGCGCTCACGAATACCCTGGTTCCGCTTCGCACCGACACGCGGGAGGCACAGCCGGGCGTTCAGCCCAGCGGCCAGCCGCGCGCGCACCTACCCGCACAGCCCGCAGCGCCGGCACGCGCCGAGTCACGCGCGCGCGCCGGAAGCCTTCCGGTTGACGCGCCGGCCGGCACCGACCCGGAGCTCTGGAGCATCCTCACGAGTGAAGAGCGCGCGTTCTTTGCGCGCAGTGCGACCAGTGGTCCGCTCACGTACTCGAAGGTCGCGCGCGCACAGGCGCCTTCGACGCCCGTGCACACCGCACGCGGCGGCCGCGTGGACATCAAGGTCTGAAGGTGACTGATCCCATTGGCGGCGCCGTCGCGCGCGCGTTCAGCGATCTCGCATCGCGCCGCGCGTCGCTGCAGGACAACGGTGCGGTCACCGTTCCGGTCCTGGGCGGCGGAAACAGCGACGGCCCGTCGTTCGGCGACACGCTCACCAAGGCGATCAACGGCGTGTCGAGCCAGCAGGACGGCGCCGCCAACACGCTGCAGGCGTTTCTCCGCGGCGACGACGTCGAGCTGCACCAGGTCATGGCCGCGACGGAAGAAGCGCAGATCTCTCTCGAGATGCTGATCGAAGTGCGCAACAAGTTCACCGAAGCCTATAGGACGCTTTCCACGATGCAGGGTTGATGTCTCCGATCACGCAGATCACCGACCGACTCGGCGGCCCGCGCCGTGCGCTGATTGCCGCTGTCGGCATCGGCGTCACGGTTCTCGTGCTCGTCGTTTCGCGCGCGATGTCGGCGCCGAGCTGGGTACCCGCGGTGAGCGGTGTCCCGCTCGAGCGCACGAGCGCGCTCACGGACCGGCTGACCGAAGCGAGTATTCCATACAAGCTCGACCGCGGCGGCGCGGACATTCTCGTTGCCGAAGGCGATCTCGCCCGCGCGCGCGTCGCGCTCGCGAAAGGCGGCCTCGTGAACGGCACGCGGCCGGGCCTCGAGCTCTTCGACCGGCAGACGTGGGGCTGGAACGACTTCACGCAGCGCGTGAACTACCGCCGCGCGCTGGAAGGAGAGCTCGAACGCACCATCGGCCACATGCGCGGCATTGAACGCGCCGAAGTGCACATCGCGATCGCCGAGCGGAGCGCGTTTCAGCGCACCGACGACCGGCCGTCGACGGCGTCCGTGCTCCTCGCGCTCTCGCAAGGACAATCTCCGCCGCAGGACGTGGTCCGCGGCATTGCCCAGCTCGTGTCGTCGAGCGTCGACGGGCTCGCGGTCGAGAACGTCAGCATTCATGATGAAACCGGCCGCCTCTGGTCCGAGCCGAACGACGGTTCCGCGACCGCGCTCACGGGCCGCCAGCTCCGCATGCAGGAAGAGCTCGAGCACTATCTCGAAGACAAAGCAGAAGCGATGGTGTCGCAGCTCGTCGGCGCCGGCAATGTGCGCGTCCGCGTTTCCGCGAACGTGAACTACGACCGCGTGGAGCGCACGACGCACTCCGTGGATCCTGCAAAGCAGGCGCTCGCCACCGAGCAGCGCGCGGAGATCGTCCCCGGCGCCCAGGGCGGCGCGGGATCGACCAACATTCAGAACAGCTACGAGAACACCAAGAGCACCGAGGTCTTTTCGAGCGCGGCCGGCGCCATCAAGCGTCTGACCGTTGCCGTGCTCGTGAACGGCCGGCGGCTGCCGCCCGCAAACGCCAAGGACACGTTGGTCCGGTTCGAGACGCGCACGGCCGCGGAGCTCACCTCGATCGAGAAGCTGGTGCGGAGCGCCGTCGGCGTGGATTCGTCGCGCGGCGATCAGGTGTCCGTGGTGAGCCAGTCGTTCGAGGAAAGGGCGCCGGTGATTCACACCGAACCTGAACCGGTTCCGACGCTCGCGAATCGCATTGAGCAGTATCAGCGCCCTGCCCTCTCGGTCATCGCGCTCCTCGCCGTCGTGCTCGTGGCGTTTCTCACGCTGCGCGCCCTTCGCGCGCCAACCGCCATCGCGGGAATGCCACAGCTCGCGGCGCTCCCCGCCGGCGTGGCTCCGGCAGCGCCGGACCACATGGCGTCGAGCGGGCACGCCGTGCACTCAGTGACGGCGCCACGCCCGGCACCGCCGCGCCTCCACTTCCCGCAGGCGGATACGCAGGTGCGCGATCGTGTCGTCGCGACCGTCGAGCACGACCCCGATGGCGCCGCCCGTCTCGTGAAGTCCTGGATCAAGGAAGGCTGAGATGGCGCGCATGGCTCTCGAGAAACCCGCGTTCAACGGCCGCCAGAAGGCCGCGATTCTCTGTCTCGCGCTCGGCGCGGAACACGCGGCAAAGCTCACGCAGAAACTCTCCGCCGATGAAGCGGAGCTCATCTCGCTGGAAATCGCCCGCATGGGACGCATCGAGCCCGAGGCCGCCGAGATCGTGCTCGTCGAGTGGATCGAGCTCGCGGTCGCGAGCGAAGCCATTTCCACCGGCGGCGTCGAGTACGCGCGCGAGGTGCTCGAGAAGGCGTTCAATGTCCAGAAGGCGCAGTCCATTCTGAAACGCGTCACGAGCCACCTGGCTGACTCGGCGGGCCTGCAGCGCCTGCGTCACGTGGACGCGAAGCAGGTCGCGAACATGTTCCGGAACGAGCACCCGCAGACGGTGGCGCTCATCCTTGCGCATCTCGCGACACCCCAGGCAGCAGCCGTCCTCAAGGAGCTGGATACCGACGCGAGTGGCGACATCGCGTACCGCATGGCGCGGATGCAGAAAGTCTCGCCGGACATGATCGAGCTGATCGAACGATCGCTCGGCAGCGACGCCGATCTCGACCTGCAGCGCGGCATGGCGACCGCCGGCGGCCCCGCCGCGGTGGCCGCGATGCTCAACCTGTTGCAGGGCGTGCTCGAGAAGTCGATTCTCGAAAAAGTCGCGGATCAGGATCCCGCACTCTCCGAGCAGATCAAGAACCTCATGTTCGTGTTCGAGGATCTTCGCGGCCTGGACGATCGTGCGCTGCAGCGCCTGCTGCGGGACGTCGACACGAAGAATCTGGCGCTCGCGCTCAAGGCCGCGAGCATCGAGCTCCGCGACCGCATCACGGAGCAGATGTCGCAGCGCGCCGCGAACGCGCTCCGCGAAGAAATGGAAATGCTCGGGCCGGCGCGCATGCGCGACGTCGAAGCGGCGCAGGCCGCCGTGGTTGCGCAGGCGCGCGCGCTCGAAGCGACGGGTGAAATTGTTCTCACGGGGGGTGGCGACGATGTCGTTGTCGGCTAAGCCAACCGTGTGGGCGCCGGGCTCGGCTCGAGGCGACGTGTGGAGTCCGCTGGATCTCTCTATGTCTCTCGTGCCATCTGTTGTCGTGGACGACGCGGGGACGAGCGACACCGATCGCATTGCCGAGGCATACGCCACCGGCTTTGCGGAGGGACGCGCGGAAGGCGAGCAGGCCGAGCGCGCCCGGCTGCGCACGGCGACGCGCGCCGTCGAAGAAGCGGGTGAGGCGATCGACGCCGCGGATGCGCGGTGGACGGGCAACGCGGAAGAAAACGTGATCACGGTGGCGATCGCGGTTGCCCGGCACATCATCGATCGCGAGCTCGCGACGGACATGGAAGGGGTCGCGCGTCTCGTCAAGCGCGCACTCGCCGAATTCCCGATCGACCAGCCGCTTCGCGTGCGCCTCCATCCGGACGACCTCGCCGTGATCGAGTCGCTCGAAGACGAAAGCTCGCGCGAATCCATCGATGCCGGACGCGCCACGCAGTGGATTGGCGATACGCGCATCACGCCGGGCGGATGCGTCGTGGAAGGCCGCGAGCGGATCATCGACGGACGGATCGAACCCGCGCTCGAGCGGGTCTACCGCCGCCTCACGCACGCGCAGGATGCCTGAGCTCGCCGCGCGCCGCGTTGCGGCGCTTCCCCGGCTCGTGCCGCACGGGCGCGTCATGCGCGTCACCGGTCTCGTGGTCGAGGCCGCGGGTCTCGACGTGGGCATTGGCGACATCTGCACGTTGTCGTCGCTGACGCCCGGACGTTCTGTGCTCGCCGAAGTGTGCGGCTTTCACGAACAGGGCGTGTTGCTCATGGCGCTCGGCGAGCTCGAGGGCGTTCACCCGGGCGCGATGGTCACGCCCACGGGTCGGTCGCTCCGCGTGCACGTCGGACCGTCGCTGCTCGGCCGTGTGCTCGACGGGCTCGGCCGTCCGATCGACGGCGGCCCGCCGCTCGTCGCGGAAGAACGCATCTCGATGTCGGCCGAACCGCCGAACCCGCTGCACCGGACCAGCATTTCGCAGCCGCTCGAAACCGGCGTCCGCGCGATTGACGGACTGCTCACCATCGGCCGCGGACAGCGCATCGGAATCTTTGCCGGATCCGGCGTCGGCAAGAGCACGCTGCTCGGCATGATCGCTCGCCGAGCCACCGCCGACGTCAATGTCATCGCGCTGCTCGGCGAACGCGGACGCGAAGTGCGCGAGTTCATCGAGCATTCGCTCGGCCCCGAGGGGCTGGCGCGTTCAGTAGTCATCGTCGCGACCGGCGACCAGTCCGCGCTCGTGCGCGCGCGCGGCGCACAGGTCGCGACGGCGATCGCTGAATACTTCCGCGACCAGGGCAAGCACGTGCTGCTCATGCTCGACTCAGTCACGCGCGTGGCGATGGCGTGGCGCGAAATCGGGCTTGCGGTCGGCGAGCCGCCCACCACGAAGGGGTATCCGCCCTCGGTGTTCGCGAATCTTCCGCGGTTGCTCGAACGCGCGGGCAATTCAGATGTGGGCGCGATTACCGGACTGTACACCGTCCTCGTCGACGGCGACGACTTCAATGAACCGGTGGCCGACGCTGCGAGATCGGTGCTCGACGGGCACATCGTGCTCACGAGAAAACTCGCGGGTGCGGGACACTATCCGTCCATCGACGTGCTCGAGAGCAAGAGCCGCGTAAAGGACGCCGTCACGACGCCGCAGCAGCGCGACACGGGGGCAACGTTCCTCCGCTGCGAAGCCAGCTTCCGCGAAAAGGAAGACCTCATCGCCGTGGGCGCGTACAGCAAGGGCGCCGACCCGATGGTCGACGCCGCGATGCAGCTCAGAACGCCGATCCTCTCGTTCCTGCGCCAGCCGCCCACCGAACACACGCCATTCGACGACACGCGCCGTCAGCTTGCGGGACTCGCCGCGCGCATCGACGCCACCGCACGGCCCGCCGCATGACGCGCTTTCGTTTTCCTCTCGCGCGCCTGTTGTCGCTCCGTGAGCGCCGCGAACGCGACGCGGCCATCGCACTCGCCGCCGCGCGTTCAGCGGAAGCGTCGGTCCGTCTCGCGTACGAGGCGGCGCGCGCCCGGCATCAGGAGGCGCGAGCGCATGTCACGCCCGGAGCGGGCTCGTCACGCACCATCGCGGATCTGCAGCGCGCGGCATTCATCGTTGAGCAACTCGACGTGCGTGCGTCCACCGCAAGCGGCGAGCTCGCCGCCGCTTCACGCGAAGCCACGTCGCGGCAGGCATCCCTCGTCGAGCGCGTGCGTGATCGCCGCGTTCTCGAGCGTCTCAGGGACCGGCAGCAGTCGGACTGGCGCATCGCCGCCGACCGCAAGGCGCGCGAAGAAATGGACGAGATCGCGCAATCACGCGCGCGCACGGCGGAAGCGTACCAGTCACAACGGAACAAGGCATGAAGAAAGCCATCATCCCGATTCTCGTATTCGGCGTCTCGGCGATCGCGGGCGCGGGCGCCGGTATCAGGCGCGCGCGCGCACACACCGCCGCCGACTCGGCGCACGTACGCAAGGATTCCGCCGCGACCGCGGACTCGCTCGCGGGGAAAGACAATTCCGATTCGGGGGTCGCGAAGCATGATTCCGCGACGACCACGAGCGAACCGCTTCCTGTTGCGCCACCGCAGCCGGCTTCGGATACGTCACGGACGACTCAGCCGGTGCGCGACAGCGCCGTGGCGTCGCGGCTCGTGCCCACCGCTCTGCCGGCTGTGTCCGCCCAGCAGGAACGGATCACGCGCGTCTTCGCTGCGATGTCCGCTCGCGATGCCGCGAAAGTTCTCGAGCGCATGTCCGACCAGGACATCATGACCATCCTGGGCGGCATGACCGAGCGGCGCGCCGCTGAAGTGCTTGGATTGCTTCCGGCGGAGCGCTCCGCGACCATCGCCCGCTCCGTGCTGGGACCTGCGAAGGACGGCAAATGACGCTGCCCCTTGGCGCGCTCATCGTCGTTCCGCAGTCACTCCTGCCTGGTGCGACTCCGCCGACGCAGAGCGCCGGCGCTGCGGATCCGCGCGCATCGCTCTCCGCAAACGGTGGGGCGCAGTGCGCCGATTCGCCCGTCGCGCCCGACTTCTCGCTGCTTGTTGCGCACGCGCTTCGCATGCCTCCCGGACTCGTGCGCGCCAACGCGGTCCGGTCGGCACACGCTGCGCCGCACAGCGACGGCGCGTGTATCGATGATCCGGCGGAGTCCGAACAGACGCCGGCCGCAGAGACGAAAGGTGAAACCGACCGTCCCGCGCCGATGATCGTGGCCGCTGACGTGGTCGTGCCCGCCGGGCTCCAGGATTTCCGCGCCTTCATTGAACGCGTCCTCAGCACTCCGGCCGCCAGCTCACCAGCACCGGCAAACGCCGATGCGTCAAGCGCGCCTGCGTCATCCGGCATCCCTGCGGCCGACGCGACAGTCCCGCACGATCCGTTCGCGGTCATCGCCGACCTCTCGGCTCTCCAGCCTGAATTCCGCGTTCGCATTGAACGGGTCATTCAGCGCATGGAGTCCGAGTACGGCCATGACGTGACGGTCGCCGAAACACGGCGCAGCCAGCCGCGACAGGATCAGTTGTTCGAGCAGGGACGCACCGCGCCGGGTCCCGTTGTCACGTGGACAACGCGCTCGCGGCATACGGATGGTCTCGCTGCCGATCTCATTATCGACGGATCGTCCGAGAACTACAGCGCCTACGAGCGGCTGCATCAGATTGCGGCCGAAGAAGGCCTGCGCACGCTCGGATCGCGCGATCCGGGCCACGTCGAGCTCGCGCACACACTCCCGGACGCGCGCACCGCCAAACCGGCTGCGGCTCCGGGTAGCGAGATTCGTGCGCTGGCGATGGAGAATGGCGGACGCGTTGCGCCCGCCGCCCGTGTGGTTGGCGGA
>DASRAP010000434.1:0-16854 GCA_035638155.1 Gemmatimonadaceae bacterium | reverse complement strand
ACGAGCGAGAAGAACACCGCGGTGCGGTCGCGCAGGTACGCCCGCAGGTACATGAGCGTGAGCCGCAGCGCCTGGGCCATCAGTCCTCCCGGAGCTCGTGACCGGTGAGGTCTAGGAACACGTCCTCGAGGGTCGCCTGCTGCTGGACCATCGGCTTCGTGAAGCCCCGCCCGAGCAGCGCTGCGACGAGCGTGCGCGGCGGATCCATGGCGATGATCTGCCCGTGGTCCATCACCGCGACGCGGTCGCAGAGCACCTCGGCCTCGTCCATGTAATGCGTGGTCAGCACCGTCGCGCGTCCCGCCGTCTTGGTCTCCCTGATCAGATCCCACAGGTGCCGCCTCGACTGAGGATCGAGACCGGTCGTGGGCTCGTCGAGAAACAGCAGATCAGGATTGCTGACAATCGCGACGGCGAGCGCCAGGCGCTGCTTCTGTCCGCCGGAGAGTTTGCCCACGCGGGCGTTCGTTTTTTCCTCGAGCTGCACGCGCGCGATCACGTCGTCGACCGCGTTGCCGTTTGCGTAGAAGCTTCTGAACAGGCGCACGGTCTCGGCGACCGTGAGTTTCTCGGAGAGTTGTGTCTCCTGCAGCTGCACGCCGAGCCGCTGGCGGAGCTCGCGCTCGTTCGTTTTCCACGACATGCCGAGCAACAGCACGTCACCTTCATCCGGCTCGAGGAGGCCTTCGCAGATCTCGATCGTCGTGGTCTTGTCGGCGCCGTTGGGGCCGAGCAGGCCAAAGCACTCGCCTACGCCGATCTCGAGGTCAAGACCGTCGACCGCGACGACGTCGCCGTAACTCTTGCGGAGTCCGCGAACCGAGAGGGGAGGCACCATGGTGGAGCGCCGGAATCTCGACGCTGCCGCCCTGTTTGCAAGGGGCGAACACGTAAAGCGCGTGCGCGCGCAGTTACTTCTTCTCGCTCACTTCAACGGGCCAGTCGCGATACGCCCAGTCCTCGAACGATCCGTCATAGAGCGCGACCTTGAAGCCCGCGAGGCGAGCACCGAAGAGCAGCTGCGTCGCCTGCTGCCCGATGTGGCAGTACGCGACCACGGTGTCGCCGGGCTTTGCGCCCGCGTCCCGGAACATCTGCGCGATAGCCGTCGGTGATTTCCAGACCTGCTGGTCGTCGGTCATCGTGTTGAACGGAATGTTTTTCGCGCCGGGTATGTGTCCTTTCTTGCGTGCCGTGCGCGGGCCTCCCTCCTGCGTGCCTTCGTAAAACACCGTCGCGCGTGCGTCGATGAACGCGATGCCGGGCTTGTCCTTGTTGTCACGCACCCAATCACCGGTGACGACAGACGCGTCGTACGCGAGCGGTTTGAGCGTTCCTTTCTTCGGCGCCGGCACGTCGGCCGATGTGGCGCGGCTTTCCTTGAACCATGCCGCGCTCCCGCCGTCGAGCACCGAGGTCGCGTTGAGGAATCCGGCGTGCGCGAGGGTGAAGAACACACGTGTCGCGGCCGAGCTCACTTGCGGACCGTAGGAAAGGATGATGCGCGAGTTGTCGGATATTCCGAGCCCCTCGAGGCGCGCTTTCAGCGTATCGAGCGGCGGCATCTCGAGCACGCGTGCGCCGGACGTCGTGTCGCGGGGCGCCGCGAACGCGCTCATGGTCACGTAACGCGCGCCGGGAATGTGCTGTTTTGCGTACTCGTCCGACGACGCCTGCATCCCGTCGCCGACCTGGAGGATGACGAGGTTCGCATCACTCAGATGATCGGCGAGCCATCTGGTGCTGACGAGCAGGGATTGCTGCGGCTGCTGCGCCCGCAGGAACGCTGGCTGAGCGGAGAAGATAAGCGCGGACGCGAGGAGCGGGAGGCGAAGACGAGTAGGCATGGTGAATAATGTGCGTGGCGCGGCGTCAGGTGAACACGATTGCTTGATGAAGTTGTGCGGGTTTTGCAAGGCCGCTCCCTCGCTAAGTCCACGCGCATGGCGCATCTTTCCCAGGCTCGAAGAAGGCCTGCAATACACGCACATCGAACGGAGGAAGTCGCCGTGGCTACACGAATGACCCGCCTGGCCCGCATTTCGGTCCTGGCACTCGCAGTCTCATCCATTGCCTCGGCACAGGCGAACGGATTTGCCGGAACATGGAAGCTCAACCTCGCAAAGAGCGAGATGGGCGGATCCATGTACACCTTCTCGAAGAACGCGAGCGGTGTCTGGCACTACAGCGGCGGTGGATTTGACACGGATTTCGATCTCGCCGGCAAAGCCTACGCGATGCCCAACGGGATCTCGATCGCCGGCAAGGAAGTGAATCCCACGACGTGGGACATCACGTTCACCATGAACGGAAAAGTTGTCCAGAAGATGAAGGCGGCGGTGAACGGCAACACGCTCACGGTGGTCACCGACGTCACCGGAGCGGATGGCAAGAGCACGCAGACGACGTCGACGGACACACGCGTCTCGGGCGGCCCCGGGTTTGCCGGGAAGTGGAAGACGGGCAACATGACCGGCTCGCAGACCACGCTCAAGATCGCCACGACCGGGAACGCGATCACGATGGAGGTTCCCGAGTTTCAGTCCGTGGTGAAGGGAAGCTTCGATGGGAAGGACAACCCCATGATGCAGGGCGGCCAGGCAACGAAGATGACCCAGGCATTCGCAAAGGCCGGTGCGACCTCGTTCACGGCTACACTCAAGATGGGCGGAAAGGATTTCTCCACTGACGTCTACACGCTTTCCGCCGACGGCAAGACGCTGACGCTCGAAAGCACGACCACTGCGACGCACGAGAAGACGAAGTCCGTTTTCGACCGGCAGTAGGCTCGCGTCCCACACTGAGTGCCGCAGGCGGCTGGAACGTTGCGCCGCCTGCGGCAGTACGCAGAATCATGAAACCCCTGGGAATCGTGCTACTCGTGCTCGGGATCGTCGGACTCGCGCTCGGCGGGTTCACGTACACAAAAAAGACCCACGACGCACATCTCGGGCCGATCGACCTGAGCGTCAAGGAAAAGAAGACCGTGAACGTGCCGCTCTGGGCCGGCATCGCGGCCGTGGTGATCGGAGCCGGAATCCTCGTCGCTCCCGCGAAGAAACTCTAGCGCCGCTGACGGTCCGTCCCCCGGCCCTTGCAAAGCCGGATGGTACTTCGGAATCTCAGGCATGCATCACGACGGATCCCCCGAGTACGCCGCCATTCTTCCCGCGCTCGGCGGGCGCTATCAGATCGTCCGCGAAATCGGCGCGGGTGCGATGGGTGTCGTCTTTCTGGCGCGCGACACGCGCCTGCATCGCATGGTCGCCATCAAGGTGCTGCGTCTGGAGCTCGCCGCGGATCCGGCGCGATCCGACGCGTTTCTCCGTGAGGCTCGCCTCACGGCGCATCTTCAGCACCCTGGTGTGGTCCCCGTCTACGATGTCATTGAGAGCGATAACGCTGTTGCCGTCGTCATGGCGTTTGGCGGCAACTCACTCGCCTCGCATCTCGTGGATCGCGGCGGCACGCTCCCGGTCGCGGAAGTGTGCGGCATCATGCTCGATATCACGAGCACGCTCGCATTCGTTCACACGTCCGGCGTGTTGCATCGTGACCTGAAACCCGAAAACGTTCTACTCGAACCCGGGTACGGCCGCTTGCATGCACGACTGACCGACTTCGGGATCGCTCTCACGCCGCTTCGCGACCACGGTATGACCGGCCAAGGTGTGCCCGCCGGCACGCCGGGTTTCGCTTCTCCGGAACAGATCTTCAGCATAGTCGACACCGATCGGCGAAGCGATATCTACGCGCTGGGTGTCCTTGCGTACCGGCTCCTGGCGGGCCGGTTGCCGTTTTCACATGCGACACGCCTTGAAGCGAGGCGCCAGCAGTTCACGCCCCTGCGGGTGGCGGCGCCGCATGTTCCGCGCGACCTGGCGCGCATCGTCGAGCGCTGTCTGGCGATCGATCCCACCGACCGCTGGCCGAGCGCTGCGTCGCTTCATGAACAACTCGAGCGCTACGCCCGCACGTTGCACGCGCCGCCGGCCGCCAGGTCTGATGCCCCTCCACTGACGTCGTCGTCGTTTTTCCGGCGTGCGCTTGCGTCCGCGTCCGCGGTGTCGTCGTTCACGCAGATCATCGGCGAAGCGTGGCGGTCGCTCCGGCGAGCGCCCGCGTTCAGCGCTCTCGTGATCGGGACGCTCGCGCTTGGCATCGGGGCGAACGCCACGATGCTCGCGGTG
This sequence comes from Gemmatimonadaceae bacterium, assembly GCA_035638155.1. Taxonomy (GTDB): domain Bacteria; phylum Gemmatimonadota; class Gemmatimonadetes; order Gemmatimonadales; family Gemmatimonadaceae; genus DASRAP01. The sequence goes on along the minus strand of DASRAP010000434.1, from coordinate 12,664 downwards.
CTCGACGAGCTCGTGTTTCGGCCGCCCCGCCACGTTGTGCATCCGGAGGGCCTGTACACGCCGGCGCTCACCGTTACACGTCGCGAGAACACGTACACGAACACCGTGCACTCGTATCCGGTGTTCACGGCCCTCGCCGGCGACACGAGCGTCTTTGCCGGCGCGGCGATGTTCACTTCGGCGGAGATGTCGCTTGGCACGGGCGGTGACGCGCGCCCTGTCTCGGCGATGGCTGTGAGCGGGGAGTACTTCCGTGTCCTCGGTACGCAGGCGGCCCGCGGGCGGCTCCTCCTCCCGGAGGACGACGCACCGCCGAGCGGCGCGCCGGTCGTTGTGATCAGCGACGCGTTCTGGAAGACCCAGTTCGGCGCGCGCGCTGACGCCGTCGGCCAGGTCCTCACGATCAACAACGCGCGGTACACGGTGGTTGGCGTGGCGCCGCGCGGTTTTGCGGGAACGCGCGCGGAGGCGGCCGACCTGTGGCTGCCGATCAGCGCTTCACCACTTGTCATGGTCTCGTACCCCGCGTGGCGGACGAATTTCAGCATCTGGATGGGCATCGTTACGCGGCTCAGGGCCGGCGTGTCGCCCGCGCAGGCTGCAGCGTCTGCCACCGTTGCGGTGCGCGCTGCGCATCCGGCTGGTCGGCCTGAAGCGACCACTGCCGTGGTCGCGCTCGCGCCCGCGATGCCGCGGCTCGACGCAACGCTCGAACCTGAATCGAAAGTCGCGGTACTGCTCGCCGCCGTGTCCATTTTCGTTCTGCTTACGGCATGTGCGAACGTCGCGAACATCACGCTCGCGCGCAACATTCGCCGCGCGGGCGATCTCGCGATACGGCAGGTGCTTGGCGTGACCCGCCAGCGCCTGGCGGCGCTCCTCATGACCGAGGCGCTGATTCTTGCGGCGACTGGCGGCGCGTGCGCACTCGCCATCATGTACGTGGGTGGCCCGGTTCTTCTGCACGCGTTGCAGACGGGCACCGGGAGCTCGCTCGTGCTGGATGTGCGCAGCGCGCTGATTGCGCTTGGCGTCAGCGCGCTCGCTGCGGTGGCGGCGGGACTCGTGCCCGCACTCAGCGTGAAGGAAGACCTCGGCGCGGCCGTCCGCACGGCGTCGCGGTCACTCACGCGCCGCAATCGGGCGGCGCGGTATGCCCTACTGGGCTTTCAATGCGCGAGTTGCGCGGCTCTGCTCGCGGGGAGCGGGCTCTTTGTGCGCAGCCTGCACAACGTCGACACGCTCGACATGGGCTTCTCACCCGACGGCTTGTGGAGCGCTCGCGTCGACCTCTCACGCGCCGGACTGGGTGCTGAGCGAACCGCGGCGATCATGCGCGATCTCGGCGAACGCGCGGCGCGGATCCCGGGCGTCACGAACGTCGCGATTGCGAACAACATGCCGCTCTCGTACTGGGGCAACGCGGTCAGGGTCCGCGTGCCGGGGCGGGTGGATTCGTTGCCCGTGTTCAAGGATGGCGGGCCGTATTACACGTCAGTCGGCGCGGACTACTTCACGACGATCGGCGCGCGCATTACGCGAGGGCGCGCATTTACGTCGGATGATCGCGGCGGCCGCCCCCCGGTCGTCATGATCAACGAGTCCATCGCCAGAAAGTGGTATCCGGGGACAGACCCGGTCGGATCGTGCCTGGAGGTCGGGAACACTCAGTGCGCGACGATCGTGGGTGTCGTCGCCGATGTGCGACGGCAGAAGCTCGTGGAGGATTACGGATCCGGGATGATCTACATTCCCATCGAGCAGCAGCCGGCGGACTTCTCGGGCGCACTGTTGCTCGCGCGCGTGCGCAGCGGCGCCAACCCCACGCGTGCGCTCAGGCAGTTGCTGCAGACTGCCGCACCGGGCCTTCCGTACGCGACGGTGACGCCGCTTCAGGCAAACATTGACGCGCGAGCAACGTCGTGGCGACTCGGGCGTGCGCTGTTCACGATGTTCGGCGTGCTGGCACTGCTCATTGCCTCGGTGGGGATTTACGGCGTGTTTTCGTTCGCCGTAGCGCAGCGCAAGCGCGAGATCGGCATTCGCATCGCGCTCGGTGCTGCCTCGAACCGCGTGCTCGGCATGGTGCTCGGCGAAGGCGTGATGGTGGGGATCGCTGGCGCGACGGCCGGGATCGCAGCCGTCGCCGCGTCATCATCGCTTCTCGCGCCGCTCCTGTTCCGAACGAATCCCGTCGATACGCTCGTCCTGAGTGCGGCGTTCGGCGCGGTTGTGGTGATTGCGCTGCTCGCGTGCCTGCTTCCGGCGCGGCGCGCGACGAGAGTGGAGCCGATGATCGCGATCAGGGCCGAATGACGCAGAGGTGGGCCGGCCCGTGAGCGTTCACACGATCGGGCATTCAACGAGATCAATCGAGGAATTCATTGCGCTGCTCACCGAGAACGCGGTGACGCACCTGATGGATGTTCGTGCGATCCCCCGGTCCCGCACAGTGCCGCAGTTCAACGGCGATGCGCTCGCCGCGTCGCTCACAGCCGAAGGGATCACGTACACGCACGTGCCCGAGCTCGGCGGGCGGCGCCACCACAAAAAAGGGGCACCACCCTCGCACAACACGTACTGGCGCATCGAGGCATTCCGCAACTACGCCGATCACGCCGAGACCGCGGAGTTCGCTGCCGCGATTGACGCGCTGGTCGCCGTCGCGGAATCGGAGGTGTGCGCGGTGATGTGCGCGGAAGCGGTGTGGTGGCGCTGCCACCGCCGCATCATCGCGGATTATCTCCTCGCGCGCGGCGTCCGCGTCGTCCACATCATGGGGCCGGGCAAGGTCGAGGACGCGACGCTTACGCCCGGCGCGGAAGTCCTCGCAGGTGGGACGATCCGATATGTGAAGGAGCCGCAGCCTGGGGATAAGTTAAGCGCATGAAATACGCGCTCGTCCCGCTCCTGCTGCTCGCGAGCTCCGCCGCGGCTCAATCGAAGGACACCGCCGTCGTGCGAAAGGAATTGATCGCCATCGAAAACGAGATCGCGCGCGCCAACCGCGAGTGCGATTACAAATACTTCGGGCGAGTGGAAGCCGACGAGTTCATCTTCACCACGGCCAGCGGCGCAGTGGTCACGAGAAAGGAAGACCTGGCGGGCGAGAAGGACTGCAAGAAAAACCAGTCGACAACTGTGCTCGACGAGGTCGTCATTCAGCTGCATGGCAACACCGCCGTGCTGAATGCGCGCAGCACAGTGTCGGCGACCGGCCGGAGCGGCCAGCCGGTCGCGAACCGCACGCGCTTTACCGACGTCTTCGTTTGGCGCGACGGGCGCTGGCAGCTCGTCGCGGGGCACTCGTCGCGGTTGCAGTAGGTCTATTTCTTTTTCGGAGGGGCCGCTGCGTTCCGGGGTGCTGCACCTGCGCCCGTTTCCTTCAGCACCATGTTTTGCCCCTTCCAGTCTTTCGTGAGTCCGTTCTGCTGCTGAAGCGAGAGTAACGCGCCGTCGTACTTCCCGACGCGGCCCTCGAACGACACCGTCTTGTCGAGTGACTTGGGCTCCGCGGCCATGAGATCCCAGCCGTACCAGCGCTTGAATTCCACCAGAGCCTCGCGCAGCGGACGTTTGTTCACCACGATCACGCTGTCGGTCCAGCCCACGGATTCCTTGATCTCGTCCGCCCCTGCGTCGCGCATGAGGCTGTCCGCGCTCACCACGATCGCCGCGCCCTTGCTGATCGTGCGCGTCGAGTCCTTCGCGGTTACCGACACGCTTCCGTCGCGCACGTAGACCGTCACGCGATTCTCCTCGGGAAAGTTGCGCACGGTGAATTGCGTGCCCTTCGCCGTGACGAGCGCGGGACCCGCGCGGACCAGGAACTTTGGTTTGTCCTTCGGCGCGACGGTGAAGTCCGCGGTCCCGGCGAGATCGAGCCCGCGCATTGACGTCCCGAACTTGGCCGGAACGCGCATCCTGGACTGCGGGCCGAGCGTCGCCTTGCTCCCGTCCGTCAGGTTGATGTTGAGCATCTCGCCCGAGCCTGTTTGCGACACGTGCACGTCCGGCGCGGCGATGCCGCTCGCGAGCTCGCTCGCGTCGCTCCCGCGCATGGCGTAGACCGCGAATCCGGCCACGGCGATGATCGCGATGACGCCCATCAGAATCAGGAGCCCCTTCGATTCCGGCCGCTCCATCGCCGCGAGCTGCGTCGCGGCTTCGTGGCGTGATATCGCGCCGGCTTCCTGCCGCGCTGCCGCAGCGTCGCCCCGCGTTGCCTGGATAGCGGCTGCTACCTTGAGCCACGCCTCGTCCACACCCGGCGCCGGGCGCGACGCCGACTTTTGCTTGTGACCGCCCTCGAGCTCGTCCAGGTGGTGCGCCATCTCGTGGCGACTGACGATGCGCGACGCGTTGTCGCTGACCGAGCCGTGCAGACCCGCGTCGAGTGCAGCCGCGTCAGGAATGTTCGCGCGGGCCTTCCACGCGTCGACGAAAACCGTCTCGACGGTGCGCGCTGCCGCAGCGCCGTCGCCCTTCAGAATCGGTATCGCTTCGTCGACGAGCGGCGTGTAGCACGCGCGAAAGATTTTCTCGAGGGCTGCTTGATCGCCGGACTTGAAGGCGCTGAAAAGCGCGGAGTCGATGGACGCGAGCGTCGTGGGCATGCGGTGTCTCCTGAAGTGGTCGGGACCCGTCCCGCTGATTCTACGTGATCGGAGGGGTGCAGTTCCACAGGAACCCCCCGACTTGTGTGTCAGGCAACCGCCATCAACTGGCCGGTCTGCCCTCGACGTGAAACCGAATGATCTTCCATGCCCAGCCTCCTGCATCGTCGACGACGAGCTGTGCAGAGTAATCGCGCGCCGTCATCGGGACGACCAGGCCATCGAGTTTTGTGCTGGCCAGGACGGCACCGCGCTCGGGGTCAATGGCCTCGACGTAAGTCTTCACCCGCGCCCAAAGCTCGGCCATCTGTTTCGGCACGTCCTCGTCGACCTTGCCGAGCGACTCGACGTTTTCGCCGAGTGAAACGTGGGCGTAGAGCAGGCCGTCACTTGCCTCGTCGATTCCCATGAGACGGGGCCGCGAGAGCTCCACGGAAACATTGCGCGCCGCGATCTCCGTCGGACCCCATTCATGGAACCAGCGGGCGCTCCGCGTGAAGCGTTTCCTGAACGCGCCCGTGAGATCGTGCTGCTCGATGCGGTACGTGTTGAGCGGACCCGACCAGAGCAGCCCGGGCTCGCGCGCCTCTCTATAGACGCGCTCTCCACATTCACCGCACGGAGTCGAGTCGATTCCGGCGAGCGTGACGCGACTCGCGACGTTTCCCATGCTGTCAACAATGAGAAAGCGATGGCGCGAAAGCCCGCCGGAGAGAATGCGCCCGTCCGCGAGGAGCGTGCTGGTCATTTCGTCGATGCTGCCGCCAAGGTTCCGGTACTCGCGCACCTGCACGTAGTCCGGGGAGATCACGTGGACCTGCGGACCGCCCACGACCAGCAGCGTGTCGCCTTTGCCGGCGAACACGGCTCTGAGCGCAACGAATTCTCCGGGTCCACGCCCAGGCTTGCCGAACGATTTCATGAGCCGGCCGTTCGGTCCGAACACGAGCACCGTGCCGCCCTTGAAGTCGGCGAGGTAGTACCGGCCGCGCGAATCGCGCGCGGGGATGACATCCTCGCGCAGCGCCACGCTGTCTTCCGGGTTGCCCAGGTACGCGATCGATTCCGCGACAATGCGGCACGACTTGCATGCGCCGTCCCTCAAGGTCATCACGCTCCTGCCGGCGCTCGAGTCTCCGCCGCACGCGCCAAGGGCCAGGAGGAGCACCGGTCCGTACCTGGAGGGGCGGGGGACTCGCATGCTGCGAAGATAGCGTGGTATCATTCCCCGGCGCACAATATCACAAACCAGGCAGTCGGCCGTTGTACGCCCGGCTCGGTGCCCCAGGTTTCACTGGCAAGCCGCAGTCGCTCACCTTCACGGGCCGACGATGCATCGCTCAGCAGGTCTACGCCTCGCAGCAGTCCTGACAGCGGTCGTTACAGCGCGCAGCGGTCAAGCGCAGCACCTCGTTCCGTTCCATGAGCTGGCGCCGGACGGATCACGTGTGCGCGTTGAGAGCGCCGCGGCGCTGCTTCGCGACATTGCGCCCGCTACACGGGTGCGCGGCGACTCGTTCTTCGTCGCGCACGCCGCGCCAGAGGCCGACTCGGCGGCGCTCGTCCGACTCAATCTCGCTACGCGCAGAGCGGACACGGTCGCGCGCGTTCGCGTGTGGACGTATCACTGCTCGGTCGACACGCTCGTGGGCGGCGTTACCCGCACGCGCACCGTGCTCGAGGTGCTCCCGAACATCGATGATTGGACCGTGCTCGCCGACGGCACCGTCGCGATCGTGCGCGGCATCGACTACCACATCGACTGGATCAGGCCCGACGGCTCGCGGCTCTCGACGCCGAAGATTCCCATCGACTGGCGCCGCATGACGGACGACGAGAAGCGCCAGCGCGTGGCGGCGGCGAAGAGTGACTACGAGGCCGCGTATCCAGAGGCAATGACGCGCGGGCCGAACGTGATCGAGTTCGCACCGCCGAGCTCGCTCCCGGATTGGCTGCCACCGGTGAGCGTGGGAAGCATGCGCAGTGACCGCGACGGCAACGTGTGGATCCTGCCGTCCTCGTCGTCGTACGGCGGCTACCCGGGATTTGCGTTCGACGTGGTGAACCGCAGTGGACAGCTCGTGGAGCGCGTGAGGTTGCCGCGCGGCCGGGAGCTCGCGGGCTTCGGGCCTGATGGCACGGTGTTCATGACGGTCGTTGATACGGCCGGAACCTGGGTGGAGCGCGCGCGCCGATAACGGCTTTCCTGCGCGTGTGGTGTACCAAAACACATGCGCCGGATCAAGGATTTCGGCCGGATTGTGTGGCTGGCCGCGAAGGAGTTCAGCGCTGACGGGTGCGGAGGCATGGCGGCGGCCGCCTCGTACTACATCGTATTCGCGCTCCCCGCTCTCCTCGCGCTGCTTGCGCTCGTCATGGGCTGGGTCATGGACCCGCAGGAGTTCCGCGAGGTCCTCTCCAAACAGGTCACTGGGCTCATCGGCCCCAAGGGCGGTGACCAGATTGTCCAGGTGCTCCAGGCCGCGAGCACGTCAAACGTTCGCGGCATTGCCGCCGTTATCGGCGTCGCGACGCTGATCGCGTCGGCGACGGGTGCGTTCGTCCAGCTCCAGCAGGCGCTCAACACCGCGTGGGAAGTCGCGCCCGATCCGGCCAAGGGCGGCATCATGCGGCTCATCCGAAAGCGCGTGACATCGCTCGCGATGATCGGGTCGATCGGATTCCTGCTGCTGGCGTCGCTCGGCGTCAGCGCGATGCTCGCCGTCGCCGGCGGCGTGCTGCACCACATTGCTCCATCGTGGATCTGGCATGGCGCCCTGATCGCACTCGACATCATCGTGTCGCTGGCAATCGTGTCGATGATGTTCAGTTTCGTGTTTCGATACGTGCCGGATGCCGAGGTCAGGTGGCGCGACGCACTCATTGGCGGGCTCTGCACGGGCGCGCTCTTCACGATCGGCAAGTTCGCGATCGGCTACTATCTGGGGCGCAAGGATCCCGGTACGGTGTTTGGTGCGGCGGGATCGCTCGCGCTCGTGCTCGTGTGGGTGAACTACAGCGCGATGATTCTCTTCTACGGCGCCGAATTCACGCAGGTGTGGGCGCGCGAGCACGGGGCGAGGGTGCAGCCGGACGAGGGCGCAGTGCGCGTCAAGAAGACGCTGGAGATCAGAAACGCGTCTGGCGAGACAAAGGAAGTGCCGCAGAAGCAAGCGCCGTCGACAAAGGGTGTCGCCGCGCGCGCCTCGGAGCATCCGTACATCAGGCACCGGCGCCGCACGCGTACGACATCGCACGATTCAAAGCACTGAGCTCAACGTGCGCGGTGAAACCGGCGCTTGACGCGGTGCATGAGCGACCGGCCTTTGAGTTCAGCGCGATCCATGAGTCTTGCCGCCCAGAGTGATTCCCGTGCAAGCAGCACCAGTCCGGTGGCGACAATCGGCATTCCCGGCCCGGGCGCGGGCAGGGCGATGATGCCCACGGCGAGCACGACCACGCCGAGCACGACAAAGCCCACGCGCGCGAAAACTGACGAGCCTTCCGCGTGATGCTTCTTGTACGATGTTACGAACCTCGTGCCGGGTTTTCGCGACCGAAACCCGTGCCACGCGCGCTTGAGTCTGCCCAGCATACCCCGTGATACACCTGCTCACTCCTTCTTGAGCAGGCCATCAAGGCGTGCTCCGAGCGCCGACTCGGGGGCGCGGCCGGCGGCTACGTCCCGGGCGACTCCTTCGCGCAGCGCGGCAATGTCCGCTTCGGGTGCGTGGCGTTTGAGCAGCGTTTCGATCGCGCTTCCTGCGCGCGCCGGCGGAACCCCGCTCGCGGAAAGGTCCGCCGCCGCCACGAGGCCGGTCGCGAGCTCGGATTCGTTCGCGCCTGCCGCACTGAGCCGCACGATGGTGGGAACCGGCACGCCTGCGTGCAGCGCGCTCGCCGCGGCGCTCAGCAATGCGGACCCCGCTGATGGCGGGAGGACCGCCCGTACCCGCACCAGCTCACCGAACAGCGTGCGGGCCGCGCGCACGATGCGCGCATCGTCAGCACCCTTGAGCACGCCCTCCGCCGCCTTCGCGACGATGAGATCGGCCGGGACGTTCGCCGCACGCGCCGAGTCCGCGATGCGCGTGAGCGTGGCGCGCGTTTCAGTGGCAAGCGAAGCGGGAAACGCGTAAGGCCGGTCCTGCGCACAAACCGGCTGCGCAAGCAAAAACACCAGCGCGACAAAGAACACCCCTCCACCCCTCCAGCCCTCCAGCCCTCTAGCCCTCATTTGACCATCACCACTGAATTGGCCGCCCCGAAATCCGTGTCGCGCACCTGGGGCGCCGCGGGGTCGCGTGAGAGCACACCATCCACGAGAAACGCATACGTGTAGCGTCCCGGCCTGAGCGGCACGTCGACCGTCCACGTGGTGCCGTCGCGCGAACGACGAAGGGGGAGCGCGTCGCGCTGCCATCCATTGAAATCGCCGACGATGGTCACCGTCACCGCATCGGGCGCGCGCAGCGTGAAGCGCACGGGCACATCACGAGAGCTCGCGTTGACGGCCGAGCGCGCGAGCCCGGCGACGCGGGGTGCGGCAGCGGTCGCGGCAGCAGTCGCGGCATCGCGATGCATCACTGCGTACACGGCCGAACCACCCAACAGCGCGCCGACGACCGCCGCCGCAACCGGCAGTGCCCACCGAGTCCGCGGCTGCAGCACGGGCGTTGCCATTGCCTCTCGCACCACGCGATCGCGCCACTCCGCGCCCGGTTCACGCGAGGCTTTGAGCACCTGCGCCGCGCGAACGAGCTCCGGAGGCAACGTGTCCAGGTCACGCATGGCGCTCCTCCTCGAGCAGCGCGCGCAAATGCTCGCACGCACGCCGCACGCGCATCTTGAGCGCCGAGACTCCCGCGCCGGTCATCTTCGCCATGTCGTCATAACTCAGGTCCTCCACGTGCTTGAGCAGAAACGCTTCGCGCTGGAGCGGGTCGAGCTGTTCGAGCGCCCGCTCGATCGCATCGCGTAACGCAATGTCATCACCCGATGCCTCGACCAGGGACAAGCGCGCTTCGTACGCCACCGACGTTGCACGTTCTTCGCGCCGGCGCCTCGTGTCGAGCGCGCTTCTGCACCGGTTGATGAGAATCGTCATGAGCCAGGTCCTGAACGCCACACTCTCGTCGAATCGTGCCAGCGCGCGGTACGCACGAACGAACGTCTCCTGCGCGGCGTCCTCGGCGTCCTGCTCGTTGCCCAGCATGCGCGTGGCGTAGCGAATGCATACGCGCGCATGCCGGTCCACGAGCTGGGCGAACGCGGACGCGTCGCCGGCCACCGCGGCACGCACCAGCATCACATCCGTCACTGCCTCGTTGTACCTGACGACTTCCCGCGGCGTCACCGGTGTCACGGGTGTCACCGGTGCAGGGAACGAGCGAACAGGCCGCGTCACTTGACCACGATCAATCCCACGCGGCCCGCGAAGTCGTCGTTGACCGTCGGCGTGCCGGGCGGCGCCGTCCAACGATCGCCATTCACGCGCACGTTGACGCGATGTACGCCAGGCGCCATGCGCACGGTGGTTTCCCACACGCCGGCAGATGACTCGCGCAATGGTACCGGTTCCCAGTTGCTGAAATCGCCGGCGACTTCCACGGTCCGGCCACCCGGAACGCGCAGCGTGACGCGATACGTGCTGTCCGCGGCGGGGACGATTCTGAATGCCGTAGCGGCTGCGCGCACGGGCGCGTTCGACGGTACGTGTCGCGACGGCCAGACGCGGATGCCGGCGGACACAAAGCGCGATGGCTCACCAACCTCGACGAGTCCGCGCGCCGCCGATCCGACGGTGGCCGTCACGCCCACCATGGTCGTGAGACTTACGGTCACGCTCAGCGAGCCGGTTGTGTAACGCTCTTCGCCCAGCCGCTTCACGCCCGCCGCGGTCACCGACCAACGCCCGTGCGCCCAATCGGCGCGCAGCGCGAGCGACGGGAGTGACGCGAGCATGCTTTCGTTGCTCGTGTCCGTGCGCGTGACGGTCGTGGGATAGAAGTGCCACCCGGACGTGTCGGTCCACACGCTGTCGTTGCCGTGGATCTGGTGTTGTTCGATGACGCGGCGTGACGACGCCCGCTGCGCCGGCTCGAGCGACAGCGTGATCAGCGCGCGGCCCACCGCGTGCCACGCACCAAGCGCGGCGTGGAGTTGGGCATCGGACTGCGAGGCGCCGAACCAGAACCCGCCGGAGCGAATGCGTGCGGAGAGTGTGGCTGTGGCGGTGTAACCCAGCGCGCGCCCGTCCGAAAACGGAATGGACGCCGCGGCACCATTCAGCATGAAGCTGAATGGGCCGATCGGCTGCGATTGCCACGAAGCGCGCGCCTGTGCGTCGCCGAACGCGTTGGCGCCGAGCTCGAGACCAGGGGCCTGCCGAACCTGCGCAACGGCGGCCGAGGACAGCAAAACGGAGGAGAGCAGTAGACGACGCATGCGTGTTATACCTGACGAACGCGAGCTCCGTCACCGGAGGTTTCTCGTGACGCGCGGCATGCATCGGCAGGTACAAGGGTCGGACAATTCACCGGAGTATTCGATGTCGCGGTTCAGAGTGATTCTCATCAGCGGGATTGCTGCCCTCGCCGTGGCGGTGGCGTGCAGCGACGACTCAACATCACCACATCCATCCGTACTCGCGGGACTCGCCGCAGGAAAATCCAACGACACCACCGTCGGGCAACCCGGACCGGGATCGACGCAACCCGGATCGTTCCATGGCTACGTGCTCGGTCACGGGGTTGGCCCGGACACATTCGCGACGGCGCCGCGCATCCAAAACGCGACCATCACGGCGTATCCGCACCTTGGATACGACGGAGACACGCCGCTCGTGGGCGACCCCGCGGGAACGGTCAAGACGGACGCGAACGGGTTCTTCCAGTTTCCGACAATTCCCGGAGGGGCGTACGTGATCACCGTGACGCCGCCCGCAGGCAGCGACTATCGCGGCCAGTACATCACCGGCACGATCAGCGAGGTGAGTAACTCGGGAACGTGGTGGGTGGTGCTCAGCAAACAGTAGTCAGAACCGCTGTCCAAGCGAGATATGGATCTGTCGCCGCAGTGCGCTCCGGACCGGAGCCGACGTGGCCGGCAAGCCCGCAGAAATGGCCTTCAACACGTCGCTCGCTGAGCGCACGTCGAGCGGCGACGGATTCATCTTGTAACCAAGGCTCACGCGGATCGGGCCGACGATCGTGTTGATGTCGATCCCCGCGCCCGTGGAGTAGAACCATCGCTCTTCATTGTTCACGTTAGCGCGCTTGAACTGTGGATCGGTCGTCCACACACGCCCGGCGTCCACGAACACGTGCGTGCCCCACATTTCGCTGAGCCCCGGGAACGGAAGACGGAGCTCGAACTGCGCCGTGGTTCGCGCGAGCCCGCCCGCGGGGATGTAGCCATCCGTTCCGGTGATCTGGACCGAGTCGCCACCCGCCAGAGTCTTGAACTGAAGATTGAGCTGCTTGGGGCCGAGGAGTCCGTTGCCCCAGCCGCGCACGCTTCCCGTCCCGCCGGCGGTGAGCAGGACGTCACGCATCTGCACGGCGACGAGTGGATCGACGGTCGTTCCACCGCCCGCCACCGTCTTCCCGAACGGAGACACGCGGCCGATGCGCGCGTTCATCGCGAATGCCACGCGCTTCGCGAGCGGGACATATGCGGAGAACGGCAGCTCGGCGTGGGAGAATTCGATCGTGTTGTGCGTGGGAGGCGTCGTAATCTCGTACGACGGCAGGAGCTGGAGTCCGCGCGCGATGTGCGTCGGATCGGTGTGACCGAGCGACGTCGAAATGGAGACGGTGCTTCGCTCGATGTTCCTGTTGAGGCCCGAAAGCGATCCGTTCGCCGCGAGCGCGAGCAGCGTGCGAAGGTCAATGGTGCTGCCCGAACCGAGGCGGTAGTCGAGCACGTGCCGCGACGAATAGCGGTGACGCAGCGTCAGGAAACGGTAGCGGCCGAGCTCGCGAATGACCGACGTCTCGAGGCCGAACTCGTTCGAGCGGTCGGTCTGGTCATCCCGGTAGCGCGCA
>DASRAP010000433.1:0-73663 GCA_035638155.1 Gemmatimonadaceae bacterium | reverse complement strand
TGTGGGCCAATCCCGCCGACGGCTGGGCGATCGCTGCCCGGGCCTACACGCGCGCGATGCTTCTCGCCGGCTGGGATGTCCGCTTGAAATCGCCGGTGCAGGTTTTCACCGAATCGGCCCCGAACGAAGAAATCAAAAAGTACTTGCCGCTCACAATCCCGGTGAGCTCGTGGGACGCCTACATTTTTTCGTGCCCGCTCGGCGGTATTCACAACATGGGTCATGTTTTCGAGGCGCTCCGCGCCTCTCGCCGGCCGCGCATGTTTTACACGATGTTCGAGCGCATCGCGGTGCAGAAGGAAGTGGTCGCCGAGCTCGCCGAGCTCGAAGGCGTATTCGTCCCCTGCGAAAAGAACGGCGAGCGTCTCTCGGCCGCGGGTCTCGACGACGTCGGCGTGATCCCGCTGCCGTTCTTTGACGACGATCCTCATTTGTCGCTGCCGCCGCCAAGCGACCGCCCTCGCGTGTTCGCATGGCACGGCCGGTGGGAGCCGCGCAAAGCCCCCGATCGACTGCTTCGCGCATTCATGCGTGCCTTCAAGTTCGGCGAGGCGGAGCTCATCCTGAAGATCGGAGCCGTCCAATGGACGCGATCGGTCTACGCCGGCCCCGAGCTCGTAATTGCTTCCGAGCTTGAGTGCGGAGAGACGCGAGACAACGGCTGGCGTGTCGACAACTGGCACCAAGCGATCGAGATCATCGATGGCACGCTGTCTGCGGATGAGATGCTCGCGCTCGAAGCGCGCACCGACATTTACGCTTCCGCGAGCCGCGGCGAGGGCATCGACCTGCCCGCTTTCCGCGCCCGCCTTGCCGGCCGGCGCATCGTGACGTCCGCCTCGGGCGGCCCCGAAGACTTCTTGGACCAAGACGACATCTTGGTGCACGCCACGGGCACCATTGCGGCCCCCGAGTACGCCGGAATTTGGGGAGAGGGCCAATCGCTGATCGACTATCCGCTCTCGGATCTTATGTGGGCGCTTCGCGAAGCCAAGGAGAGGCCGCCGAAAAAGCGCGCGTTGCCCGAAGCTCACCGGCCCGAAGCTGTGGCCAAAAAATTCAGTGAATGGATCGAGCGATGCCTGAAATAACGTGGATTGAGCGCCTGAAAAAACTCCAAGAGGAACGCTTTCGCCCGGGCGTAGAGCCCGTGATCCCGCCCCGCGCGGGCGATCCCTACGTGCGCTTCGATATTCCTTGGAGTCGGCTCGAGGTGGGCTGGGACATCGCAGCTCGCGCTTGGGCGCGCGCGCTCGCTCTAGTTGGCGCCGACGTGCGGCTTCCGCCCATTCCGACTCGGTCTGACGAAGTGGCAAGGGAAGCCGGACACTTGGGCAAACCGTGTAACGCCTTGGATATCGATATCCGCGTGTGGTCCGGCGCGTTTGCAACGGCGCAAAAGCTCGGTCGCGCGATCCGAGCGCTGCCCACCAAGCCGAAGACCATTTTTCATACAATGTTCGAGCGCCAAGACTTTGATCCGGCGATCGCATCATCGCTCGCGCGCTTGGTCGGTGTTTGGGTGCCCTGTAGCGCGAATCGTGAGGCGCTCGAGGCGCTCGGTCTGAAAAACGTCCGCCACTTCGGCGTACCGCATTTTGACGAGGACGAGCTGTTGCGCCTCGATCCGCCGCAGGAGGCGAAGGCATTCTACTGGATCGGTTCCTGGAGTCCGCACAAGGCGCCCGACAATCTCATCCGAGCCTTCATGCGCGCGTTTCGTCCTGGTGACGCGACGCTCACGATCAAGCGTCAATACGTGCACCGGAGCATGCCCACGCCCGAAACGGTCGCGGCAGAGAGCTTCGGCACGAACGGCTGGACGAAAGAAAACTGGTCGGAATCGATCCGCATCGAGAGCCGCACCCTGTCCGGACCCGATCTGATTCGACTGATCCACGCCCCGGGCGACGTTTACGTTTCCGCTTCGCGTGGCGAGGGATTCGATATGCCCGCCTACGCGGCCAAGCTCGCCAAGCGGCGCGTCATCACCACCGACTCCGGCGGCCCACGCGACTTCTTGGGATCCGAGGACATTCTCATTCCCTCGACGGGAAAGGTGCCGGTGCATCCCGATTACACGGCGCACGGCTGGGAGCACTCGTCGACCTACGCCGACTATGAATTAGAAAAACTCGTCGAGGCCATGGCTCGCGTTCGTAGTGAGCCCCCCGTGCAAGTTCTCGACTGGCCGCGCGATCGCTTCCGAGCTCAGCACATCGGCAACGAAATAGTTACGTGGATGAAAACACTCTGATGTACAGCAAAACGCAGCGCAATCAGTGGCAATCAAAACTCCGCGCGCTTCAGCAGCAACGCTTTGGAAAAAATCGCGCGCAGCCGACCGTGCGCGTAACAGCGAAGTATCCGCCTCCGCCGGCTCCGCCGCCCCCGCCCGTTGCCACCGGCGCTCTCAGCGCCGCGGAGTTTCACGCCCCGTGGGCGCTTTGGGGTGTGGGCATCTGCGCGGCATGGCGACGATTGGCGCGAGCTCTCAGCGACACGCGGCTCCCGGTGTATCTCACGCTCGATCCTTTCTACGGCCACGCGCGCCCCGAGGCCGCGGCGGAAGTGATGGACATGCTGCGCGCGCTCCCAGTCAGCGCCTTCGTGGGTGGCTTCCCGACCCGCGGCGATGCTGAGCAAGCGGCCGAAATAAATCGCCTTGTTTCGCGTCCGTTGCCCGTCGCGCTAACGACGATGATCGAGCGCGATCGCATCGGTCCTCAAAGCGTCGCTCAGGCCAATCGCGTCAAGCAATGGTGGCTCCCGAACCAAAAGAACATCGATGCCTTTCGCAATTCCGGGGTGCAGGACTTCCGTTTGCACAAAGTCCATGTCCCCTTCTTCCCGAACGATCCGCATCTAGGCTTGCTGGGCCGCGAGCGCTCACCGGGTCCGATCCACTTCTATCGAATCGGCGTGCTCGACACGCGCAAGGACCAAAAGAAAAGCCTGCATGCGTTTTTGCGCGCGTTCCGTCCTGGCGAAGCGCGCCTCACACTGAAGACGACCCACGTTGCCGGGAGCCTCGCCGATCTTTGGACGCTGCTGGCTGATCCGGAGGTGCGCGCAAACGGCTGGACGACTGAGTCAATACGACAGTGGGTGCGGGTGCCCGTCGAGGTGTGGTCGGAGGCTGAGCTCTTGGCGCTTCACCGCGACGGCGACGTTTATCTGTCGCTCTCCCACGGAGAGGGATGGGACATGCCGGCGTTCGACGCGCTCTTGTCGGGAAACCGGATGATCTATTCCGAATCAGGCGGCCCCGAAGAGTTTGCAGCCGAGGGCGACATTCGCGTGAAAGCGAGCGCGATGCTGCCGTGCGATCCGGTCTACGGCTGGGAACCTGATGCGAAGTGGTGGGACTTCGATCTGGACAGTGCCGCCGCCGCGATGCAGGAGGCCGCTGCCCACCCGTTACCGAAAAGAGAGCGGCGTTCGTGGGCAGGCTTCACCTCGGCCGACGTCGGTGCGCTCATGCGCACGCTCCTCGAAGATTTGGTATCGCCGACGATCGCTCGAGTCGCGCCGCGCCCGCCGCCGCGCGACGTGAAGAAAAACCGGCTCGCGATTGTCTCGCTCTTCCGTCAATGCCCCGAGGTCGTGCGTCGTTATCGCGCGCAGATCGAATCGCTCGACTGGGCCGAGCGTCCTTTCGTGGTGTGCGTCGAGGGCGACAGCACCGACGAGACTCCGGATTTGTTGGATGCGTGGGCCAGGGAGAACGATCGAGTGTCCGTGCTGCACGTCTCGCTCGGTAACCCGCTCTTCGGCTCCACGCTAAACCCGGTCCGCCTAAAGACGCTCGCGCACGTGTCCAACGTCGGCCTCGACTTCATCACCGAGCATCTCGAAGTGGAATACGTGCTCTTCCTGACCTCCGATTTGATGTACGCGCCCGATCTGGCGAAGCGGCTCCAACGAACACTCGACGAGCGTCCCCGCGCGGGCCTTGTGGCGCCGATGGTTTGGCGTGGAAATCAGTTTTACGACTCCTGGGCCTTCCGCCGGAGCGCCGGCCATATCGATCCGCTCTTTGGCAAAGGGCCAACGCGCGATGAGGTCGCGAGGTTCGCGCAATCGCCCATCGAGCTCGAGTCCGTGGGCAGCGTTCTCTTCTGTCGCGCGGCTCCGATTTACGGCGGCGTGAGATTCAGCGAGACCGACGACGTCGTCGGCTTCTCCAAGAACATGCGGCGCGCGGGATTTGCCATCTACGCCGATCCGGCTGCCGAGGTGCATCACCCGCACGAGGTCCACGCGGTAGAAATCCGCGGCCACGCAAACACCGCTCTCCCCAAGCTTGCCGCGGCCACACTTCACGAAAAATGGACCGGTGAGGCTCCCTCCGATTACGTCGCCGAGCTCGCCCGAACTTTCACCTTGCGTGAATTGCTCGACGCCGAGCGCCCACTCGAAGCCGCCGAGGTCATCGCCCGAGAAAAGTCCGAGCTCCTGATCGTCTACCGGCCGAATTCCGTCCCCCACGGGGTCGCGAGCCATGCGATGTTTTTGCGGGACGCCCACCAGCGCGCGTCGTGGGTGCGCTCGATCGACGTAGCTCGACAAGTGTCCGACGAGCGCCCGGTGAAATCGGTGATCTTGCAAGTGCAATGGGGCTGCCAGCCAACAGGCGAGGCGCTCGGACCGGGCGACATCAAAAATCTAGAAATCCTTCGGACCCGCGGCGCGAAAATATTCGTGAACTATCACCACGCGGAAACCTCGCTCGAGTGGCTGCACAACATGCATGCCTACCGCGACCACTCCGATCTGTTGGTCTTCCATCATCCCGAAGCGCTCGAATGGGCCGGCGGCATCTACTGCCCGCTCCCGGTACCGTCCTTCGAAATGCCCTTCCGTGAGCCACTCGGCGGCCTGGCCTTCATGGGCTTCGCCGATCCGAGTCGTCGCATCGATCTCTTGGTCGGCGTCGCCGAGCGCCTCGGCGTCCCGATCTACGGCTACGGACCGCGGCTCGACCAAATCTCGTCATGGTACGAAACCCGCGGCTGGCGCCGCTTTCGCCCCCGACGAGCCTTCATGAACGAAGCCGAGTGCGCTTCCGAGCTCGCGCGCCACCGCGTCGCCTTGCTGGCGCGCGTCGCAACGAGTCGCGCCTATTCGTCAGCCTCGGCGCGTTTTTGCATGGCCGCTAAGATCCCGCTCGTCGTCGACCGGAGCAAATCCTACTTCGACCTGCACGGCCACGTCGGCGCGGTCGTCGTCTACGAAAACAAAGAAGAAGTGGACGCGGTCGTGAGAGATCTCTTGGAAGACGACGACAAGCGCAGAGCTGCGCTCGAGCGCCAGTCCGCGTACGCCGCCCGCCACTCTTTCCCGAACATGCTCCGCGCGATGGGAATCGAATAGATGCGACAACGAGAAGACTTCAACAAGCTAAACCTCGGTTGCGGCCCCGATTGGCGAGACGACTTCTGGAACGTCGACATCGCCGAAGGCATGCCGTGCGACGAGACGGTCGATGTCTTCGGCCCGCTGCCGTGGCCGGACGGCGCGTTCTCCGAGATCCTGGCGGGTGACATTCTCGAGCACACGTCCTGGATGCACACGGAGACCGTTCTGGTCGAATGGAAACGCGTCTTGGAGCCCGGCGGGAGCCTGACCCTCCGCGTCCCGAACTTGCGCGTGCTCTGTCAGCGTTATCTCGATGGGACATTCGACGCGCGCGAGGCAAGCCTTTGGATCTACGGCGGCCACGAAGCCGTGGTCGGCAGAGAAAACTGGCGCCTGAACGCGCACTATGCGGGCTTCGACCATGCGCGCCTCCTCGATCTCATGGCCGGGCTCGGGATGGTCGTTGAATCGATCACCGAAGAAGACACGAATCTCGCGCTCGTTGCCCGCGGTTAGTTGACCGGACCGGGCCTCTCGAACGACACTCGGGGTCGAGATGCGCACCATCGAAGTCTGCCGGGCTTGTCACTCCGCCGATCTGCTCGAAGTCCTGGGCCTCGGCGAGCTCTACTTGTCGGCCTTCGTCGATGACGACACCGTCGTGCCGTCCTACCCGCTCGACTTGGTGCTTTGCCGCGGCTGCACCTTGGTGCAACTCCGTCACACCGTGCCGCCCGAGGAAATGTATCGGCATTACTGGTATCGCTCGAGCACCAACCGATCCATGACGAAAGAGCTCGAGGACATCGCCGCCTTGGCGGTCACTTGGATCGCCGAAGAGCGCGATCGGTTGCCCGAAAAGTTGGTCGCGCTCGACATCGGCGCCAATGACGGGACGTTGCTGCGCGCCTACTGCGGCGCTCTCGGACGCCCGGACGACTTCGTCACCCGCGTCGGATTTGAGCCCGCGAAGAATCTGATCGCCGCCGCGAGCGAGGGAAACAACCTCATCATCAACGACTTTTTCAACGCAGCGGCCTACCACGAAAAAATGAGCTCGCCCGCCGACATCGTGACGTCTATCGCGATGTTCTACGACCTCGACGACCCAAACGCTTTCGTGCGCGATGTTGCGAGCGTGCTCGCGCCCGATGGCGTTTGGATCATCCAAATGGCCGACTTGAAATCGATGCTCGACCGAACGATGTGGGACAACATCTGTCACGAGCACCTGGAATATTACTCGCTGCTTTCGCTCGAGCGCCTCTTGGGAGCGCACGGGTTTGCGGTCGAATTCGTGGAGCACAATGATGTCAACGGCGGCAGCATCCGCGTGTTCGTGCGAAAGGCCGCGCTCGGCCGCTCTCCCTCCCCATCGGTGCTCCGCATGCGCGAAGACGAGCTCCGGATGGGCCTCGACAGCCTCGACGCCTACACGTCCTTCGCCGAGCGCGTGATTTCTGAAACCACCGAGCTAGCGAGTTTCATCACCAAGGAATGCTCGAGCGGAAAAACCATTTACGTCTACGGAGCCTCGACCAAGGGCAACACGCTTCTCCAATATGTCGGCTTGAAGCACCCGATGATCGCGGCCGCCGCCGAGCGGAACCCGGACAAGTGGGGAAAGAAAACCGTCGGCTCGTTAATCCCAATCATCTCCGAGGAAGAGGCGCGGGCGAAAAAGCCGGACTACTTCTTGGTGTTGCCGTGGCACTTCCTAGACGAGTTTCTCGAGCGCGAAGCGGCCTACCTCGATGCCGGTGGGGCGTTCATTGTGCCGCTGCCCGAGTTTCGAGTCATTCGCCGATCAAATGGAGAAGCTCGGGGCTAGCGAGATCCGGACGGCGGAGAAGCTCCCGCCGGACGTGCGCTTTGCCTTCAATGGGCAGACGCGCCATCCCGGCAAGCATTGCCGATTGAAAGAGCGCAAGCGGCATTCCGGACGCGGGTGATATAGCCCGCTCCCGCCGGAGCGCAATCACGTCGGTATAGACCGTCGGCTGTGAGTCTTCCGGACCGAGGCGATAGAGCACGCCCTCGTGGATCAAAAAGCTGACGTAGCCACTCTCCGCGAGAATCCGCCGGGGCTCAAGAATGTCCGAGCCTTGGAGCGCGAGCGTATGCGAATTGCTTTCGTAAAAAACCACCGGATCGAAGGCAAGGAGGTGCTGCATTCCGCGGAGCACCTGCGGCTCCGAGCCCTCGACATCGATTTTGACGAAAACGTCGGGGTTGCGCATCGAGCGCGGATAGAGATCCACGACATCGTCGACTGTGACGGCATCAATCTCTGCGCCGCCCTCCGCACAGATCATTCCGTACGCGCGATCTTCGCGAAACCGAACTCGTCCGGGCTTCGACCAGGCCGCGCCGTGGACGACCTCGATCCGAAGATCCGGATTGAGTCGCGCAGTTCTGCGAAGGTGCTCCACGTTCGAGCTCCCAGCTTCGAGCGCGATGACGAAGGCGCCGAGCGCCGCCGCCCGCACCGCGAACGTGCCAAGATGCGCGCCAACGTCGACCACCAAACAATCGCGCGAGATTTGGGAAAAGAGCATGTCCCAATTGACGTTATCCGCATCGCCGCGGCACGCGCCGAGCGCCCATTCGTCGTTGTCCGCAATCGAGACCGGATAATCGCGGGTGACGCGAATCGACGAGATCACTGGTCGGCCGCCGTCGGCATGGGGCAAGCCGAGTTACACGCGCCGCGCGCCGATGGCGCGCAATCGGTGATCACGCAAGCAGGGTGGTGCTCCATGTAATGGGGGAACGCTGCGATATCCTGTTGGCAGACCAAACACCCGCTTCCCCAGCAGCCGAGCCATTCCCCGGGCTGACTGCAACAGAGCCCGCCGAGCACTTCCTTGCAGACTTCCCAAGTGCCGCCGGTGCAACGCTCCGAGCCCTCAATCCCGATGCATGCGCACGGTCGCTTTTCTCCGTCGCTGCACGTCGTTGTCCCGGAATCCACGGGCGGACTGCCACTGACGCCTCCCGTATTGCTCCCGCCCGGGCCCGCGCCGCCCCCGAGCGACACGCTGCCCGCCACGCCGCCGGCCGCGCTATCGACCGCCGCGCCCGCCGCCCCGCCGCTCCCGAAAAGCCGCGAGCTCTCGGAGTCGAGCGAGCACCCGAACGCCAAGAGAGCGGCCAAAAGCACGGCCGGAAGCTTGAGACGAAGGACGCGCGCCGCGGCAACGATGCGCGTGCGGCTTCCCGGTCGAACTGGATCGCCACGCAGCGCCCGCTCGATCGTACGCGTATCGACCAAACTTTCCGCCGAGACGCGTTGAATGTCTTGATGGGTCCACGAATGCGAGAGTTTCACCATGTAGCAAGATGTAACATCTTGCAACAAGATGTCAACCGGTCGCGCGGATCAACGCGACGCCGTGGTCTTCGAGATCCGCCTCGACCATCATCCGGACCAAGCCGTCGAAGTTGACCTCGGGCGCCCAACCGAGCTCTTGGCATGTGCGGCTGGCGTTGCCGAGCAAATGCGGCACCTCCGAGGGGCGTTGGAGGTCGGCGCTCGTCTTCACGAACATCTCCCACTGGAGATTTCTACCCGTGAGTCGGTTGGCGTGATCGAAGGCGGCGATCACGAAGTCGCGCACCGAATGCGTATTGCCCGTGGCCACGATGTAGTCCTTCGGCGTGTCCTGCTGGAGCATGAGCCACATGGCCTTGACGTAGTCGCCCGCAAAGCCCCAGTCCCGACAAGCATCGAGATTGCCGAGCGTGAGAGAGTCGTCGTTACCCGAGAAAATCCGCGCGACCCCGCGCGTGATCTTGCGCGTGACGAAACTCGGGGGCCGCCGCGGCCCCTCGTGATTGAACAAGATCCCGCCCACCACAAACAGGCCGTACGCCTTGCGATAGAGACTGACGGTGTGATGCGCGGCGACCTTCGCGACCGCATACGGACTTTGCGGACGGAAGGGCGAGTTTTCGTTTTGCGGCGCCGGCGCATCCCCGAACATCTCACTCGAGCTCGCTTGATAGACGCGGACGCCGCGCGCGGCGCCGCCGTTCGCGCGGAGGCATTCGAGGATCGTGAGGATCGGCTCGGCCGTCGCGCGAAACGTGTACGACGCTTCTTTGAAGCTCGCGCCGACGTGACTTTGGGCACCGAGGTTGTAAATCTCGCTCGGGTCCGAGTCGGTGATCGCCTGGTAAATGGTAGCCGGGTCCGTGAGATCCCCAAGATGGACGCCCACGCCCACGGGCAAATCCGGGTTTTGCCCCCGTCTCACAACCCCATGAACCTCGTAGCCTTTTTCGAGCAAAAGGCGGGTGAGGTAAAATCCGTCTTGCCCAGTGATCCCCGTGATGAGTGCGCGCGGCTTGCCCGACATGGTGCTCGCATCATAAGCTCTGAGAACGACGATGAAAAGCGCCAGTCTGCAAGCCAAAACAGCCCCCGGTGATCAAGCGGATAATTGGCTTCAGTCGATTCGTGATGAGCAGGGGCAAAGCCTCCGAGCTGCTTTCAGCCACGGCCAATTGAAGCGACGCACCGAGCTTGCGATCGCGTTCACGGCCGGCGCGGTGATTGGGCTCTTCCTGCTCGTGCTCGCGTTCGTATCGGCGATTTCAGTCGTCCACTCGGTTTACGCGCTCGGTTTGGTGTCGACCGTGGGAGTTGTGGTGTCTCTCGTCTTCATGCGCGCAGCGGTTCGAGCTTTTCTCGAATCGACCGAATATCAAAAGCGTGCCTCGTCTTCGATCGTCATCGTCCAAAACGACGATCCGATCGAAAGTCCGAAGCCAGAGACCGCGACTCCCGCGCCCCCGAACTAAGAGGACCAAACCATGCACTTGTATCAGAATCTGGCCGCACCCCGCGGCCAAGGCCGCTTGTCGCAAGACGCGCCCGCGCCATCGATCGGATCGATCGCGAGTGATGGTGTCCAGGAGCTCGGCGCGGACGCTGCAAACAACGTCATGTTGTTTTTGCAAAACCGCTATGTGGTTCTCGATCCCCAGAACACGGGCGTCGCGGGAGCCACCGGCTACATCGCCGTCACTCCGCAAGCCCTGAACCAGCAAGGCATCCAGCTCGAGGGCTTGCCAACCGCCGCGCAACAGCTCCAAGAGTTGCCGGCCGATCAGATCACGCTCGCAGACATCAACGACACGTTGAAGTTGATGCAGGGCCAGCCCGGCGAGCTCTACCACTTGCTCGTCGTCGGAAGTCGCGCAGCGGCGCAAACGCTCGCTCAGCAAAACTCCGCATGGGCAGTCTTGAAGCCCCGGCTTGGTTCGGGGGCGGGCGGCGGAGCGATTACTCCGGTCGCCTCGAGCAAGGGTGGTCTCAGCACGGCGACGCTCATCGGAGCCGCCGCGGGAGCCGCAGTCGGCGCGCTCGTGGCCGGTCCGGTCGGAGCCGTAGTCGGAGGGTTAGCGGTCGGCGCGATCGTGCAAAGTTCCCAGGGCTAAAGCCATGGGAAATATACTCGATATAGCGAAGTCCCTCGCAAGCGAACTCCAGCTTGCGAGTCGCCACGGGCGGTGGATTCTCGCGGTTTCGCAAGGTGTTGATGAAATAGTCTCGATCGCCGCCGGTGAAGTGAACGCGCTCGCCGGCCCGGGGCTCGTGCCCAATGGAACGCAGTTGGCGGTCGGCCAAAACCCCGACAACTCCATCATCGTCAACGGCGACAACATTCGAGTGAACCCGACCATTCAGGCGGGTTCCGCGGCTGGCGCGACTGCTGTGCAGCCCACGCGCACGCTCACAGCCGGCGCCGGTCTAACCGGCGGTGGCGATCTCTCCGCCAACCGAACATTCGATGTTGTCGCAAATGCTGACGCAACGCTCCTTGTCAACGCGAACGACCTGCAAATAAACCCAGCTCTCGGCGTAGGCAACGTAGCTTCGCGAGCCCAGACGGCTTGGTTTATCGATCCAGTCGCAGGAAGTGATGCGAACGACGGGCTCACTGCGGGCACTGCAATCCAGCACGACGCTGAACGTCAGCGTCGCGTCGGAACGATCTGGAACATCGTCGCCGACACCACCGTCACCTATCTCAACAACGTCCCCGCGACCGACCCGTGCATCTTCAACTTCATCCTCGGGTCAGCGGGCGTACTCCGCATCACCGGTGTTGCGACGACGATCTACACGTCGCCAGGCGGAGGCTTCTCCGCCGTCACGAACCTGAACCGCGCCACCCAAACCGCGAGCGCGATCACCGAGGCGGGCCTCGGCGCCGGCCGCACCGGCCAGCGCATTCGCGCAACGAGCGGCGCTAGCACCGGCGCCATCGCGTGGTTGGATCGAGACTTCGGCGGAGGCGTGTACCGCACGAGCCCATGGACAACGATGTCCTTCGCGGCAAACCCGCTGCCCTTCACGCCGACGCCCGTCAACGTCGCGGCCGGAAACACGTTCGTAGTCGAGAGCCTGACGACGATCGGCTACCTCACGCTCAATAACATCAGTGCGCAGTACGGCGGCGCCGCCAGCGTGAACGGCACGCAGGTTGTCCTCCAGAACGTCTACCTGACCCAGAGCGACATCCCGATCTCGATGCTGCCGATCGGCACGGTCACGAATGCGCCAGTAGCCTACGGCTGCCGCATGCACCCGCCCTTCAATGCAAACCTGTGCACGTGCTTCATCGACACGGGTGTCGTGATCGCAGCGGCGCCGAGCTCGACCTCGTTCTTCGCGTGCCTCGTGCGCGGACGGCCGTCGGTGCAATCGGGGGCAACCCTTTTCGTCGACTACGACACGCTATTTAGCCAGAGCGGTAATGACGGTATCCGCGTGCGCTACAACGGCGTGCTGCGTGTCGCAACGATGGCGGTGTTCGATGCTGGCGCCGATGGACTCCTCATCGAAGACGGTAACGTGCGAGCCGCAGCACTCTTTAGCGGCAACGATCTGATCTGGGGAACGGGTTCGACTGGAGTCGGCATGCGCGTGCGCTCTGGCGGCAAGACGATGTATACGACCAAACCTACGGTCACCGGAGCGACCGACGCGAACGTCGGCGGAACTGCGCGCACCTGGGCGCAGATCCCGTACATGAACGGCTACGACGGCGTGACTGTCGGCACTGGCAACGGCGCGATGATTGTAGCGTTCGCATAACCATGTCCGGGTTAGTCGAAGACGTTCTGAAGGCCACGAGCGGACAGATCCAACTGTCGTCGCCGCTCGGCGTGTGGATGCAACTGATTTCGCGTCTCGCCGACGCGGGCATCATCGCTGCGGGCGGAGCGACTCCGTTCGGAAACTCCGCGATGCCCGTTGGGGTCGTCGGGTCCGGAGGGAACTCGTTCTTTGCGTCGCGCGCGGATCACGTCCACGCGCACGGAAATCTTCCGGGCGGCACGCTCCACGATCTGGCGACGCCGCTGGTCGCTGGCTTCATGTCTGCCCTCGACAAGGCACAGCTCGATGCGCTGGTCGCGGGTGGTCCGTACGTTCCGGTCACACGCACCTTGACGGCCGGCGCGGGCATGACCGGCGGCGGCGAGCTCTCGGCAGATCGCACGTTTAACATCGTCGCCGCCGACGGCACGATCATCGTCGGCGCGGACGACATCCGTGTGGGCGTCATCGCTGACGCAAACCACGGAAACCTTTCTGGCGGCGCCCTCCACGCAATAGCCACCAACCTCGTCGCGGGCTTCATGAGCGCGGCCGACAAGGCCGCACTCGACTCTCTCGTAGCCTTCTCCGTCCCGAACACGCGCACGCTGACGGCTGGCGCGGGCCTGACGGGCGGCGGCGACCTCTCCGCCGATCGCACCTTCAACGTCGGCCAAAATGCTGACGGCTCGGTAGTCGTAAACGCCAACGACGTGCAGGTGTCCGCCGCGATCCAATCGGGAGCCGCGCTCGGAGCGACCAGCGTGCAACCCGCGCGCACGCTGACAGCTGGAGCGGGTCTGACAGGCGGCGGCGACCTCTCCGCCAATCGCACCTTTGACGTCGGCCAAAACGCCGATGGCTCCGTCGTCGTCAACGCCGACGACGTGCAGGTGTCGGCGGCGCTCCAGGCAGGAGCTTCCACCGCCTCTTTCGCTCGCATCCCTCAAGCGTTAGTGGGCACCGCGGTCCTGTCGCGTTCTTTTCGTTACGTGATCCCGCGCAGCAACGGCGGTCTGCAAGACAGTCTCGGTCTCACCACGAACGCCCTGACCGGCGTGACGACCGTTTCGCCGACCAACACCGATCTCCGCACCTCGAGCCCGCGCAACAACACCACGACCTCGACGGCCAACATTCTCGTCGGCCAAAACTTCACCGACCCCGGCATGTGCCGCGGTGCCGTCGCGGGAGTGGGTGGGTTCTTCGTTTGCTTCCGCTTCGCGGTCGCGGTCATCCAAACCGACTCGATCATTTCCATCGGCATCAACAACGCCGTGATCGCCGGAGGTGCCAACCCGAGCGCGAGCGGTAACCGGGTCGTCTATGGAGCCGACACCGGAGACGCCAACATCACCGTCATCAGCACTGACAACGTCGGTGGGAGCACCAAGTCGGCCGCAATCATCACCAAAGCTTCGCTCGTGACCGGCGACCCAAACACGGCCGGACCCTGCGTGTTCGAGGTGCAGATGTGGGCGCTCCCCAATGACACCAAGATCCACACGACGCTGATCAATCGTTCTACCAACACCGTCGTGCACGACGCAGACATTTCCGCGACGCTGCCGCTCAACACCACCAACCTTCGTCCGACCTGCGTGCAGAGCTCGAAGGGCGCCACCAATAACCAAATGGATTTTATCCACATGTACGGATACTGGTGAAACCCATGGCCTACGCGATCACAGTCGTTGGAAAAACGTACCCCCCGAACGTGTTCGATGGCGACGACGTGAGTGACATCCTGCATGCCGCGGCCGCCGAGCTCGGCTACAGGGGAAGCCTTCACACGCATCTGATCGACGCGACCGGCGAGTGCCGCGCTTACACCGATGACGGCTGGAACGCCGCGCGCCGCGAGTTGCCGCGAGATCCCGAAGACCCCTCGGACACCCCAAAATTCGCCTACGACGATCCGGACGGCGCTCTCGCGCTGGTCGTCGCGGTGCCGGTGAAGTAGTAAGGGAGACAAATCATGGCAACAGCAATCGAAGACATCGTCAAAAATGTGGGCAGCCAAGTGCAGCTTGGATCGCCGCTAGGCCGAGCTCTCATGCGTTTGGCTCAAGCGGTCGCTGGCTTAGGTGGCGGCAATCTGGGTGGCGATGACGCGCCCGCGGCGGGCGGCTGCTGTCTCCTACACGTTCCGATCGCCAACGGACAGGTGAGTCAGTTCGTGCCGTTCCCCGAGGGCTGCGTGCAACCCGACACCAACTACATCGTGATCGGCACCATGCTCGGGGGCAACTTGCAGCAATTCGCGATCCCCGCCAAGGCGACCATTGGATTTCAGGTAGCCTTCGCGGCGCCGACTGCCGGCGGCATCGTCATGGACTTCAAAATCGAGCGCTGCTGAGCGGTTAGCCCGATTACCGCGTGCTACGCGGACTGAAATGGGGCTACTCTTGGGGCGATGAAAGTCGTTGACAACGGCGTGCTCTCCGGAGTCGCCCGCCCGACGCCGGGTCTGCGCCAGCGGATGCGCCTGTTGTATGGCAAATCCGCGGTCGAGCGTCTCGACCAGATCGTGGAAGACACGACTGCGATCGACGCGCTTTCGAGGCTTCTCACCGAAGCCATGGAGAAGTGCCAAACCAAGGACGGCCGAGTCGACATGAAGGACGTTGCGGCCTTCGTGCTCGGAGAAATGAAGAGGCACCCCAAATGAAGCACACCCTCACCGAGGCGGACGTCCAATCTCTCTATCAGGCCGAGATCATGAAGCACGAGCGCGATCGCCGCGTCCATGGCGACCTGCCGCTAGAAGAGGCGCTCGTGCGCGCCACGCGCACCAAGGTGTTCGAGGCGCTCCATGCACAGTTGCCGACCCCTCCCGCCGCCAGTGGCGAAGATCCGGACGACGTGCATTACCGGCAGAAGAAACATGGGAAGGATCTCTGGGCCGAAGTCGACAGGCTCGTTCGTGAAGCTGACCTGGGAGCCAAATCATGAGCTTAGGAAACGCCGCCGAGAACGACCTGATGTTGTTGATCTTCAACAACACCAACTGGGCAAACCTCGGCGATGCCACGGGGCTCCGCGAAGCACCACGGCCGGATCGTTCTTCATAGGGCTTCAAACCGCCGACCCGGGCGAAACCGGCACCCAGCTCACCAACGAAGCGACCTGGACCAACTACGCCCGCGTGCCCGTGGCGCGCTCGGCGGGCGGCTGGACTGTGTCGGGCACGGCCCCGACGCAGTCGGCAAACGTCGCCGCAATCACCTACGCGTCGGCGGGAAGCGGCCCGCAGACCATGACGCACTTCAACGTCGGCCGCGACACGAGCGGCGCGGGTGAAATGCTCTGGTACGGCGCGCTGACGGCCTCGCTCGTCATAAACCCCGGCATCACCCCATCGTTCGCGATCGGTGCTCTCGTTTGCACCGTGGATTGACATGCGCCTCATCGAGCTAGTCAGCCACGAACACGGGATCGACCTCGAAAAAATAACTCGAGAGTTCGATCCCCGTTGGGCGATCGAGCGCGAGCAAGCCGCTGGCGTGATGTTCGGGCCGTATCATCGCGCATGGCTCTTCGATCGCGCACCGGAGCAGGTCAAAAAAATCCTCGCTCGTATGCAGGAAGAGCGCTTCTCCGAAGCGCTGTGCTCGAAGCAGGGCTTCACCTCGAGCGACTACACCGAGTTTCCTTCCGCTTCGCTCCGCGCAGCGATCAACACGACGGTCACCGAAACCAACCTTTGGGATCCGGGCGTTCTCGCGCCGCTCCCCGTGGGCGAAATCCGAAGCGGCCGTGCCTGGCAACTCGACTTCGGCGGCGTGCACGGGACGACCGGCACACCGGCGATCAGCTTTCGCGCCCGCTGCGGCACGAATAACGCCGCGCCGCCGACCGGAGTCGACCTCGGCGTTGGGCCGACGATGACGCTGGGCACATTCACAGCCCAGCCTTTCCACGGCTCCGGAATCTTTGGTTGCCGCTCAATTGGAGTCGCCGCGAGCACGGCGACCATCACCGGGTCGGGATTTGTGATCTGTGCCGGCGCAGCTGCGGCGACCACGGTGGCCACCTGCGTTTTTGGCGGCCTCATTCCGACGACCATCGATCAGACGGTCGCGCAGGGCTTGAGTGTCTCGGTGATCTGGGGCACCTCGAGCGCCTCGAACACCTTGACTCCGCAGTGGATGATGTACGCATCACGCAACTGATAGGCTGACGCGGCCATGCCTGCGGCGTTTCGCCCGATAGTTTCGCTGGTGCCGGGATCGCGGACCGCGATCGCGATTTCCAACGTCATTCATCCGCTGGCGACGGGCCTTTCCCTTTCCGGAGACAACTCGCTCTCTGCGACTTCCGATGCGCTCTTTGGCCAAACCGGAAACCTGGCCGGAGCCGGCGCGCTCGCAGCGGTAAGCGACGCGGTCTTTGGCCAATCCGGATCTTTGAGCGGCACCGGCGCCCTCGCCGCCACCAACGCCGCGACTTTCGCGCAAACCGGCAATTTGACCGGAGCGGGCGCGTTGTCCGCGACGAGCTCGGCCGCATTCAATCAAACGGGAAATCTGACCGGCTCCGGGGCACTCGCAGGAACGACCCCCGCCGCGTTTAACCAGACTGGCGCTCTCACGGCCTCCGGCGCGCTCGCCGCAAATAACCCAGCCACCTTTTCCCAGACCGGCAATCTCACGGCCGCGGGCGCCCTCGCCGGCTCGATCTCCGCCGTCTTCGGTCAAACGGAGTCGCTGACCGGGACGGGACCATTCGCAGGCATCACCTCGGCTTTGTTCGGCCAAACGGGCGCGCTCGCCGGCGCAGGCGACCTCGCGAGCCTCTCCTCCGCGCTCTTCTCTCAATCAGCGACTCTAGAAGCGTCTGGCGCTCTCTTAGCGTCCGCCGCCGCGATCTTCGATCAGACCGCCTCTCTCTCGAACACCGCCCTTCTCGGACAGGCCGCGGCGACTTTCCTCGAATCCGGCGATCTCAGCGGCGCCGGCGCGCTTCTGACTTTGACCGCCGCGACCTTTAGCGAGAGTGGCGCACTCGACGCGGCCGGCGCGCTTCTGACGACGTCGGCCGCGCTTTTCGGAGAAACGGGCGATTTAACTGCGGAGGCGCCGCTCGTCGCCGTCTCCGCCGCGCTCTTCTCTCAATCGGCCACGCTCGCGGGCGTCGGTGCGTTCGCGGCTGTAACGGCCGCAAGCTTTGGTCAATCCGGCGATCTGACGACCCGCACAGACATCGCCGGCACACTGTCCGCGTCCTTTGCGCAAACCGGCGCACTCATCAGTCTCACGCCTCCGACGCCTCCGACGCCGCCCAAACCGAAACCGATCGTACCGACCAAACCAAAACCGATCGCGCCGTCGTCGAGCTCGACGGCCGCCGGAGGCGGATCGTTCTACTTCGCCCCGATCGACACCTATGGAGAAACCGCGCCAGCTGCCGATGTCGACGCGATCGCTGAAAAGTCCGCGCTCGAGGCAGAGCGTCTCGATGTCCTCGAGTGGGGCCGTTACTACGCGCGAAAAGTGAAGAGCGAAACCAAGCGCGCCGCGGAGCTCCTCGACGCCGTGCGCGGCAGTCCCGGATCGGACCTCCAACTCTCGAGCTTGCTCGCCGCGGGCTACATCGATGCGGGCCTTCATGCGGCGATCGTGGCGCACACCTATCAAATCCGCGACGAGCGCATTCTGGTCGCTGTTTGGGCGGACGGGCGCTGGCACTACGCCGATCCGCTCGAGCGGATCCCGTTCGGCTATGCGGATCCGTTCAGTCGCGAGCGCTTCGCGCGCGTGCCGAAGATCCCGGCGGCGGTGACGTTGCCGGTGCCCGAGACGTTGCGAGCAGCATTACCCGTGGTGACCCGCGAGCTCGCCGCGATCCCGGTCGCCGAAGAAAAGCCGGCCGAAGACCTCCGTTGGGTGAAATGGCTGGCCGCGGGCGCCTTCGCGCTCGCGCTCATTGCAATTTTAGCGGTCGGCGCCGAGCGCGCGAAGGACCCATTGCCGCCGCCGCCCGCGCCGCGCCGCCGGCGCCGCCTTCCGAACCGCCGGAAAAAGCGGTAACCTTCTCTTCGATGGCCGACGCGGACATCGTGATTGCCTGGGCGCACTCTGGATTTCCCGAGGCGGCCAAGGCCGCGTTTCAGCGGCCGACGCGTTTTCTGGTGCTGCCGAATCCGGCGAGCTGGGGGCAACCGCTCGCAAGCTATTCCTCGCCATCCCCGGTACGAGCGATCGTCGCGAAATTCGCGCCCGGGGTGACGCCGCTGCGGATTGCGACGCTGGGGTTTTCTGCCTCGTGTCAAGGCGTGCATTCGCTCTTGGCCTCGAGCGATGGCGGCCATTTGGACGCGGCGGTGGCAATCGATGGAATCCACACGGGAAAACCCATCACCCCCGCCGCGATGACCAATTGGCTGAACTTCGCCAAGCTCGCGTTTCTCAACGAGCGCCTCTTCACCATCACCCATTCGGCCGTAAAACCCACTTACGCGAGCACGACCGAAACCGCGGATTGGCTCTGGAAAACGCTGAGCGGCGGCCTGGCGCCCTCGGAAGACCCCAAAGC
The DNA here is from genome assembly GCA_035638155.1 of Gemmatimonadaceae bacterium. Lineage (GTDB taxonomy): Bacteria > Gemmatimonadota > Gemmatimonadetes > Gemmatimonadales > Gemmatimonadaceae > DASRAP01. Next base: position 54,654 of record DASRAP010000433.1, on the reverse strand, counting down.
GCCGGTCTTGCCGATCCTCCCGACCAGCGTCCACGTGCAAGGCGGACCGGTGACCGGGCCGGATCGCACCGTCGCCTACCCAATCCCACCCTCAAAGCCTCCGCGCCGCCGCGGCGGTCTCATCATTTACGGCTTTGAAAACAGGGACATACCGATGGGCACGGCCGATCACATCTACCAGGCCAAGGCAGTCATGCCTGCAGCTCTCATCGCGACGCTCGCCGCCCGCTGGAACGCGATCGACCCCAAAGCACCCGACTCGGCGTGCTACGTAGGCTGAAATGTTGGGTTTTCACCCAATCCAAGCGATCGTTCCGCGGCAGGGGCGGCGAGTACTCTCGAGCTCCGGCAATCTCGCTGCGGTAGGACAATGTGCGAAGAGCGTGATTCTTCCGCCCGACTTCATGGGCACGACCGGCTCTTCCCCCCTCCCTGCCTCTGGTCTTTCTCCATCGCCCAACCCTTCGGCCTCCCCGAAGACTTCGGGCGCGGGCCTATCGCCCGCGGCGATCGGAGTGGTCGCGGTGCTGGTAGGATTGGCGTACTGGTTTTGGAAAGGGAGTTGAGCACATGGGCCTGATCAGAGACGCGTTGAAAGCCGTCGGCGGACAACTTCAGCTTTCCTCGCCGGCCGGAAACTGGGCGCAGAAAATCAGCGACGCGGTCGAATCGCTGCAAGGTGGATCGTCCGGTCAGTCGTCGCATCCGTCGCAGAGCGGCAACTTCGTGCAAACCGAGTACAACGCGCTCGGCCCGGGACAGCTCCTCGCGAACAACACCGACATTCGCTTCGACGACGCCGGCTTCGGCGACATAGCGTACAACCCCGCGACGGGGATCTTCACCCTCGGCCCGAGCGGCACCTTTCGACTGAGCGCGCACTTCGCGCTTTCGACCTTCAGCGGAGAAACCGTCAATTTCGGCATCGAGTGGGTCGACGCGATCACCAACCTGCCGATCCATGCGGGCCACGGCGCGTATCTGACTCCGGTCACGAACACCAACAGCGTGCAGCCGCAACCGACGGCGGAGACCTTCGTGACGACGGGAAGCGCGGGCCAAACCGTCAAGCTTCGCGTGACCGGCGCGACCGGCACAGCGACGGCGCTCGGCGGATTGTCTTACGCGCTGGTCGAAAAGATTCTGTGATGACTGCGGCACAGGAAAACCCGCGGCGTCCGCCCAAGAAGTGGATGCGCGATTGCGTGCGCGGCGCTTCACGCTCTGCGCGAAACCCGGGCGCGGTGTGCGGCGCGCTCTGGTACCACAAGATGAGCGCCGCCGAGCGCCGCGCGGCCCTGCGCCGCGAAGGCAAGGACGACGAAGCCATGTTGGAGAATGCCGATCCGGCTGGCACGCTCCTCGCGATCGCGATCGGCGCGGTGGTGGTCTTCGGCGTCGCCTGGGCGTTGAAGAAAGAGAGCGCCCCTGCCGCGGCCGCTTGCGCTTCCTTCGAGGAGCTCACCGCCTTCGAGCAAGCGAAGGGATATCACCTCTGGTACGTGGAAAACCAAGCCGTCTCGACCTGGACGGCCGCGAAATCGGAATTCACCTCCGACCCGAGCGCGCGCGCGTTTTCGAAAATGGATTGCGGCTTCTACCGCTATTCAAACGGAGCGTGGACACCCGACGCGGCGACCAACGCCGAGCTCGCGGCCTTCCGCGGCCCGCTGCCTGCGACCGTGGGCCGCGCCCAGCCGGTTTTGACCCAGCACCCGATCCGCGCGCTCTTGCCCGTGCGCGGCAGCACGTGAGGCGACGCCTGAAGCCGCGTCGCGGCTTCGAGTAGCTACTCGCCGAGAAACACGTCCAGGATCAGAAACGACAAGAGCACGGTCGAAAAGCACCAGTCGACTACGGCTTGTCCGACGCTCTTACAGACGACGCCATCCCAGACGTAGCCGCATCCGATCGCCAGAAAGACGATCCGGTTCGCGTAGCTACTCCGAGTCGTCGTCTCCGTCGTCATCGTCGTCCCCGTCGAAATCTTCGTCGTCGTCATCGGGCGAGTACTCGATGAGCGGCAGCTTGTACCCGTCCCGCAAATCCTTCACGAACTGTAACCCATCTTCGCTCTTGGCTCCGACGTAAGTGACTTCGTTCGGGCCGAGCTTCACGGCTTTGATTTCGGCGTCGCGCTTTCCGATGCCGACGTCGCGCGCCATTTTCTTGATCAGATCGACGTGGACATCAAACAGCATAGCCCTTCTCCCGGATGACGGCCTCGAGCCCCGGATGGAGCGGGCGAGGCGGGTGGTCGAGGTGGCGCCAAGCATACGCGCGATGCTCGACGCTGAGCACCGGCGAAAACTCGACCGGGATCCAGCCATCGAACAGCAGAAACTCTCCGACTTGATAGTTGTGGTCTTCGATCGTGAGCGAGCCCCGGTAGCCGGTCTCTTCCCAGAATTCGCGAATCGCGGCCATCATGGCCGTTTCGCCGCGCTCGATATGGCCGCCCGTCGATTCCCACCAGCCGGTCGTGCTGTTTTGCACGAAGAGGTGCGCGCGCGTCGAGCGAGCGGCGACGAAGAGGCCAGCGGCTTTCACCGACAATAGCTTCGGTCTCCGGTGCCAGGTTGCGGCGAGCCGACGCCTTGGCTCCGCGCCCACTCGTGCCCCGGCCATTTGCGCCCGAACACTTCCTCGAAAACGTAAGGCAATTGCGAGCAGTTGATCTCGTCTTCGCTCGCATCGGGGAAGGCGTGGTGGAGATTCTCGTGCGTGAAGACCAGCCAGTAACCGGCTTCGGTCATGTAGTGATTGAGCCAAATCGTATTGCGCCGCGGGCCGCTCGTGTACGTGTACCCGTGGCCGGCGCCGCGTTTCCTGCCGGCGCGGATCTTCGAGTCGGTCATGCAGCGCACTTGGCTCGGCCACTTGACGGGTTTGCTCACCATCGAATTGAGCACGGCGTAGGTGAGCGGCAGCGTCACGATCAGCGCGCGCAGCTTCCGCTTGTCGAAACACCCCTCGAACGTCAGTCGGTGAGCCACGGAAAAAAGTTTATCACAGCCGCTCGAGCGTGATTCTGAGCGTCTTTCCGCGGACCGAGAGGTAGGCGACGCAGCCGTCGGCCGTCTCGGCGTACTTTACGAGCGGCGCCAGAAAGTCGCTCACCACGGCATTGGTGTGAATGTGCGGGACGACCACGTGCCGCGCGGGCCGGGTGGTCCTCACCTTGAAAGCGTCCGCCAGGATGACTTCGTGGTCGCTCATTAGGAATGCTTTCCGTCGACTTCGCGGCTGACGCAAGTGGTAGCCGCCAATTTGATCGTGTGCCGGGTCCGAGCCAGCCGAAACGCCTCGCTGATGTTGTCCATTTCGGGGCTCGTGGTGGTGAGCACCTCGCGGCGCACCGAGGCCGAGCGCGGCGTCGAGAGAAGCACGATCACCCCTCCGAACGGCCCCGGCTGAAACGTGACCGTCCCTTTGGTCTTTTTCATCCATTGTCGGATTTCTCTCATCGCTCGCGCCTCCGGAATTGGGCATCGGTCACGGTCTGAATCCCTTTGTACTTGGCATGCGCGATCGTTGGTCCGACCCCGCTGAACGCGTTCCTGGCAACGAGATGGCCGCCCGTCTTCCGATAGAACGAATCGGTTGCCTCGTGCGACTTGGAATAGTGAAGCGCCTCGGCGCGGGTCTTGCCAATGAACGTGTGCTCGAGAACGAGCGCGAGCTTCTGGCCTTGGTATTCGTACGTGCGGACGATGAGCTGCATCATGGGCGTCACCTCGGATCGGTGCGGAAGTTGGGGAGGTACTTTTTGCTGCGCCGAGCGTGGCACGAGCGCTGGCGCGGAGTCAGCGACGCTTTCTCGCGCGCGGTGCGGAGTCCATCCCAGTGTTTGCAACCGGGCTTGGCGCAGAGCTTCTCGAGGAAGCCGTGTTCGCAGCGGATCGCGCGGCGGGTCATTTGCGACCATCCGTCAAAGCTGCCACCGACTCGGAAATCGTGCCTGCCGCATCGATGCGCCGCTCGTCGTGCGGCAAAACGGAGTTGGGGTCGCTGAACCGGCCAAATCTTTGGACCGCGCGAATATTGCCATTGGTCGCTTTCAGAGCCGCCGCCAACGACGCGTTACGCAAGTCGTGCGGAGAAACGCGGATGCCGGCCCGTTTTCCCAAGCGGCGGATGACGATGTAGATCCCGTCGGGGGTCATCGAGGCACACTCCTCGCTGAGCGTTCGGTCCAAGCGGAAGAAAATGGGGCTCTTGGGGTCAGCGCGCAAAGGCGGCGAGGTAGTCGAGCAGAATTCGCCGCGGGATAGACAGATCCAGGCGTTCAGGGCTTCCGCCGTCCGCGGTGGCACCTTCATCCAAGACTTGCGACCGCCTTTCCCGTGGATCAAGAGCCGCGATTGAGCGTGATCGTAGTCGCCGAGCGTCAGTGTCGCCAATTCCGACCGATGCAATCCCATTGTCAGAGCGATGAGCAAAAGAGCCTTGTCGCGCGTGCCCAACAAGCCATCTCCGCACGCCCGCAATAAGCATTGCAGATCGGAAACCTCTGGAACGGTGTGGGAGGTGCGTTGAAACTTGGGCGGCTTGATCTCAATCTCCCAGGTCACCATCCCAAGCATGCGCGCCAAGACAACCACCGAGCGCAGCGTCGAAATGCGTCTCGCCCGCGTCGAGCTCGCGAGCTCGTCGTCGCGCATCTGACCGAGCCAGCGAAGCGCAATCAGGTTCGCATTGCCCGAGCCGCCCTCGAGCAGCTCCGCGATCGCCTCCTCGCTCGAGTGCTTCTCCAAAAACCCCGCGAACGAATCCAGGTCAGCTCGGTAGGCTTTCAGCGTGGTCGCCGCGCGGTTCGACAAGAAATGCCGAACGAGCTCCCCGACCCCCCCGCCTACCAGTGGCCGCGGCGCGCCGAGCGTCTTTACCGGTGGCAGGTGCTTGGGGATCGGCCGGAACTTCCGTTTCTTGGTGCCTCGAATCGGGACAATCTTCTTTCTCACCGCGTACCTCGTTTTCGTCGCCGGATTTCCGAATAGGCCGGACAATCCGGCTTGTGCTGCGGACCAGCGTTACACGTGCACGGCTCCGGCCCTTCGCGACGTGTCTCGATGATCCAATAGATGAACGTGTTTCGTTTGTAGTGACGCGCCGAGTGGCGCCCGTAGTGCCCGTCTTTGCGGAAGCACTGGAATTCGCCGATCTCGGCATCGCAGCGGTCGTAATTGTTGTCAGAGTCGTACATGCGACACCGCCACTGAGGCCAAAAACAGCAGATGGATGCGAAGCGCCAAGCGACCGCGTTCGGTGATGTCCCAAAACTCGATCTCGTCGTCCCCGTCTTCCTCGGTGCGCGTGATGACAGCAAAACCTTCACGCCGAAGCTCTTGGCAAACAGGCTCGGAACTCGGATCCATGTCCGGATAGCCGGGACGAGAAAGCTCGACGAGCTCGCGATATTGCGGCGTGGTGAGCGGCTTCATGTTCAGCGCCGCGATGCCGCGTAGCGGCGGAGAAGCTCTCGACCCTCGGGTTTGAGCGCGATGAGTCGCGCCGCCCAACGCGCCGCCGCCTCGCGGTGGACTTGAGCGTATTGGGTCTTGCCCTCCTTCTCGGCAACCTCCGCGATCGCGAGCGAAGCGTTCAGGAGGTAGAGAAAAGTCGGCTTCTTGCTGCGCTCCTGCCCCGACACGAACGTCTTTTCGACATTTCCACGGAGCTCCTCCGGCACCATAAACCAGTGCCGACGGCACATGAGAAGCCGCGGCGGAACGTGCTCCTTGCAGTCGACCGCGTGGCACGTGTGCATCATGAGAGGTCCCCCGGTATCCGGATCTCTGCGCGCCCGAGCGCTTCAATCAGATGGACCGCATCGCGCCGCACCTGCGAGCGCTCCCAAACGCGCTGAAGGTACGAGTCTTCGATCTTCCCCGCATTGAACCGCTCCACGAAGCTTTCCCAACGCGCGAGGATCTGCTCGTGGCTCATCCGCTTCGGGCACCACCCGCACGTCACCACGAATTGCTTCTCCTGCGTCTTCAGCACGCAAACGATTTGCCAGTACTGCTCTTCGGTGACGCAAATGCGGAGATCCGGCTGGTGCTTCAGGATCGGAGTGAGGCCCATTTGCTCCGGCTGGTTGGCGCCGAAGAAAATGTCGTCCGGCGAAAATCCGAGCCGGCGGAAAGCTTCGTGTTGCGCCCACGCCTCGAGCAGAGCTCGAGGCATGTCGTCGTCCTTCCAGAGTTTCTTGAGTCGTGAGCTCATCGCTTCTTTTCCTTCCTCGCCCGTTCCTGGAGCGCTTCCGCGAAGCTCGCGTGTTTTCCCAAGAGCTCGCGGTGGTACTTGCAAAGCACCGTCTCTTTCCCTTCGTACTTGACCGTATGCGTCGCGGGCGCGTCGCACGCCTGGCAGACGGCGTAGCCGGCGGGCGTATCCTCGAAGCTCACGCCGGAACTCCGAGCGCGGCTGCTACCACGGCGGGCGCCGGCGTCCAGAGCCCGAGAAGCCCGCTGCACGGTACGATTGGCGTGGCCCGGACGTTCCGGAGCACGAAGCCGTAGCTCCCCATGTACCAATGCTTCTGCGCCTCGAGCTCGGCGCGCTGCCGCTCCGAAACCTTCCGCCGCAAGCGCCAGCCGGGTTGGATGACGCCGATGATTTCCGCGTACCCGACGATCGCGCTCGCGACGAGCCGCGGATCTTTCGGCTGGGGGATCCGGGACGCACCTTCCGGATCGAACGTCTCGACGAAATCGTGGGCGCTGTACCAATCATTGCGCGTCATCGTTTTCGACGAGTGAAGGAGCACCGGTCCCCGATATTCGGTCTCCCAGGTGCGATTCTCGATGCGCTTCCCGAGGTTTAGGATGATCCAGCCCCAGGGTCGCGTGAGCGATAGCGCTTTCACGTCCGTTGCTCCCGAAACCAGCTCTCTACAAACATCGAGAGCATCCGATTCGCCTTCTTGCTCGTCTCGAGCGGCCTGGCCGGGTGCTGGAGCAAGAGCGCGAGGCAATTGCCATCGATCGCGCCGTGGGTGAGGGGTCCGCCGTCAGCGGTTTTGCAGTGGTCGTCCAGGCACTGATCGTGGATGCGAAACGCGCACCGATCGTGGAGTACGCGCGCGGTCTTCGCGCTCACCGATTCCCGGTCTCGCGCAACCACGAGCGAGAAGGGAAAGTCCTTGTTGCGGCGAAGCTCGAGGTGGGCTTTCACAGGCCGAGCTCCGTGAGCAACAGATCCGCACCCTTCACAGCATGCGCTGCACCGGCAGCGTCGTATGCCTCGGTAGTGAAAAGCATCGCAGCAATCTGAGCGCGAAGCCGCGCCCGCCGCTCCTCCGGATTGGGCAGGTGATTTGCAATCCGGCCGAGGTCCATGCGCACTTCATCGAGCAGATCCAAAATGCGTTCTTCTGTTTCGCTCACCGCGGTTCTCCTTGTTCGTTGCATTCGGGTGCGGGACAGCGAAACGAGAGCGCTGCCGGCGCTGGATACCAAAGCCAAACGTCAGCGCGCCCACCGCGCTTCGCGAGCTCGCGCCAGCCCGCGCGGCGAAAGCAGTGTCCGGGAAGGCTGCGCTTGCCGCGCAGCCGTGCCGTCGCTTTCGAGCCGACGCCCGTGATCAAGCAATCGATGAGGCCCATGCTCGCGTAGCGCAAATCCGCCGCCGCTTCGGGGGTGTCGAGCGCCGCGACCGCCGCGCGAATCAGATCCGAGGCGACCCACGGCAACTGCTCGCGGCGAAAGATCGTGCATTCGATGACGTGGAGCCGGTCCTTGCGTTCTTGGCCAGCTTCCCACTTCGGACGCCACCAGCAAAAAACGGCGTCGCCCACGAGGTCGTTCGCGTAGAGCACGAAGTTGTAGCCGGGGCGCGTCCACATGGGATGCCCCGGGCTCTGCCGCGTGTAGTGCTTGTCCGCGAGCACGCGGCAACGGACATCGCCCTTGTGCACGCGGCGCCAGGGCGCCCATGCGGGCGCATCCTTCCATGCTACGAAAGTATCGATGTCGAGCTGTCTCATCGTTTCGTGGTTCCACTAATTTGACGGGCGCTCAATGTCGTCCCCGATTCCGTAGTCCGTAGCCAAACACTTCCCGATGGCGTCCACGTGCACCACGCAGATCAACCGTGCGAGGCGCATGCAAAGCACCCGAAGCTGCTCGTCGCTCTCCGAGCACTGTTGCAGCATGTCAGCAATGAACGCGAACTGCCCCGGCGTGTCGCCAAAGATGCCGTGGATCCGCATCATCAGGCCGAGCAGATTGCGCATTTGATGGGCGGTGACGTCGCTGGCTTTGCGACCGGACACCACGCGGACCAGATGAGAAAAATCAACCTTCATGGCTCTTGCTCCCACACGGCCGACGCGGGCGGGCCGTAGCGCCCAATGAATTCGTGCACACGCACCAGTCCATCGACAAATAGTGCTGATCGCCCTCGATCTTCACGTCCTCGAGCCACCGGGCGAATTTGCATCCCGTCGAGCAGTCCGCATGCCGATCGTCGGGCTTGCCCCATCGCTTGAGCTCGCCCCAGGGCTCGTAATCCTCGGGCTTGCAGATCATCACCTTACGCAAGAGGCGTTCATGCTCGTCGCTCATGGGCGTTTCTCCAATGCAGCATCGAGCTCCGCCTGTCCTGCACGCGTTATCCGGAGTCCCACCCGCCGCGATGCGCTGTTCATCACATAGCCGTGCAAAAGAAGCGCGCTGTAGGTTGCGCGTGAAAACCCGCCCCACGACTGCGGCGACTGATCGCAGGCCGCCCGCCGCCGAGCGGCGATCTGCTTCAGACATTCCAGCATCGCGGGAGTCAACCGACGGCGAGCAAACGGAGGCTCCTTGCCTGGATTGAAAAGCATCGCTTCGTACGGAGAGCGCGCGTCGAGCTCCGGATACTCGCGGCGAAAGCGTTCGAGAAAAGCGAGTGCCGTTTCGCGCGAGCCGCGATAGCCGTCGTCATCGTGCGGATCGCCAATGTGGCACCAGCCGCCCGGCACCCCACCCCAAACGCCCCAGGCGCGAGACTCGGATGTCATTGCGCCCTGCCTCTCGTCTCGCGCACGCGAAAAGTGACCGCCGACTCAGCAGCTATTTCCCCGTCGACATAAAGCGTCGCGGTGGTTTTTAACGTCTGACGGTTCCACTCGGAGCGTGCGAAATCACTCAAAGCATCCTGTAGCGAACAGCCGCGGGGAAGTTTGGTGATGTACGTAGCAGGGTCGGGCGAGCGCTTGCTGACCGCAATGGCCAGTTCCGCGTAGCGTCCTCGGCGCGGAGGTTGCCAGTCGTATGTGGGGCGACGACGTTTCCAACGAAACTTGCAGGACTTCATTTCCGCTCCTCAAAGTTTTGCTTATCCGGACCGTGCACCGGACAGGAGTCGAGCGGCAGGCGTTGCCCGAAGGCGGCGCCGCATTGGCACACGACCTCTCCAATCGGAATCGTGTGCGTCTGGTCGTGTGGCGCCCATTCCGGGACTGTGTCGCCGCAGACCGGACAGACGAAGAGAGTCTCGAGCGCGCCCTCGCCGCGGCCGTCAGGGCGGAGGCAGCCTTGGCAGTTGGTGCAGTGGTCGTGGCCGCGGTGGCGAACCTTGTGGAGCACGGTGCGCACCGCGAACTCCGCGACCAGCGTGAACGCCGTCCCGAAGAATAAACCGGCTTGCCAGCCTTCAACGTTCATTGGGATCTCGCTGCTCGTGAAGGACGCAGCCGAAATCGTCGCCGACCGCGACCGCTTCCGCCGGTCCGTCGCTGTTGTACGCCATGAAAACGCTGTTCCGGAACACGGCGTCGTCCTGTGCGAGTTTTGTGCAATTGAGGTCGCCATCGTCATCGAGCTCGGCGTGTTTGCACGTCTGGCACGACAGAATGCGTATCGTCGGCGGTTCGTAGGTTTTCGGCGGCACGGCGCCATCGAGCACGAATCGCGCAATCACGAGCGGCCCGTAAGCTCCGCGCGCGCGGCCGGCGTAAAGCTCGGCCTCGCTCAGCTTGTTGAACGTCGTCGAGCCGCCGTCGGGAAAGACGACTGCGAAAAGCTCAGTAGGTGTTTTGTCCATCTGCTCACCGCTCCTCAAAGCTTGGAAACCGCGTTACTCGTGGGCTGGGCAGAGGAGGATCCCGCTGCCCTTGCACACGCCACACACGTGCTTCGGCATGTCGTGAAAGCACTCGTTGCCGGTGCAGAGATCATCGCCACAAAAGGGCCCGACGATGCCCTCGCCCTCGCACTCGTCGCACGGGACGTAACCGTTGCCATCGCAGAAGCAAACAGGCCGAGCGCGCCGGACCTGCACTTCAGCGAAGCTCGGTGCAAATGCGGCGACTTCGGCGCGAAACGTATCCACGGCCGCAGTCGTGCCATCGACGAGAAACACGAGCGGCTCGCCTTCTCCTTCGACAAGACAATCGCGAGCGCACGAAAGCTCGGTCAGTGCCGCCCTGTGCGCGATCTCGAGCAGGTTCTGCATGATGTAACCGCGCGCCTGGTCTCGAGTGATCTCATCCATCGGAGGGCTCCGGGGACGGCAATCTTTCTGGGGCGAGGTCCCCGACCAGAATCCTCCTGAGCGCCTGATCCAAAATCGAGCGGGCTTGCCCGTCGATGGTGGTCGCTTGGCCTTCCGTCGCGCAGACGGGCCAGAGCGAGACGGCGTCGTCCAGATCGCCTTCTACGGCACCGTTCTCGAGCACGAGAATGGTGATGACGTGGGCAGCTACCGATTGGCTCACGACTTCACCACCGCTGCGATGCCGCCCGGCCGAAACCATTTGGCCCGAATCAAGTCGAGCGCCTTGTCGGTGAGCTCGATCGGGCTCCGCTCGCGATCCGACTTCGTGAAGCGCGCGTAGCCGCGATCGGCAAGCGCCTGGAACGACGGAGCCGCGACCGTGGGGTTTTTCTGGAGCGCGACCCACGGCATGCGGCCGGCGCGGATGTTTTGCTCGAGCGCGTAGGCGATTTGTGGCCCCGAGACCGGCTGCCACTTGTCGTCGTAGAGCGCGCACGCCAGCACGATCATGCCGGCGGCCATTTCGAAGTCGGCGCGGCCGAGCGTGTCGGGAAGCGGATAGCCACCGCCGTCCAGAAGCACTTCACTTGGTCTCATCAGTACGTCCCTCTTTCTTTGATGCACCCGTGGGTGACTTTTCCGTTGGCGTGGTAGAGACCGAGCCGCTCGCAGCGAGAGCGGTAGAAGCCGTGCTCGCCGCAGACCGGGATGCGATAGCGCGCAATGGCGCGCACGCCCTGCTCGACCGCGAAAGCGCGCTTCAAGCCCTCGAAGTGATCGATGAAAACTTGGAGCGGAGTCGGACAGCGTGCGATCGCGCGCAAGCCCTGCTCGATAGCGAAAGCCGCATCGGCCCGCATGGCGTTCGTGACGGTCACGAGAAAAGCCACCGGAGCCGGAGCCAAATCATGTGGAGCGGATGCCGCTTGCAGTCGACGACGCCGCACTTTTGACACGTAAGCGGATACATCAGCGTGCCGGCTCCTGCTGGACGACCGGCTCTACGACCGGCTCGCCCTTCTCCTGAATCTCAGCGAACCGAATCAACGCGCCGACCATGGTTGCTCGCCCGTGTCGATGCCCCGCCGAAAAACCCGCGGCGTACGCTTGCTCAAGCGTCATCCGAAACGGATCGGATTTGCGCTCGCGATAGTCCTCGCGGAACTTCTCCAGCGATTCCTGCGAGGCGTTGTAAAACTCAGCGTCGTCTTGTGCTGCCATCGGCTCACCGCTCCTCAAAAGTTTGCTTCCACGTAACGAAAATTGCGCTCGGCAGCGAAAGAACCGGCGGGCGCAAAGACCGCTCGGGATGCGAGAGCACGCGACTTCGCGCTCTTCGCGGGAGAAAGGAGCGATGGGTACCAGTCAAGACCCACCACGAACGGGAATCGAACCCGCAAACCCGCGTCTGCCAGAATCATTTGCTGCGCTCCGGGGATTCGAGACTTTGGGGGCCGCGTCGAATGAACCGCTTGGCCTTCGCGCGGCGCTTGTAATGTGTCGTGCCGTGGTAGCCGCGCGGCCCGACGCAGGGCTCCATCTTTTTGGATTTGCACACGGGGCACCGCGCGAAGAGCACGCTCCGATCGCTCTTCACGTAGCGGTTTCTGGTCGAGCTCCAAACCAGCACCACGCGCACGTTTTGCTCGACCGTTTGCACCATCGCGAGCGGTCTCATTTGCTCGGCTTCCATTGGCTAGGAGCGAAAATGAGTGACGTGATGACGCGGCGGAGGTCCCGAAGAAGCCGAAAAAGATTCAGGAGTTCAGCCATGCGCTCCTTGTGGATCGCAGGCTTCACTTGCTGCGCTCCGGGGTTTCCATACTTTGGGGGGCGACAATGAACGGCGGCATGTCGCGCTCCGCCGCCTCCACCGCGCGCTGAAGCGTTTCGTCCGTAGCGATGCCGCGAGCTCGGAGCCAACGCGAGAGCAGAATCAGCACGTTGCTTTCTCGGTAGCGACCGAGGAAGTGGAGGACATCGGCAACTTTGATCAGAAGGTCGGGAATGGGTTCGTCCATTGGGTTCTCCGCTTTTAGGCTGTCCACGGGTTGCCAGTTTTTGAAGCACTCTTCGACGTGGTCTTCGAGTACTTGCGTCGCGCCTTCGTGGCCCATCGCAGATGCAAGCGCGATCATCGACCACCCCGTGCTCATTTGATCTCTCTCACTTGCATTGGCTGCTTTCTCCGTGGGTTTGATCAGAAGGAAATCGGTCCCGTCGGCTCCGCGTCGGGATCGTCCACGGGCGCTCCTGCGTCCGGTTGATCGCACAGGATGACGACGCGGTTCGGGGGGTCGTAGGGCGCGACTTCGTCGATCGCGTAGCACTTGGGGCAAGCCTCGGGCTGTTGGCTCGAGGCGCAGGCGGACAGGAGCAGTGCGACAAGCGTGTGCTGTTTCATGGCTCCTCCTTCGGCGCACTCGTCAGCCCGGTTTCGAAGTCCGGCGGAAGCGGGATCTTCAAATCACACGTGACCGCCCCGCAACTGCACTGACGGAGCTCCGTCTTGGTCCAAGCCATCAGCGCTTCGGCGCCAACCAGCGGCGGATCCGGGTAGTACGTAATCTCGCGCTTGCAGCCGTTACAGATGGTGATGACGGCCTTGATCACCAGGCGCCCCTCGGTGCTCATTTGTTCGGCTCCGGATCAGTGGGCCGACCAGATTCCAGCAGCGAAAGAAGCTTACGAAATAGAGCGATCACCTTGGGGCGATCCTCCGGATCACATTCGACTGCAACCGTGTCCCGATCCTCGCTGCACGCGGTCGCCTGAGAGCCAACGGTGCCGTAGAAACGGAAATCGACATCGCAGGGAACTTCGAAAAGCAAAATCATTTCGGCTCCGGGGTTTGGGTGCTTTGGGGGACGGTGGCGACAATCAGCGCGGCGAGCTCGTCCGCCTCCTCGATGGTCACAACGCCGTGCTCCTGGCTATTGCGCGGTGACCAAAACTCGGCGGTCTGCCCCTTCACTGCCACGGCGCAGCGTTTCGCGCGAAAGCTCGAGCGCTCGGTGATCGCCGCCGCGAGAGAGAGCATCTCGGAGCCGTATCCTTCGACGTCCGCGTCCGAAAACCGGGAGCTTGTGCGAAGCGGAAAATTACAACTGCCGCATCCCATCGCATTTGGGCCTACTTTCTCCATCCACTGACGGCCATCATGCTCAGCGCGTTCGATTAGCCACCAATCGTCGATCCAGTCGCTCTTTCTGATCGTCAAGCGCATCATGGCTCCTTGGTTTGGTTGCTTTCGGGATCGGAACCGAGCCGCACGGTAACGAGCGCGATCCGAGTCGGCGGGTGTCGACGATGGCCGAGAGCGATTAGCAGAGCGCCCGCGACTTCGTTGAAAGCGTGCTGTTCGCTCAAGCCGCCGACTGCCTCGAGCCTCGTGAACGATTCGCGAGCGGACCAGCCGCGCTCGGTCTGCCATGTTTCGATCGCGTACTTAGTAGTGCCGTCGCAGCGGCAGGGATCGCACTGCGGGCAAACGTCGTAGCCGTGTATGCACTCAATCGCGACCGGGCCGAGTGCAGAGCCGAGCGGACAGTCCGGAAGATGTTCGGTGATCAGCACGGTCAATGCTCCTCGTTCCGATCGTCGACTCGCCCGGTTTCCTTCATGCGATCGACCGCGAGCGCGGCGCAGCGGGGCGAGCAAGCGAGCGCGCCAAGCGGAATCGATCCGGCAAGGTAAATCCCCCAGCGCTGCACGTCCGCCTGTCGCTTCAGCCCGCAAACGATGCACTCGTTCTCGGGAGCAATCTCGACGCCATCTACGATTTGGTATTCGCTCATGGTGCCTCCGCTTTGTCCTTGAACCCCGGTAGAAACGCGACACCGACCGTGGGCACGATCGCCGGCCGCCAAACCAGTCCGCAAAATTGACATGCGTGGCTCGAGTGATGCCGGGTTGCGAATTCTCCAGCGTCGATATGACGCTCGCCGCACTTGGGACACCACAGCAGCATTGGAATCGGAAGCAGAGTCGGGCTCGGTTCGGTCATGTGACACCAACTTTCAGCAGATCACGCAAATCGACACCGCTGCGAAGGTAATCGATGGCGCGCTGCAACCAGACAACGTCGTGGTGAAAAACGCCAATCGCAAGATTGCAGTGCGAACAGAGGAAGCCGCGAAGCGCTCCCGTTGTGTAGTCGTGGTCGAGTGAAAGCCGCCGTCGGTCTGAGCGACCCTCAGGGCGAGCGCAGATCGCGCATTTGCCGTTCGATGATGCGAGCAATACGCCGAATTGCTGGACGCTCAACCCAAACCGTTGGCGAACATTCACGCGATGATTGCAGCGGCGATAGATCACCCGATGCTTGTCTGGATTGCGAGCGCGCCACCGAGCTGCCGACTTGCCCATGCAGCGCTTGCAATGTGGGCGCGGATTCCCGCTCTTCTCTTTGTAGAAGTCGGGGCCATTGACGCGAGGTATCCCGCATCCGGTGCAGTTTGGGTTCAGGCGGCGGCCCATGGGGTTATTCTTTTCGCTCCCGAAAGCCTTCCGTCTCCGGAACGGTGCAATCCTTGGCCGGTGAAATCCCACCAATCGCGCAGTCCGATTGGTGCACTTGGAAACCGCCGCCGCCTTTGAGCGGATGCGGATAGGGGTATTTGCAGGTGCAGCCGAAAACACCGCCGTGGTGGATCTCGCATCCCTTGGTTCCGCGCTCGCACATGCGGCTCGAGCCGCCGTTGCGCACGCACTCGGGAAAGCCTTTCGGATCCGGACCCTCTACGAGACTCCCGTCGGGATAAGTGAGCGGGCCGCCGCCGGTCAGCCGCTGGCCAAGTTGGGCTGCATGCACAGCGTTGTCGCCGTGGAGCGGACAGGCGGGGCAGGGATTTCCGAAAACCTCCCCCGACGGGAAGTGAATCTTCGCGCAACAGCAGCGCGCTTCAGCGAGCTCGACGCGGAGAGCGCATCCCTTGAAATGCCGCTTCGGATCCCTCCGCTGAATTTCCGCACAGCTGCACTCCGGAGGAAAAATCGTCTCGAACATCAGCTCATAAAAATCCCGGAACGGCGACCACCGAAGGAATTCCTCGCGCGTGAGCCAAGTAACCGGACAGCCCGGTTCCATCTCCTTGGGCTGCCCGCGTGCCCAAACGCGAAACACGATCACCCAAGAGCCGCGGCCGCTGACTCCGGGAATCGGTTTGGTCTTGTGCGGCGCATCGTAGATCGCCTCGGGCTGCCCCGCGATCGATAGACCGGTTTCCTCGCCGAGCTCGCGAGCAAGCGCCTGCACCACGGTCTCGTTGTCTTCGACCTTTCCGCCCGGCATCCCCCATCCGCCGTAACGTTTGTTCCAGACGCATAGGATGCGGTGATCGGAATCGCGCTCGATGTAAGCGACCGCTGCGCGTGCTTCGTCGCTCATCGCGCCCGCTCCTTTTGCGTGACGCTCTTGACCCGAATTACGCGCCCGTCACCCTTGGCGTGGCTGAAGCGCGTCTTGAGCCGCGCTTTCCAATCGCTCGCGCCATCGAAGTGGGCGCAGTTATTCATGACGCAGAGACCGCGCAGAAATCCGTGGTTACATCGTTTGTCGTCGCTCACCGCATTCTCCTCTCGTCACCTGGGAATCGGAAAACCATGAGTCGGGCAGTCGCCCCGAATCACCCACTGCGGACACGTGCACTGGCTCTCGCTCGCGAGCGGCTCGCGGTCTCGTAAGCACTCGTAGCAAAGCGCCAAGGGGCCGAGCGGGTTCCGGAAGAGCGGCTCCATCCGAGAGCAACTCGAGCAGATGCCGTTTAACGAAACGACCGACGGGCGTTGCTTGTCGGTCACGAGACCACGTCCCCGGGCGGTGAGCAGTGATCGGTGGCACGCCGCGGTCGCTCTCCCGCGAGCACTTGCGCGAGGGTCGCGTAACCCGCCTTCACGACCGAATGGTGCACGTAGCAGAGTCGACGCCCCTCGAGCTCGATCGACGCGGGCTGTTTGCACGGCGTCGGGCGCTTGCCGTTGTTGTTGATGCAAAACCATTGCGCCTCGCATTTCATCGAGCAACTTCCGAGCGCCGCCGAGCTGCCACGCACTCTTTGCAGCGCGCGCACTCGTGGCACTGCTCTTCGGTCCAGATCCGGTGCCGCTTGCAGTAGCGCTTCGTGTCAGGTGTTTTCTTGCCGCACACCACTTCGCGAAAGCCGCAAGCGTGCGTCCAAGTCACGGGGATCGGAGTGGTGTCGTAGCTCACCGAAGACTCCGCGCGAACTTGCTGAGAGCAATCAGAGCCGACACCAGTTGCGGCAAACACTTGTAGCAGGCGTGCCGACTCCGATAGCGGAGCGTCCGCCCGCAGAACGGACAAGCGCGTTTCACGGCCGCACCTGGAGCGCTTCGGCGATTAGCGCTTTGCAGTCGGCGCAGGTGACGCGCGTCGTGTCGAAGTCGAAGCGGCGGCTCGAGTCATCGAGCCCGCTTTGCCCGTCCGCGGTCATCATCGCAATGCTCGAGCTCGACTCGTCGCAGCCGATCTTCACGGTCGTCGGGACAAGCAGCCACTCCGACCAATGCACCGTCACCAGCGGCGGCGTCACTTGAACGCCTCCCGCGCCTTGGCCATGGAGCAGTCGTGGCAGAGCCGCGAATAGCAGCGGAGGTCCACGCTGGTGATCAAGCGATGCTCGCCGACGTTGATCGTGTCCTCGAGCATTTGCAGCGTGTGCTTGCAGAATTGCAGAGCTCGACGCGCGCTTCTCGCCTCGGCGTATTCGCCCGGGAGAGCCTCGCCTTTCGAGCTCAGCGTAAAGCTCGTTAGTTCACCGCGGATTTTCGTGTGCACCATCAGTCGGCTCGCTATTCGTTTTTGCGCTCGGCGATCGGACGCGTTGCGAGCTTTTCCACTGAGCTCGCGACGCCGTCGGCAAAGTCGATCGCCACGGTGAAGCCGAGGGCGACCACGCCCGAAAGAGCGCCGGTGCCGAGGGCCATCAGCGCCCAAGAGCAAAAGACCGCGGAGCTCGCCGGCCGATAGCCAGCCGCCGCGAGCTGCGCCGCGGTGAGGAGCATCCCCACCCACACCCCGACGCAAAGCGAGCACCCTATAAAGGAGCGCCACCCCGCGGGGCCGTGCTCTCGGAGCGGAGCAAAAAGCCCGCTTCGCGTCACCACGAACGTCATCGCCGCGGCCTGGAAGGCCAAAAGCCAGAGATCCACGGGCGCCTCAGTCGCCGTAGCCGTGTTTTCGGAGCCAAGCGCACAGGTCGCGCGCCTGCTCGTCATTGAAATTGATGCCCACCCGCGGCTCCTCGAGCCCCTCGAGCGCATCCACGTGCTCTCCGATGGTCACGCCGCCGTCAGGGCGCCGGCGGAAGTCTGGGCAATTCTGCCGGCCACACTTCTTGCAATCGGTGCGATCGGGATCGAAGTCGAAATCGGGGCCGCTGCTCACCGTCTCATTGCTCATAAGCGCCGGGTATAACATCGCCGTAGCGGCCGCGCAATGGCCGGCTTGTGGCGCCTCCGCGGCGGTGCCGCGGCGGATGAGCGGCCGCGGATCCCCAAAGTTGCGGAACCCCGTAACGAAATCACCAAAAAACTACTGACCAAAAGGCGCGAAAAATTCTGTGTGAGAGCGCTACAATCGGCGTTAAGCGCCGTGGATGAGTGGTTCTGGTCGAAAACGAAGCAATCGGGCGCATGCGTGATCTGGATTGGCCCTACTCGCACGGATCGTCGCGGAATGACTTATGGTTACGTCTACGATCGCGACACCAAAAAGCGCGAGTCGGCACACCGCGTCGCATGGCGATTGCACCACGGACCGATCCCGCCCGGCATGTGCGTCTGTCATCGCTGCGACGTCCCGCTTTGCGTGCTCGACGGTCATCTTTTCCTCGGGACGCGCCGAGAGAATAATCAGGACTGCGCCAGAAAAGGCCGCTACCGCCAAGGGGAGCGGCACTGGAAAGCGAAACTGACCGAGAGGGACGTCCGATTCATCCGTAGGCTCGCCAAGCTAGGCGCCAAGCGGAAAGCCATCGGCGCTCTTTTCGGCGTGTCGCACGAAACGATCAAGGCGATCCTCTCCGGCCGAACCTGGAAAAACGGTCGTTTTGACCGTTGGGCCAAGGTCAAAAAGACAGGCGAACCGTAGTTCGCTCCGAGTGCGAACCGTCCGGGCGCCAAGTGCGCATCGTCCTACGCGGTAAAACTACGTCGTTATAGTAGTTTCGGGCGCTTGGCGCACCGGTCCGGTGTGGCATGTCCGGTGCTAGATGTCCGTACGAGCCCGAGTCGGGCGCACGACAAGCGGTGAGAACATGGCACGACGATCGGAAAAGACGCCGATAAGACGCGCGAAACAAGCGGTGAGCCAATGGGAAAAACATTGTTTTGGAGCGAAAGAGGCGCGATCGCATGCGAAAAGCACGCGCCCATGCGCGGATCCGACTCTTGGGTTTGGGAGCGCTGGTCTCGCGTGAGCAAGCAAGATGCGGAGGCGTTGCGATCGCAATTCGACGAAACGGACCTTTGTGAGACATGCCGCGCCCGAAACGAGCGGGAAGCCACGGCCGACAAGCCGCAAGAAGTCCGCTTGTCGTTTAAGGGCTTGATTGACTACTGGCGCCTCAAGTACGGCGAAGACCGAAAAGCGGCCGACATACAAATCCGAGCGGCACTACGCGCCTATCCCTGGCTCCGAGCCTACATGCCGGCCGACGTGCAAGCGGAGGGCTTCTAAATGTCCGGCTATGTTTGCTGCAATTGTCGCGATTGCTGCGAAATTGCGATCGCATCGGACGGTGAAAGCGGGAAGGTACTTTGCGCCGATTGCAAAGTCGCGGACTGCGCTCCGCATGCGGGCGAGTGCCAGGCGCCCGGCGCTTACGGCGTCGACGAAATGGACGATTACCGGGATCTGGTAATCGCGTGCGACGATGAATAACGCGGCCGCATGGGAACGGTTCGAACGTTGGTTCAGAGCGGACGGACATTGGATCTACCGGTCGCGTGAGCACGCGATCGACACTTGGAAGCGCATCGGGATCAACGGATTGCCGGACTTCCCCAAGTAACCTCGCGAGACCGACTCGGCGCGCCAGCATGGCTAGCGCGTCGACTCGGGCAATCGAGCCCGACATGAAAAGCGGTGAGCCAATGAAATACGAAAACGGAACGTTCGAGGCAACGATCGCGGAGCTTCGCGCGGTGACATCCTACGCAAGCGCGGACTTCACGCGGCCGCACATGGCCAGCGTCTGTTTCGATACGGGTCGCGGGCGTGTCGTCGCAACGGACGGGCACCGGTTGATCAAGATCGACGCGGCCAAGTCGACCGAGCCACGCGACAACGAAACGAAGGAAGCCGTGGAGCACCTAGTCAACGCCAAGAAGCTCCAAGCCGCGCTGAAGGGCTTGGGAAGCAAGCGCACAAAGGTCCGCGTCACCCCAGGGGAAAAGGGCTTTACGATCGCGTCGGGTGACGTCCAAGCCGCGCTTCCGAAAGTCGACGCGACTTTCCCGCCCGCGGATCAAGTCATTCCGACGATCGCGAACATGCCAGAGCCGGCCGCATGCGTCGGGTTCAATGCCTTCTATCTCGCGGCACTCGGTGTGCTGGGGGAGATTGCCGAAAGTCACGGCTGCAAAACGACGCTCTGTCAGTTGCGACTTGGGCAAGAGTTAGATCCGGCCCGCGTGGATGCTTCGTTCATGGGCGAGAACGCGGACTATCAGGGAGAAGCGACGATTGTGGTGATGCCCGCGCGCATCTAGCGGCGCGGAAATTCGGGCGCGAGCCACCATGGCTCGCGCTTCGAAGCCTCGAACGCTGGGCCGAGCACCAAGGGAAACGGCCCGCTTTGGTTTCACCGCTTTGGCGGGTGCCTGACCAAAGGATTAGCGCCAGCGTTCGAGGCTTCGGGGCTTGTCCCGAAAGAAAGCGGTGAGAAAGTGTCCAAGGTTATCCAGTATCGGCTCACGCTACGGCGTGAACGCGTTCTAAACGTCGCCGAAGCGAGCGCGCCGGACTTCGACCACGCCACGCGCACTCTCTTAGCGTGGTTCCGCGTCATGCGACCGGCGGGGGAGTGCCTGCTACTTCTCGGGCTCGACGCCCGAAACAATGTGATCGGGCTTGTCGAGGTAGCGCGGGGCGGCTTGCATGGTTGCGCGGTGACCGTTGCAGACGTGCTTCGCGCGGCGCTCACCTTGAACGCTTCGCGGATCATTCTCTCTCACAATCATCCAAGCGAGGATCCTACGCCGTCGCCGGAAGATCGCTTCATGACGGAAGCCGTGCGCGCGGGGTGTGACGCGGTCGGGATCGCGTTCTGTGACCATATCGTGGTGGCGGTAGTCTCGGGCCGCACGCGTTCGGTGCTGTCATGAGCCGCACGATCGAAATCCGCGACGTCAAATATCGCGACACGCGGCGACAAGGCCGCGTGATCGAAGGACGCCGCGCGGCTTTCGGAATCTCGGAGAGAAGCTCCGCGTCCGTCAGGCTCGCGAACGGGACAAGGATCGTCCCCGAGCGCGCCACCATTTTGTATGACCGTCGGCCAAATCTCCGAGCCGGAACGTGCGCTCGTAGGCACCTTCATAGTCGAGCCCGTGCAAAGTGACACTTTCGCCCACGACGATCCGAGCGCGGCCGCGCCACGTTCAACGATGCGGCCGTGTATCTCGCCATGCGCGCGGAGTCCGCGCGTCTCGGGCTGCCGCTTTCGTTCAAGACGGATCTCACGAAGCACGATCGCGCGTTTCTCCGCGTGCACGACGGGCACCCCTTCGGCTGGGTTCTGCACGAGCATGGAACCACGCTCTTAGAAGGTGTCCGGCCCGAAACGGACCACGCGAAGCGCATCAAACGATCGCGCGAAATCGAGAGCATCGGCAACGGCTTTGCCGCCGGCGAAATCTCCCCGAACCCCCATTGCTATCTGTACGACTTGCAGCGCGGCTTCCGAGCTTGCGAGCCGCGCGAGTGGATCGATTTCCTAACCTCTGAAGAAAGCGAAGCGGTGAGCCATGAGACGATTAACCCATGAGCAAGTAATCCAAGGCATTGACGAGTCGGCCGAGCGCGCGGCCCAGCGGCTCGCCTTCGAGGAAAAGCGCGCGGCGAAAGTCGAGAGGCTCCGAGCGCGGGCCGAGCGGCTCCGGAAGGAAGGCGAGGCGCGTGTAGAGCGCGCGCATCAAATGGCGAGCATCATTCCGCTCGGTCAGCCGATCCTGGTCGGGCATCATTCGGAAGGCCGCGATCGCCGCTACCGCGGCCGCATCGAAACCAACTACCGCAAGGGGTTCGAAGCGGTGAAGGTAGCCGACGCGCTCGACCGGCGCGCAGACACGGCTGAGGAAAACCGCGCAATCTCATCGGACGATCCCGACGCGGTCGAAAAGCTCGAGGCGCGCGTGCGCGAACTCGAGGCAGCGCGCGACTTTTGGAAGCGCGTTAATCGCGCCGTGCGCAGCAAGCACCCCCGCGGCGCGCTCGCGGAGCTTGGTCTCGGCGCTGAAAAGATCGAAGAGTTGCTCACGCCCGACTTTGCCGGGCGTACCGGGATCCCCGCGTATCGCCTCACCAATAGCAGCGGCGAGCTAAAACGGCTCCGGGGGCGCATCGAATCGCTCCGAATGGCACGCGCGGCAGAGCCGAAAGCGAAGCAAATCGGCGAGGTGCGCATCGCAGAAGAGGAAAACCGCGTCCGGATCTACTTCCCGGGCAAGCCCAGCGAGGAAATCCGGAAGCTTTGCAAGTCGAGCGGCTTTCGCTGGTCTCCGAGCGCGGGCGCGTGGCAACGCTTCCCCGGCTGGAATGCCTGGCAATTGGCCGAGCGCATCGCCGAGACGTTCGTGGGGGAACCCAAATGAAAAAGCAGAAAGTCCGCTGGAAGCCCCCGCCCCCGTTCTCGGTGATGGTGGAATATAAAGGATTCGATCGCGAGCGAGACAAGGCGATCTGTGCGGCCGTAGGACGTCGGCACGACGGAGCGGGGTTTTCGTTTACGGAGGGCTGGCGGGACCTGGAGTTTGGATTTCACCGGCGGACGTCGGCGATTGCGGCGGCCAAGCGCGCAAAACAACTCGGTGGCGTCAACGCGACTGTTACAGGTCGGGTGTGGCCGTGATCCGCGCGGCGCTTGTCGCGCTCGCGCTCGCGGCCTGCTCGTCGTCGTCGATCAACACGCCCGATGGAACGGAGGCGGCCGACGCGGCCGCCTCGGCCGACGGCTACAAGCCCGTTTACTCGGTCTGCGAAGTCGTGCCGGCCGAGTTGGCGTTCGCGTGCGATAGCGACGACGATTGCGGCGGACATCGCTGCAATCTCACCTATGGGAAATGCGCTTGGCCGTGCGCGCATGATTGCGATTGCGTGGCCGGGTTCCACTGCGAGGCGCCCGCGTGTCGGCCGAACTAAGGGCGCGTCGAGACGCGAAGCGGCGCTTGGTGCGCTATGGCGTGGAAATCCTTCCGCCCGGTATGACGTACGCCGATTGGAAGCCCGGGGAGCCGATCGAAGACTGGGAGGAAATCGACTACGGCGGCACTGTGCTGATGTTTTGGGAGGCGTCCCACGTCGAGCTCGAACACGCCCTAGCAGTGCTCCGCATCTACGCGCCGCGCGGGCTCGATTCGGTCGAGTGGCACGCACCTTCTCGGACAGCCGTAATCAGCGATGCCAGTGGGGCTCCGATGGTGCGCCTCATCGAAAGGATCTGGGATCCGCTATGAAAAAGATTTCCGAACGCATCAAAGAGCGCACGAGCGCGCGCCTGCTAAGCAGCGGCCGAGACATAGTTTCGCCCGCCGATCACATCCCGGAGATCCTCGACGCGCTCGACGCGCTCGCGGCGCCGTGGCCGCCCGCCACCATGGGCGTACGCCCTGACGCAAACGCGACCGTCACGAGCTCGACCGTCAACGGTGAGCGCGTCTTTCTGATCTACGTGTTTGACAGAAAGGGGGTCGTGCACTCGATCGAGCTCGACCGGACCACGCTGGTCGATCTCTGGCGCGCGATCGAGGCCGCGTCGTGATCCCCGACGACCAAGCGTTACGCGAAAGCGGCTTTGAGTACGGCTGCGGCGCGGGCGGCCCGGAGTGGACGCGTTCGGTCGGCCAGCATTACTTGCTCGTGACCGAAGCCGACGGGGCGAGCGGCTACGTGCTCGGCGTGTACGCGCCCGACGGCGAGCCGATCGTGACGCTCTACTTCCACACCGCGGCCGACTTGCTCGAGGCGATCTGCAAGATAGGCGTCGGATGACCGGTGACGAACTCCGCGCCGCGATCAAGAAAGCAACCCGCGTCCGCGTCTGGATCCGCCTGAACGCCTCCTCGAGCGGCGTCTACTGCCCGATCGGCAAGAAGATTGCCCGTTATCTCGTGGACGAAGCCGAAGCACACGACATCGACGAATTCGAGGCCGAGCTTGAATCGGGAGGATTGCTGAGCCCGGGGGAGACGTGGCTATGGATCGGATAACGAAATGCTCCGAACCCCGAAACGAGGTGACCCGATGACGTTCGAGGAGCGAGTCAAACAGCACGCGCGTGAAGCGCAACGGCAAGGCGTGACCTCGGGATTCGCCGCGCTTCTGGTGGGCATCGCCAAAGCCGCCGAGGAGCTCGAGGCGCGCGTGGTCGCATTGGAAGCGGAAGTGGCGAAGGGAAAGGCCGAGACATGAGCACGTTTATCATCCAACTGAAGCGGAAGGGATCGACGCTCGAGTGCCAAGTGGAAGCCGACGATCGGCTCGAGGCGCGCACGCTCGCGCTCCGCAAGCTTTTCGGCCCGGGCGCCTACTGGCACACCGAGTTTGATCCGAAGCAAGGCTGCGCGATCGTTCCGCGCGAGCGAAAGCGCGGCAAGCGCGTGGTCTTCGAGGAAAAGAAGCGGTCGCCGATCTACCGCATCCACGTGGAGCGGCTCGAGTGATTCGACGGCACGTGAGGCTGCGGCGCCGGAAGAAAAAACGGACCATGCCGAAGCCGAGCCGCCGCATCGTGTTTCGGCGCGCGTGTCGAGTCGCGCTCGCCATCAACGGAAGCTTGACCGAGCGGGCCGCCTACGCGCTCGGCTACCTCGGCAGCCACGCGGGCTATACCTGGGAAGAAATCAAACGCATGTTAGGGGAACGATGAAAGTAGAAGCCGAAGTGGACGAGTTTGGTGTGCTCTGCGTCTCGATGCGCGGCCACGCCTGGTGGGCCGAAGCCGCGTGCTGGCATCCGGGCGCGGACGTTAGCGTCACGCAAATCGACGCTGAAGCCGCGCCGCTCGAGCGCATTCACGAGCTCGAGGCGATCGTGCGCGGACTGCGCGAGTGGTGTACCCACGGAGGGAAGGCCCCATGGCTTGTCAAATCCTGGCTTACGACATCCTAGACCGCTGGATCAGCGACCACGGAATGACGCGCACGGCGTTTGCCAAGAAGGCGGGCCTGTCCGACCGCGACTTCCGACATTTGATGCAACTGAAGGATCCCGAGCGGCGCGTGAGCGTCGAATTCGCGGACAAGATCCGGCTCGCCACCGATGGCGCGGTGTCGTTTCCGCTTTGGGTGCCAGTGAGGGTCTGACCATGGCGGTGAAATGCCTGACCGACAACGCGAGCGACGCGGACGAAACGTGGATCAACCTCATCATCGAAAGCGCGCATGAAATTCTCTGCGCCCAAGTCGAGGAAAACGGAAAGCCCCTGACTGAGCTCTTCGGATTCCTCTTCTGCGTAGGCGAAGACATCTCCGTGATCGTCATGGAAATCGAAAAGCGCGCGGGGCTCATCGTCGAGCTCCAGCACGACGTCCCGGCGATGTTCGAGGAGGTGACGCCTTGGCTTTGCGAAGTAGACGCGGTGGAAGCCATGGGCATGCTCCGGTGCGTCGTCGGTTGCGTGCAAGAGGAGCAACGGTTTTGGGCGCGCGTGCGCGTGCAACTTCATGAAGGAGCGCAAGCATAATGGCCTGCAAGGTTTATCTGGTAAGCGGCTCGAGCGGCATCTACGACGACTATCGGACGTGGCCCGTGGCCGTTTTCGATGAAGGCGAAATGGCGGAGGAGTACGCGAAAGCGCTGCAAGCTGCGAGCGCCGCCCACGTCGCGCATATCTGCGAGGTGACTGGCTGCCCCAGCCGTCCCCCGAACAGCAGCGAGGGTTGGTGGTGGCTCTGCACGCACGAGCGGCCAAAGCTTCTCGATCCCGAACGAGGCGAGTATCGCGGGCTCGCCGAATATCGAGTCAAAGAAATTCGCAGAAACCCGGCGGCCGACTGAAGGAGAACGCGGTGAGCACGAAAAATTCGAGAGGGCGCCCAAGCATGAACACCCGACGCCGGGTTTACGTGATCGGTCGTGAAGACGGCGGAGACCCCGCGGTCTTCGAGGCTGAGGTGTGGTCCGAGAGCAACGACGAGCTCTTAGTCATCGTGGGCGTCGGACAATTGCTGCCCATGCCGCCTGACAAAGCGTACTTGACGCGCGAAGTAGCGGAGGCGCGTTTACGCGAAATCATGAAGGAGAGAACGCGGTGAGCAGATGAAGGCGCTCGAAATATTCTGTTGCTCCGGCGGGATGGCCGAGGGCTTTCGCCGCGCGGGCGTCGAGTTTGCGTGGGCGTTCGACAAAGACCCCAACGCTTGCGACTCGTACGAAAAAAACCTCGGCCACCGGCCGATCCAAATGGACGCGCGCGATCTCTTGCGGCTCGTGAAAACCGGTTGGTCGCCGAGCTCGCCGATCGATCTCATCGTCGCCGATCCGCCGTGCACGCCCTACTCGCTCGCCGGCAAACGCCTAGGCCCCAAAGACGAACGCGACATGCTGCGCGAGACCTGCGAAATCATCGCGGCGCTCCGACCCCACGCTTACCTGATCGGCAACGTCCCCGGCCTCGACACGGCCGACAATTGGCCGATCGTCCAGGCGCTCATCGGGACCTTTCTCGGCGGTCAGGACTATTGCGTGCTCGACTACGCGAGCCTCGACGCCGCGGATTTCGGCGTCCCTCAACACCGCGTCCGGCCGTTTTGGTTTGGCCACCAATCGGGGCCGTGCATCCGCTGGCCCGAGCGCTCCCACTGCGCGCCGCATCTGCTCGGTTTGCCGGGCGTCGCGCGCCTCGAGCCGTGGGTGACCGTGAAACAGGCGCTTTCACACCTGCCACCCGCAAAAATCGGTCGCACCGTCAAAACCCGCGGTCGCATCCGCGGTAAAGACGGCTCGACCCGCGAGCACGTCCCCGACCAGCCCGGGAAAACTGTCACCGCTTCGCGCACCGGTCGCGAGCGCGTCGTGCTCGATGCTCACCCGCGGCACCCCATCTCGAGCGCCGACGATCCGGCCTTCGTGATCAAGTGCAACGGCGGCCGCGTCTCCCAAGGCGCGTCCATGTGCGAATGGCCCTGGGAACGCCCCGCGACCACCGTGACCACGCGCGCCGCCCTGCCGCCGCCCGGTCATCACCCCGAAACGGGATCGATCCTCTCGCAACCAAACGCCGTCGTGCTTTCCGAGCTCGCGGCCGCGATCCTTCAAGGATTCCCTGAGGATTGGATGTTCGCGGGGAAAACCAAGATTTCGCGCTGGTCGCAAATCGGCCAAGCCATGCCGCCGGCGCTCGCTGCCGCCGTGGCCAAGAGCGTCGTCGAGCAGATGGAGCGGGCGAAAGAGCTAAGGACTTCAGCAAGTTTTGGCTGCAAGTGAAGGCGCAGTCTGCGCTCCCGAATGGTGCCCATCCCCGTAACAGAGAGAGACTAGGCCGCGTCAATCCGAACTAAAAAATCCCGCCGGTGATGCTTGGCGTGGCACTTGGCACAAAGCCAAATAATCCAGTCCTTGTCGTAGCTTTCGTGATGCCCATGGACATTCTCAGTAGTCCCGCAGCCTTCGCACTCTCCTCGCAGGAGCGTTCCGCGCGCGATCTTGCCCCCCAATCGCGAGCGCGCCCGAACTTTATCCCTGAATTCGGGATCTTGCGAGTAACGCTCGTTTCGCTTGTCCGTGCCATTGCTCCGGATCCAGTACTCCCGCTGGTAAGCCCGGCGCGCCTCGCGGCAATACCGGTCGCGCTTGCCCCGGAACACGGCGAATTCCTCGCGCGGATGGTAAGCCTTGTGCCAAGGACACCAGCACCGGGCCAGTTCCGCCCGAAGCGCCTCCGTGTGTCGATGGCCAACCGGTTTCACGGAGTTTCACGATGCACAAATTTATGAGACCGAGTCAAATTCAATCGGCCGAAGCCGACGATGCGCAGTGGGCTACGCGGCACCGATTCGTCATTCGAGCCGAGAGAAAATCCGAACGACTCCGCCGTATTGCACTCGGATACAAGCACTCTCCGCGGGTCAGAAAAAAGCTGATCCGCTTGGCCAATGCGCTCGCCGAGCGCGAAAAGCTAGGCTGGATCTGCCAAAACATCGCGGCGCGAGAGACGCGGCTGGGAAGCGATTGGCCCGATGCTTCGCGCGGCGCTCTGTTCTGATCTCTCTGCTCGATACAGAATCGAACAACTGTGAAAAACGAAATGACCATACATCGGTAACCATATGAAAAGATTCAGCCCCAAGAAGCGTGCCAAGCAAAATCGCGTGTTCGACGCCCAGCGTGCCTCGACCAAAGTCATGATCGAGCGGGCGGAAGAGCTTCTGGCCGATAGCAACGCCGACAATCTCGCCAAACAAATCGCCGTATGCCTCGAAATAATTGAAAATTTCCGAGAGCTTTCTCAAGATCCGAAAGGAGAGATCCCCGAGCACGTGGTGGGAATCGAAATGTTACGCACGGTTAGGTACATTTTGAAAACCCACGTGGTCACAACGATCGACGGAATTTTGCGAGAAATGGCCGTAGGTCCCGACGATCCGGAAAAATCGCCATGAGCTTCCCGCCGGACGAGCCGCCTACAAAACCGGAAACCCCTTCAAAACCTTGGAAACCGACCCCTCCGGGGACGGTTCCTCCGATCCTCCCGCCCGCTCGGCCCACCGAGCCGGCGGAAGCGCCGACCGATCCCGCCCCGCCGGCGCCGCCGGCAGTTCCAAAGGCCGAGCGTGGTTGAGCCGCCCGAAGGACCGGACGTCGATCGCTATCGAAAGGCGGCTCGGGGAAGACAACGGCAATTTCGCGCGTCACCCGAATTTCTGCGAGCTGCGCGCTGGCTCGAGGCGCGCGGCTACAGCGACGCGGCCGCGGCGCTGGCGACCGCCGCGCGCGGCGGTCTACAAGCGTTTTGGTCGGAGCGCCGCCTCCAGGCGTACACGATTGCAACACGCGCCGACAACGCTCCCGACTGGTCTTCGCTCGAGCATGTCGCCACCGGCGCCGTGCTGAGCAACGCCGCGTCGTTCATGCGGGGCGCTTCTTTGCTATTGATGATCGGTGGGATGCGTGACGTTTCTTCAGCAAACGCTGTGAAGATCCGCCGCTGCGTGGCGCTCTTGGCTGTGGCGATTCTCGACACCTGCGATCCAAATTGGCGCCAAAAGAACTGGTGAATTTTTCTTTCTCCCGTTTGTTGACCTTCGATCGGCCACGCGTTTACGGTGGCCGTTCCGATGGTGTTGTTTCCCGCGTGGCTTCCGTCCGACCGGATCACTGAGCCCGCAGAGCATTTAGTCAACGACGCAATTCGCGACGCCGCGCTCGAGACCGATGCACTCGCGCTCGAGTCCGAGCTCCGCTACGCGCTCATCCTTCTCGGAGTCTCCGATCTGTCGATCGTCGAGATTTTCGACCAAGCGCGCTACGAAGCGCGGCTGCGTGCCCCGCACGCTACCGCCTTCGAAGTGCGTCACCGTGCGGCCATCGACGTGCGTGGGATCCTGAAAACCCAGATCCGCGCCCGCTTGCCAGTCTGAGCACCGCGGATCCATGCAAGCCGCGGTCTTTGCGCTCACAAATCCGGTCGCGCGCGCAAAGAGCCTCAAACAAAAGCCCGATTGGTGGCTAACAGACGCCGAGCGCTTCACACGCCCGCACCGAAAAGACCGCGCTGACCGAATCTCCGACAAGGGTCAACAGCGAAGCGAGGAGGCGCTCTTCGTCCGGAACACCATCCGCCAAGCCCTGGATGACGAGCGCGGCTGCGGACCTCTCGCCAAGCGGCGAGCGCTGCCGGGCGGCACGCCCGAAATAAAAAAGATCCTCCGCCGCTGGGACACGCAGATCCGTCAGCGCACCCGCGGCGCCGCGCGTTTGCTGCGCGAAGTCAACGAGCTCACCAGCGACTACATCACCCGAATCTTCGAAGAGTGCGATCGCCGCATCGATAGCCGCTGGCACGCCCATCGAGCGAAAGGCCAAGAGGAGCGCTTCAAGCGCGTCGCTGAGTGCGGCAAAGAAGAGCGCGGCA
Organism: Gemmatimonadaceae bacterium; assembly: GCA_035638155.1. Taxonomy (GTDB): domain Bacteria; phylum Gemmatimonadota; class Gemmatimonadetes; order Gemmatimonadales; family Gemmatimonadaceae; genus DASRAP01. The sequence continues at coordinate 24,853 of DASRAP010000433.1, read as the reverse complement.
TCTTGCAGTGCGTGCATTGCAAAAACCAATGCGCCGACGCTGCCGGCAATCCTCTAGTGCTGAAAAAAATGTGCGGAGCGATCCTGCTCTGTCACGACTGCCGGCAAATCAAGATCAAGAAAAACCGAAAGCGCTTCACCCTCTCACGCATAAACGCCCTGCAACGAGTGCGTGACGCACGCCTCGGTCCCGGTCAGGTCAAATCCGATCCGCTGGTCGAGCGCTTCATCACGCTCACCTGTCCGCACTTGACGATGGAGCAATCCATCATGGCGAAGATCGAAAACCCCGACGGCACAGTCTCATGGAAGGTGCTTCGCGGGCCCGACGCGCAAGCCTATCTTGTGCGAAACGCGTGGAGTCGATTTTGGAATTCGCTTCGCAATCGCTTCAAGAGAAAAGGCAACGTACATCCCGGTCTCGATCTGATTTCGTTCGTGCGTGTGATCGAAGCGACCACCGGCCGCGACGAGCTCGGGCACGTGCATATCCACATTTGGCTTCTTTCGCCATTCCTTCGCGTGCAGATCATTCGCGCCATGTGGGGCCGCGCTCTGATGAAAGCGGGCTTCCCGAAAGAGCACTGGCCGGAGCACGCTTGGATGGACAAGAAGGCCGTGGTCGCGGAGCTCCAGGCGGCAAACGACGAAGTCGCGCTGACCTGGGCGCGCTACCAGCCGCAGAGGCTCCCCTACCCGATGGTCCACATCAAGCGCGTGACCCCGCGGGGGAATTCTGCCACGGTCGATGGCTTCGACCTCGGTCTCGAGCTCATCAAATACCTGACCAAAGACATCGAGTCGGGAAAAAACGGCGCGGTGTTCATGAGCCCGTGGCTTTTTTCCGCCGTCTATTGCGGCCTCGATTCTGGGCGCCTCATCACAGCTAGCCGAAAATTCTGGGTAAAACAGCACTGCGAGTGCCGAGCTTGTGGCGCGATCGACTCCCTGCGCCCGCACGCTCCACCGCGGCCGGACGTGACTCGAGCTCGCGGCCCACCAATCCCGACTCTTTTCGACCTACTCTCCACCACTTGCGCTTCAGCGTGAGAGTGCCTACCCTCGCCGTCGAGGACTGCTCACCGCGGATTCTCGTCTCGGCCACTTCTGTTGCGCTCGGCGGAGTCTCCCATATAGGGAAACAACACCACCCGCCGGGGCGATCGAGGTGGCCGTGATTTTTTGTGGCCTATGGCGCTCCCGCCGAGCTTGTGTCTATTTTGTGCACTGGGAAAGCGAGCCGGTAATCGATGCAACGACAGTACTTCCGCCTGATTTGCAAGGACGGCACGGTCTACACCTGCAACGAAGAATGGCCCAACACGGGCAAAGAAAACATCCGCGGCATCATCTGGCTGATCGGCTACGAGTCGGAAATCGTCGAAAGCTTCCACGGCTTGACGAAGACCATCCGCCCCGAGCGCTACTACGTGCTGATGCGCGATGCCGCCGGCATGCACGGCATCAAAAACCCCGGCATGTGTCCTGAGTGCCAGCCCCTTAACCGCGCGGGCTGCCCCGCGTGCCCCGAAGAGACGCAAGTGCACGAGATCCCCGCCGACAACGTGGCGCGCCTTTGCCGTACGCAAGGCTTCAACGACGCCATCGATATGTTCGGGAAAATGATGAATACGCTCAATCAGGATTTGATCCCGCCCGGCCCCGATCCGGATCTCGACGAGCAGATCAACTCTTGGGTCGACGAGCGCTTCCCGCGTTTGAAGCAATTTTGCGAGGTCGATCGCATTCTCGCCAAAGAGCTCGTCGAGCTCATCGAAGTCGTGCAGGCCGAAGAGACCGCCGACGACGACGACGACGAAGACGACGAAGAGCCGGCGGCCGCCAAACCCAACGGCACAAACGTTTCCCCGACCGCGTAAATGGAGGTCACCTAGAAAAATGGCCGCCCGCCCCGCCAAACGCAGGCAGGTGGATCGTGTTCGAGTAGTGGTGTTTTTGAATACAAAATCCTTCCGCCATCTGGAGTCGCTCGCCGACTCCAACGACATCAACCGAAGCGCGGTGATTGCGCTCGCGCTTGCAAGGCTTCATCGTGCCGAAGTGAAGCAGGGTCGACTCGTCAAAGAGTCGCCGGTAAACGGAAAGGCAGCTGAGTGATGGCAAACCAAATCGAGCTCATCTACGACCTCAACGTCGGAAACCAACCGTCCGGTCCCGGCACGAAACTCTTCCTCAAAGCCGCCAGCACCATCGTCTTCGATCACAACGGCGAGACCGCCGCCCTCATCGGCCTAAACCTCGCGGACGACATCACCGAAGCCTCGCCCTTCTCCGGGCAAATCCGCCGCCGCCTGATCTATGACGTGGAAGCCCAAGGCAACTACGCCTTCCCAACGGACGAGCTCTTGAAGAAGGCGACCCGCAATCTCTTCGGTCGAATCTTCGCCGCATTGATGCCGGCGGCCGTGACGGCGTCCGAGCCCGTGGTTACTTGATAGCGCACCAAAATGGCAAGTCGTCGAAAACGTCTCGAAAACGGAACCAACGGCGACGCGCGCGTGCGTCACCCGCCCGCCCCGCCGCCGGATCTCCAAGACTCGGCAAAGGCGGTCGTCAACGGCTTCCCGGTTGACGCTCACAGCATGCCGATCGGAGACGAAGTCGAAGTCTCGCCCGAAGACGCGCTCAATATTCCGCTCGATCGCACCGCCGCCGTCATATCTCAGCAGTATCGCGGCCAGGTCGCGCAGAAGCATCGTGGCGATCGCAACGTCAAGCTAAACGCCGACTTCCCGCTCCGCTACCAGCAAGCGGTGATGCTCCATCCAAATTCGTCCGTCACGATCATGATGACGGAGCCGACGCGCGCGCACTTGCCCGTGGTGCCGGTGGAATCGCTGCGTGAGTGGCGGGACCTCCAGCGATTTGTAGCGGAATACACGCAGGGCAAGAAGTGCACTTGCAAGTGGACCATCGGAGATTCGACGGAGCCATGTTGGGCAACGGGCATGATCTACATGCTCGACGATCCGCGTTGGCAGGAAGAGGACCGAGAAATGAGTCAGCGAGGAAACGGCTACCCCCCGCCCGGCTACCCGCCGCAACAAGGCTACCCGCCGCAAGGCGGCTACGGCGCTCCTCCCGGCTATCCGCCGCAGCAAGGCTACCCGCCCCAAGGCGGCTATCCGCCGCAGGGTTACCCGCCCGCTGGCTACCCTCCGCAGCAAGCGTACGATCCGCGTTATGGATATCCCCCGGGGGCCGTTCCTCCTCAATCCGCTCCCGCGCCGTATCCGCCTCCGGGCTACCCGCCCGCGCATGGTGCGCCGCCAGCGTATCCCCAAGGCGCGCCTGGTCCGCAGTATCCGCCTCCACCGAGCGGCGTAGCCGGCCCGCAGTACCAGCAGCACCAGCCGCCGCCTCCCCCGCCGCCGGCCGCGGCGCCGACCAACGACGCCGCGATCGCCGCCCTCATCACCATGAACGACCGCCTGGTCGCCGAGCTCTCCGCCGCCCGCCGCGAGCAACCCCAACAGCAACAGCAAGCCGGCCCCGCCCCTGGTCAGCCGATATTCTGGAACGGCCAATGGATCGTCTGGAACGGCTCGGCCTGGTCCCCTCTCCAGCAGCCCGCCTCGGCGCCAGTGGAAAAACCGGCGCCGCCTCCGGTGCAACTGACGCCGATGGAAGCGGCCCGACAATCGGTGCAATCGGTGCTCGAGCTCTCGAACCTCATGGGCAAGACGCGCGAGGCGCTCGCCCCTGAAAAGAGTGAAACCCCGGAACACCGGGAAAATCCCGCCGCCGACGATGACTTCCCGCTCAAGGTCCGCGACGTCGGGCCGTTTCGCGTAACGGCGATCGACGGCGAAATGGTGACGGGCTTCGGTCCCTTCGTCGCCTCGAACTTCGACAAGTTCCAAGACCTCGGCAAAGCCGCGGTCAAGGAATTCGTCGAAATGATGGACAAGCGGAAGAAAGATCAGATGGACATCATCACGCGCGAAGCCGAAGCCGCGAAGCTGAAGGCCGAAGCGCAGATCAAGAGCGCCGAAGTGCTCGAGCGCGTGGCGACGGCTCAAGAGCGCATCGCGCGATCCGAAGTCATCAAAGCGGAAGCTGCGCGCATGGGCACCGCGACGCCGCTCGTGACGCCACCGCCACCGCCGCCGGCACCGTTCGTGGCGCAACCTCCGCCGCCTCCCCCTCCACCCGCTCCTCCGTTCGTGCCGGCGTCGCAATACACGCAGACGCAATACACGCCGCCGCCCGGCCACGTCATGGTGAGCGCGCCCGTGGCGCCGCCTCCGCCACCGCCGCCTGCACCCGAGCCCGAGAAGGCCGAGCCGCTTCCGCCTCCGCCCGACTTCATCGCTCCGGTCACTCCTTCCGACGGAGCGTGATCGTGTCGTTGCTTTTCTGGTTGTGGCTGGGCGGGATTGCGGGCCAGGCGCTCCTTTTTCTCGTCAATCCCGACGTGGGCCGCGGCGTAAAGAGCGTGGTGAAAAATCAGATGCGCCGCTGGCCGACCGCGCGCGCCTGGGTGCTCTTGTGGTCGATGGTCGGCCTGCTCGTGCAGTTGATGATCTGGCCGCTGCACGGTCTCCTCGCCCAACCTCTCCTGAACTACTGGAAGAAGCGCGCGCGCGAAAAGGGCATCGTCCTGATGCCGGTGACCTGCGCCTGTTGCGGCGAGAAATCCGAAGTGGTCGTGCTCGGAGATCACAAATGGGTGTCCTTCCAGCACGACTGGTACGTCAACGAAGACCACGAAGCGGTGTGCTCCGCCGCGTGCGCAGCACACATAGACTTCGCCCACCCCGAAAGGAATCTCCATTGAACACCTACCAGACCAAGGACGTCACCATCCGCGTCGCTTGCGAACCCGCCGCCGCCGGGCGCTTCGTGCAGATGCAAGTCGCGATCATGATGCGCCCCGAGCACGCCGCGCAGCTCGTCGAAGCCGTGCGAGCGATCAACGCCGAGGTGCCCGGTGAGGAAGATCCGGGGCGTGTGTCATTCGTGGAAGGCGTCACGCGGGAGCTCGCCGAGGCGGCCTCGAGCGTGGCCAGCGGCAAAACCGGCTGATGGAGATCCCGCGCGTCGAGCCGCGGTCTGGACGTCTGAAGCGGTGCAACAATCCGCGCTGTCGCCTGTGGCTCCCGATCGATGAATTCCAGCGCGATGGCCGTTGCGCTGATGGCCGGCGCGGCGAGTGTAAAGACTGTCGAGCTCGGCGTCGCCGAGCGCTGAAGCTCGGCTTCCGGCGTTTCAAGCCGTGGGAGAAATGCGGCAGCGTCGCCGCCAAGGCTCGCGCGTTCGGGTTCAAGAAGTCGACCGTCCATGACCGATTGACCCGCGGCTGGTCGCTTCCGCGCGCGTTGCTGACGCCCGTCAAGTAGCGGGTTACACTGAATCGATGCCCGCCCCTTGGACTGCTGTAACCGAACGCGAGCACCCATTCGGCAAAGCGGGCGTCAATAGCTCGCTCGACGAAGTGGCCAAGCGCGTCTCGAAGGGCGCGATCGATCCGGGCGTGCGCACTTGGGCGATCGAAATGCTCGACGTGGCCCGCGAACGCGGCCTCTCGAGCGCCAAGACCCCGAACGACCGCGCGCGCATTCTCCTTTCCGCCGTCCAGAAGAAATTATGGGTGCCCGACCCAATCGGGGCCGAATACATGCCGGCGGCGACCTTGCTCGCGTGCGATCCGAAGACCAACCCCAACAAGGTTTGCATTCGTGGCGACGATTGCGACGGCGTCGCGACGCTCCTCGGCGCGGCTTGGATGTCCGTCGGGATCCACACCTTGGTGGTGGGCCATGCGTACGACGACGAGCACAACATCGAGCACGTGCTGTGCGCCGCGCACTTGGACGGCCGCTGGCACTACGGCGATCCGTCGACCGACTACCAGCTCGGCAAATGCGTCCCCTTCACCTACGAGCGGATCCTCTCCGTCCCAAACGTGAAGGTGATTTGCGACGACGAAGTGTGCATCGGCGCGGGCGGCGGAAGGTCCTTCGATCCCGACCGGCTAAACTTCGTCGACAAGGGCGTTTTCATTGGCGTTGACGGCTTGCGCGGCCTCCGAGCTCGCGTCGTGTGGAAGCCGGGTGATCGGACGCTCGAAAGAGCGCTCACGCTTGCTCGCTGTCCCGGCTAGCTCTTAAACTGGTGAGGCGATGTCCGCCCTTATCTGGAATGCGTCTGTCCCGCTCGTGCTTTCGCCGAGCTCGAGGCGGCCCGTCGGCCTCGGCGCGTATTCCGGAATGGACAAGGCAACCAATCCGCTCACGAGAGAGATCATCGAGCGGAAGGGCGGCACGAGCTCGGCGGATCTGAAAGCCTACGGCGAGGTGGGCGGCGCAATTGGTGGCGCTGCGGCGTGCTCGGCCTTCGTAGTGACTGCTCCAGTCGCGGGCGGCTGCGCGATCTTGGGCGGCATCATCGGCGGCTTCATCGGAAAATCGATCCCTGTGGCCAAGGGATCGACCATGGAGGACTTGGTTTCGGAAACCTGGAACGACTTCACCGCCCCGCGTGCCAAGCGCGCGGCCAAGGGCATCCTTGCCGTCAAGTCGTATTTGACGCTCCGCGATCTGGCCATCAGCCAAGGCGCTTCCGACGTGGCGCTGACTGAAGCGGGCTTGCCACCGGCGCCGGTGTTCTCGAAGTTTGCGCCGAGCGCCGAGCGCTACGCGGCGGCGCAAGCGTATGAGAAGTTCGAGTTGACGAAGACGGCGCTCGACGAGTGCGCGGTGGCCAAGAAGCTCGGCATCGTCAACGAAAAGCTGACCTGCAAGGACTACGTTTGGCTGACCTACTTCAACGGTAACTTCGGCCCCATCGCCAAGCCCGGCGAGCCGATCGATTGGTTCGCGGTCGGGCGCATGGAGAATGCCTCGAGCTGGTTTCAGAGTAAGGGCGACTGCCCAGCGGGGTTCTTCAACGTCTTCGACCCGAAGACGCCGAGCAACATGCACGGTGAAGATCCGCAGTGCTTGACGGAGCTCCCGAGCAAATCGATGGAGCCGCTCATCGAAAAGCTGAAATCGCAGATCGACTTCAAGAATGTCGCCGCCGCCGGGAGCGGCGGCGGAGGCGGCGGATCGAGCATCGCGCCCTTGGCGATCGGCGCCGGCATTGTCGCGCTCGTGATTTGGGCGCTACTCTAGAGGGCGAGCGATGGCCATTTTGCGCTGGTCCGGTCAGGTTTCCGCCGCTCCCGAGGAAATCCCGGGCGACGGCCATAGGCTCTCGCGGATCGAGTGGTTTGCGATCGTGGGCCTGCTGATTTCAGCGACTTCCCTGGCAATCAACATCTACCGAGCGAGACTCAACAAATGAAAAAGCTGCGATGGCTGGGCCAGCCGGCCGACGAAAAAGCCTGGGAAGCGTACCTCACGGCGCTCCGCGACAACCTGCAAGGCTCGTGGACGCGAGCTGTCGCCGCCTACACCGGGCTAAAGACGGTCCGGCAGAATCTCGGCCTGCCGTTCCTGGTCGACGGCGCCGGCCCGGAGGGTGGCGCCGTCCCGGGCATGTCGAGCGCGTCGGCGTGGTCTTCGGATCTCGATCAGAACGCAGTCGACGCGATGGCGATGGTGAAGATCATCACCGACGCCCTAAACGACGCGATCGCCGGAAAGCGCAAAGTCGCTTGGAACACGGAAAAGAATCAATTCGAAATCGAGGGGCTCTCATCGGACGTCGTGCGCTTGGCGCTCAATGGCGACGTGCCGATCATCGTGAATCCCGCGGGTGAGCAAACGCACGTGCAAGGGCAAGTCGGAGTGCCCGCGATCGTGTGGGCTACCACCTTGGGCGTCACGGTGCTCGCTCTGCCCGCGTACTGGGCGGTCGAGAAAGCGGTCAACAACATCACTGACGTCGCCGAGCAAAAGACGATGCGCACGATCGCGGAAAAATCCTACGAGTGCGTGACGACCGGAAAATGCACGCCCGACCAAGCCGCGAAGCTCAATCAATCGATCTACACCGGCGCCGCTGCGGTGCGCGCGCAGAAGGTCGAGCAAATCAAAGCCGGCAGTCAGCCCACTACCGACATCACGAACACGATTAAGACCGTCGCGCTGGTCGCGCTCGGTCTCGGTGTGCTTTACGCACTCGTGCGCTTGGTGCCGCCTGCGGGTGCGCGCTCGAGCTCGCGCGCGCTTCCGCCGAGTCGTCAATTGGCGCGAGCGGCCTAATGACGGACTCCGGCCGCATCGTCGAAGCTGAAGATTGCACGACCGGTGCGTGTTACACGCACCACATGATCGTGCGCGGCACGAACATCCAATTCGTGTCCGTCGAACGCGTGCGAAACTCCGGCGCGCGCCGCATCGTGCGCGCGACCGGTCCAAACGGAGAGCGCGAAGTCTTCTGGGAACCGCGCATGCCGGCGGCCGACGTGACCTTCCCGCGGGGGTATGTGCTCGTGCACGACACGACCGGCGCACTTTTGGACCGGTGCGATTTGTATATTGTTCGAGCGCGCGGAGGAGGTGCGAAAAACGCACCTGGCGACGTGCTCGATGACGCAGAAAAGTACTTCGTCGATCAGAACGACCGCCCACTTCCTCTCACTTACGGATCGGTGGAAATTCCCGAGGGACCGTGGGCGCGCTTAGCGCGCGTGCGTCTCATTCGCTATCGGCGTCCGGGCTTCGACAAGCCGTTCGAGCACGAATACGATCCGCCCGTTGAGGTGCGTTATAGCAAGCGCACTTTGGGGTGGCGTTTGCCGCTTCCGCGCGGCTGTATTGTTGACGAGCACGGATTTCGCTGGCCATAATCTTTTCGTGCATGGCGAGAAACGTGGCGTGTGCGTGTGCGGAGCCGACGAAAGTCGCTTTGCGCGTAAAAGCGCAAATCGCTCGTTACCTCGAAAATCCTGGCATCAAATCGCCGCGTCGTGCTGACGCGCTGAAGGCCCACGAAGAGAACAAGATGGCAACTCGCGCTCAGATCGCTGCTGCTCGAAAGAACATCCGAAAGGCGCAAGCCGCTCGTCGCAAGAAGCGTGGTGGCCGTCGCCGCCGCGCCGCTGCGAGCGCCTCGGCCAATCCGCGAAAGCGTCGCTACGCCAAGCGTCGCCGCGTCGCGGACAATCGTGGGCGGTACGAAGAGAACCGCCGCCGCCGCCGAAAGGCACGCCGACGCCCGAAGCGGCGCCGAGCGGCCGCCGCGGCCCAGAACGAAAATCCGACCACCGTGACCCTCGAGAACGCCTGGCCGGGTCAGCCCCGCCGGCATGCTCGAGCGGCCCGGAAGGGGTGGCGGAAACGCCGCCACGGTGGAGGCCGGAAGCGTCGCCGGACGACTCGAGCGGCTTCGCGCCGCCGGTCTTCGCGTCGGCGTTGCCCGCCCTGCAAGTACAAACGTACGCGCAGCGGCAAATTCGCCGGTGGTTTGACCCGCCGCGAAATGGCCATGCTCGAAAATCCCGGGATCGGCGGGCTTCTCTCGAATCCCGCGAGCCCCTACACCCGAGAAAACCTCGTTCGGTACGGCACGGCTGCGGCCGGCGTGGCGATCGGGCTCTTGGTCGCCGACTTCGTGGATCGCGTCGTCGCGACCATGAAGCCGAAGGACGGCAAAAATGCCTGGTACGGCGCAGACGCGGCTGCCGCGATCTACCGCCGGCCGGACGCCACGCGCCTCGGCGTGCAGGTTGTGGGCGGCGTCGTCGCCCTCGGCCTCGCAGCTTGGACGCGCGGTCGCGGCATCATCCCGTGGCTCGCTTCGGGTATCGCGCTCGGCTTCGGCTCGAACGCGCTCCTCAAGCTCGCTAACTGGTACCTGATGCCGGCAATCCTGAAGGTCGACCCGGCGAAGCCGATGTCCTTCGCGAATCGCATGTACGCACTCGAGCAGGACTCGGTGCAGAAGGCGATCGATGCGTCGTTCAAGGCTTGGGCGACGGTGCCCTCGCTTTCGGCGGGCCAGCAAGGGGAAGCGTCTCAGATCAACTCGCCCCTCGGCGACCAGACGACCAACCTCGCGGTCTTGGGAGCAAACCCCCAGGGAAAAGCGCAAGCCCTAACTGACCCCGCGGGCAGTGTGGGTTCCGGCCAAAATCCGCGGACGTTCCTCCAAACGAACCGTCTTGGAAACTGCCAATCGTGCGGTGGAAAAGACGGTTGCTACAGCGACTGCCAATCGCTCTGTCCGGGCTGTGGCGACAGCTACCGCCCGTACACCGAGTGCACCTACGAGGTGGAAGTCGGCGATGATCTCGCCGAAATCGCCGCCGCCGGTGGTGTCTCGATCGACGCAGTCTCCGCCATGAATGGTGGCACTCCGGACACCTACTGGGTGGTCGGAAACTCGGTGCGCTTGCCGTACGGCATGTGCTTGGTGGTCGAACAGCGCAAAGGCGGAGTCCCCGCCGGTGTGCCGCTCGTTCCGTCGACTCCGTATGTCCCCTCGGGCACGGTCGTCACCGAGACCATCGCTCCCATTCCTGGCGGCCCGGAGCGTGTGTTGATCACGCCCCCCACGACGACGGTCATGACCGCCGCCGGAACGATGGCCGGCGCCGCCCCTGAAAAGGCGAACGGCCAGCCGCAACAGCCCGAGAAGGTTGTTGCTCGTCAGCGACCCTCCGGGACCATTTCCTTCTGGAACATGGACGAAGCGCCGCAAGAAGTCTGATCGCGAAAATTCACCAAAAAGTTTGCTCCAACACGTTTATTCATCGGGGTCGCCCGCGCACGTACACCGGCCGGCCCCGCTGAAAAAGGATCGATAAAGAAAATGGCGACCGAAGTTATCAAGGCAGACCACAAGCAGTTTTCGCAGATCGAGCCGACCCACAAGGGCGGCATCCTCGGCCAGATCACGGCCGGCAAGAGCCCGCTCTCGCGCTTGACCGCTCGCCTCTACGACATCGCGCAGTACCAACTGCCGATGACGCCCGAGGAATTCGACGCGGCATTCCCCGGGGAAATCCGACTCTTCACGCTCGACCAGCCGCAAGCGTGCCCGGGTCGCCAGACCAATCTCTCGCGCGGGACGACCGTCGAGACTCCGTTCCTCATGATGGGCTTCGGCATCTTGGCGACCGCAGAGGGCCAGGGCTTCGCGCTCACGGGCGTCATGAAGAACGTGGTCGCCTCGGGCGGACCGACCCCTTGCGTGACCGGATGCACCGGCGCGCTCGACGAGCACAACGCGGTGCTCGCATGGGGTTACCCGACCTGGAACATCATCGAGAAGTTCTTCCAGGCGTACCGCGTCTCGATGTTCATCGGACGGCATTTCCAGATTTTCGAGGAAGCGGCCCACGTCATGGGTCTCGTCGGAGCGACCATGGAATTCGTCGGGAGCGGCACCTCGCTCATCTCGACGACTCCGTTCAATCGCGACGTCAACGACGTGCTCGTGGCCAAGGGTTGCAACAAGCAATTCATCCCCCAGAACACCGCCGCTGGTAGCGAGTGCATGCCCGCGCCGACTGCGGAAGCGATGTGGGGAAGCCAGCACACCAAGGGCATCTCGAACCGCTGCTATCCGCTGCCGTTCCCGATCCTTTGGTTGCCCGGCATGACCATCGACGTCCGTTTCACGCGCGTCGAGGGTGATTGCTGCTTCTTCCCGGCGATGCGGCGCGACGCGGTCCTCGACTGCGCCACTCCGACTCTGCCGAGCAGCCAGTTCACGGACACGCTCGAGTGCGGCTCGGGCAACGCCGGGATCTACACGGTGCCGGGTGGCTGTTTCACGATCGGCGCGGTCCTCGCGGGCTACGACCTCGTGCCGGCGGCTTGCGTGGAGTACCTCGCGGGAGTGACCTCGGGAAGCGCGCTCGAAATGCTCTACCAGCAGGTGGGCATCGGCTCGTACCTGACGAGCAAGCTCATCGCGAACCGCGGCGCCCTGAACGGCCTGCCGGAAGACGTCAAGAAGCAATTCGACAACCTCCTCGCCTCGGCGAAGTAAGGTCGTCGGGTAAGTAAGGTCATCGGCAAGGCCACACTCCAGTGAACGCACCCAACACAGCTCCGGGCGACGAGGTTTCGGCCGCGCTCGCCCGGGCGCGCCGAGCGGCGGCGCCGCAATGGCTCGGAGGGATCGCCCTCCAAGAGCCACGGCTGGCGCACACGCTCTTGCAGGCCGCGAAAAAGGGTCTCGGCTACCGCATGGCTGGCGACGGCTGGCTGGTGACCGAGACCAACGGCTGGGTGATGCTCAGCGTGAAAGCGCGTTGGGATGCGACCACGGCGGACAAGCCCGTGCTGGGTCAGATGCTCGGCACGGTCGAAAGCGACATTTGGATCCGGCGCGTCACCTACACGGTGCGCCGCCCGAACTTCGCGGCAGGATCGATCTGGAAGGCTCAGTCCGATTACTTCAATCGCCTGAACCCCAACATCGACCTGAACTCGCTCATCATCCACTCGTTCTGCAACTACCTGATCAACACCGAGCCGACCCCCCTCGAGAACATCGAAGCGGTCTTCGAGTGCGTCTGCCCCGCCGGCCTGGTCTTGAAGTGCTCAGCCACCTTCGACGCCCTCTTCACGAACCTCCGCACTCTTCAAGCCGACGAAGTACCGACCGAGGCGATTATCACCTTTCACGGGACGCGGCTTCCGACCGGTCTCTACAACGGCTGCGACTTCACGCAGATCATCGACGAGCTCCAGGCAGAGGGCGTTTTCGCTCCGAGGGATTTGGGGCCGGGCTGCCCCTGAAAGGGGAATAGCCCGTGTCGGCAAACGCCAAATCCGTAATCTCTCTCTCTGCCGAGCGCGCCAAGCGCGCGGGCGTCGTGGGCCATCCCTCGTTTTTGGGGAGCGCCGATCCGCGTTGGGACTGCCGCGCGGTGATCGAGCTCTTCACGCAGTCGTTCGATCCCGACTTGCTCGGCATCGGTTCGACGCCGTGGCTGGGAGACACGAGCGCGCTTGGCGTGCGCGTGCCCGACAACGCGACGCGATCGCAAGCTGAGCGCTACTTGATTCGGTTGCTTCAAGTCGAAATCGACAAGAAGCGCGCGATCGTGATCCGCGGCATTTGGCAGTACGCGACGATTCGCACCGTGCCTCAATCGCGCAGCACCGAGTGCGGACCGGTCCCGGTCGAGCTCGAGATCACTTCCCCCGGCTGGCACTTCCAGGACGGAAACATCTCCTGGCATTTGCGCTACGAGCCCCACCGCTTCTCCCCCGAGTCGGTCAACGATCCCGCGCAACCGGACGGCGCGAGCCCTTCGATGAGCGGCCAGGATGCGGCGTTGCTCTATGTGCCGCCGTTCCTGCCGTACAAGCCCCCCGGCGCCGGCATCCCGCCTGGCGCTGACGTCGACCTGCTCGGGACGTGGCGCGACATGCGCTATCTCGACCCGACGGCGCGCGAGCTCTCGATCCCGGTGCTCGGCCCTGGGCGAGTGACCTTCTACGCCTCGGTGCATCAGACCAATCCGGTCAGCCGTTGTGGCCTCAACATCCCTGCGGGCGTCGGTCGCCCCGAGGATCAGTTCGTCTCTGCCTTCGAGGAGCTCGATTCACCCTTGCCGGTCGTTTACGGACGAGTCGCGGGCGGCTTGGCCGTCGAGCTTTTCCCGTGCTGCGAAGATTTACCGAAAGGACCACGCTGATGGCGCTCGTGAAATGGATTGACCCGGTGAAGACGCAAACCGGACCGAGCGCGCGAGCGTACTTCGGCAGCGCGGTGATGCCGCCGAATCTCCGGCCGGTGTTCTTGCACGATCGCGGCGGAGCCGGCGGGCCTCAGCAGTTGCTCGGACCGAAGGAAGGCGTCGGTGCGCCTTACGAGCTCGAGTACTGGACCTACTACTTTTACAACAACGGCCAGCTCGTCGGCACCAGCGGGCCGCATCTGCGAACGCACGCGCAGGGCTACGCGGGCATCACGCAGGCGTTCAACTCGTGGCAGCCGGGCGGCATTCCACCGGGCGCCACTCCGGTCTGGAAATACAAGGCCGTGTGCGGCTCGTACACCAAGACCAACATCCTGATGCAGCCGGTCTCGTACTGCACCTACGACGGCGTCAAGACGACGATCGGAAACTACCAGCCGCCTCCGCCCAATCCGATCCCGTTCGTCTATCCGTTCCCGTTCACGTCGTTCTTTCGGCGAAGCATCCCGCTGAGCCCGTTCGGGACTCAGCCGTTCGGCGGAACGACCGTCACGACCACGCAATTTCAGACGCGCATCACGCGCCCGCCGGTTCCGTTCTTGTTCGGTCCGGGCGAGGGGCGGCTCGGGCAAAACGAAGCGTGCGACGCGCTAAATGCTCAGTTGCAGGCCGCTAAGGCAAAACTGGCGGGAATCAAGAGCTACATCGTCGACCTCGATGCCGCGCGCATCGCGGCGTATCAAAACGGAGACACGGCCACCGGCCAAGCTCTCGACGCGCAATATGCCGGACAAGTGTCAGCGCGAAACGCAGCGCAAGCGCAGGTCAACCAAATCCAACAGCAACTGAACGAGTGCGAAGCCGCAGCGGGAAGCGGCGGTGGTGCTCCTCCGCCGCCCGCTCCGGAGTGCACGCCCGCAACGCCGTGCACCGATCCGACCAAGGAGTGCGTGTCCGGATCGTGCGTCGACAAGTGCCCGACGGGTTACAAGCGCGCAGCTGACGGATCTTGCGAATCCACGGCAACCACCGCCGGGATCGGTGGCGGCTCCGGATGGGGTTGGCTACTCGGCATCGGCGCGGCCATCGGCGCGATCTTCTTGGGCATGCGTGCCCCGAACCTCCCGAAGCAGCCCGCGCGCGCGGCGCGAGCTCGTTCGCAAAAGCGTCGGCGCTCGGCCCCGAAGCGTAGAAGGGCGGCAGCGTGATCCAATCCTGGTCAGGACAAGTCGCCCTCCGCCCGAACGGGCGCCTCGGCGCCCTCTCGAACTGCGAGGCGCTTTGCGCGCAATCGTGCGCCAACGCTCGCCCGTTCCTCACGTGCATCGAGCCGTGCCTCAAGGCGTGCGGCCTCACCCCGGCGGAGCTCCCCGCTAAAATCGGCGAAGTCATCAACGCCGGCATTCCGGTCCCCGCGCCGACGCCGACCCCGACTCCCGCGCCGGCCCCCGCGCCCGCGAGCTCGTCGGCGACGGCGGGCGTCCCTGTGATCGTGTGGTTGCTCGGCGGAGCGCTCGCGGTCGCCGCGGCGATCATGTTCGCGGGCGGACGCGGGCACATGAGAGCAAACCCGTGATCGTAGCTTGGCGCGGCCAGGTCGGCCCGCGTTCCTCAGTTCGCTGGAACGGCCGCCTTGCTGCGCCTGTTGGCGTCGGACTTTTCACCGAGCCGACCACTTCCGCGTGCCAGGCAAACCTCTATAACCAGGACGCCTGCTACGCGATCTGCACCGCGATCGGCATCGGCGGCTGGGGCGGACTTCTGATTTGGCCGTGCGTGAACCAGTGCATGACCGAAGCGTGCGGCGCGGGGATCTTGGTCGACCACGAGCAAATGCAGAAGGTCGGCGCAAAGGTGAGCCCGTGCTTCAACGCATGTATGGACGCCTTCCAGCAAGAAGCGGTAGGCACCGACGAAGCGGCGCTCAAAGCCGCCGCGATTCAGTGCGGCCAGAAGTGCGGCTTCGGTCCCACGACGCAAGGCACGCCCGGCGGTAAGAAAATCCCCCGTCCCGGATCTGGCGGCGGTGGTGGCACGACGACGCCGCCCGCGAGCTCTACGACGCCCGCGGCGTCCGGCGGCGGCACCGGCGTGGCGCTCGCGATCGCGGGTATCGTGATCGGCCTCGCGGCATTCTTTCTCTCGAGGTGAGTCATGGGCATGCGCTGGCTAGAAAAGAAAGTCGACTTCTTGGGTGCTCTCGACGCGCCCTCGAACGCGCAAGCCAAGGCGTTGCTCGCTTCGTTCGTGGCAACCGACGGCAACAATTGCGTCACCGGCTACGGCCTCGAGCCGGACGACGTCGATCCGACCACGTGGAAAACGCGCGATGGAAACGCGCTCGCCTGCTTCGCCAATTGGTGGAAGGCCAACAACAAGCAGCCCGCGGTCTTCCCCGCGCCCGGCTCGTACACCTGGATCGATCTGAAGCCCGAGCATCTCCAGGCGCTTCTGCAATGGGGCGTGGAAAAGGGCGTCATCAATCCCGGCCAAGTTCCGGCGCCATCCGTCAACTGCGCGCTTGCGTGTCAACAGAAGTACGCGGGCGATCTCGCGAATCTCGCGACCTGTCTCGCGGCCTGCGGTCCGCGCACGCAACCTCAACCAGTTCCGGTGCCCGTACCGATCCCGGTTCCGGTTCCGACGAATCAGACGCCCCTACCGGCGCCGCCCGCGCCGATCACGTCAGCGCCGAGCTCGGAGGGCATTGGGGCGGTGGGCGTCCTTGCGATCGTCGGCGCGGTGCTCGGTCTTGCTGCCCTGCTCTTGAGGTGATGTTCCATGTCGATGCGATGGCTAGAAGAAAAGGTCCAAGTGCTCGGCGCGCCGGGGCAGCTCGGCATGACGCCAGCCGAGTGGCAGTGGTGGAACACGAGCGGTGCGTGGAAGATTTACGTTTTCAACGCAGCGGCTCCATTCCCCGTCTTCCCGCTCCCGGGTGGCGATGACTATGTGCATGAAGATTTCCCACTTCAGAGCGGAATCACCTTCAACACGGTTTTGCGCTGGGTCGCCGTACAGCGCATGCGCGCGCTCTATGAGCAATGGTCCAAGAAAACATCGAAGCCGCTCAAGGTGTGCGCGCTCGAATTCGTGCCGAAAGGCGCCAACTTCGAACCCTTCGATTTCAGCAAAAGCGCCGGCAGTGGGAATGCTAACTACTATTGCTATGACCCTGTCTCGAAGAGTCTCAACGAAGTTCTGAGCACCGGCACCCAAATCAAAACCACGTGCCCTCCGGGCTACTCGAAGATCGTCCATGACGACGGCAGCTTCGGGTGCATTCCTCCCTACCTGCCCACTCTCCCGGCACCGATGCCAACTCCCCCGGGATATCGCCAGCCTCTCACAACGATCGCTCCGATCTTTCCATCGACCTCGCGCTATCGGCCTCCCGTGACCATCCAAGGTCCCGGCGATCTCGGCGCTCTTCCCGACGCCGACGTCGCGATGGCCAAGGCGATTCTCGCCGCATGGAACGGAACCGACGGAAACAATTCGATCGGCAGCTATGGTCTTCAGCCGGCCGACATTTCGCTCGTCTGGGGCGATCGCGACGGCTGGACCCTCGCGAACTTTTACAACTGGTGGAACAAATCCGGATGGGCGCCACCGCTCCCGAATCCCACCACGAAAAACGAAATCGCGTGGCAAGACCTGACGACCCAGGGCCTTTACTCGTTGAAAGTCTGGGCGCAGGCCAAGGGCATCACGATCGTCCCCGGACAGCTCCCGAACCCCGGATTTCCGAGCGCGCCGGCGCCATCCGCTCCGGTTCCGTCGGCGCCGACTCCGCAAGTGCCGCTTCCGCGCGTGCCGACTCCCGTTCCGGGAAATCCGAGCGACGTCACGCAGTGCGATCCCGGCTTCCATTGGGATCCGGTGAGCAAGCTCTGCGTCGTGACGCCCCTGCCGATCCCTCCGACTCCGATCCCGGGCGGGGGAACGCCTTCGAGCTCGGAAAGTGGCGGAAACACTGGCATCCTGATTGCGGTCGGGGCGCTCGCGCTCCTCGGTCTCGGCGCGGCGATATTCGGTGGCGGAAGTAGCGGTGCTACAGCGGCCACGCCGAAGCGGCCAGCGGCACGTTCGAATCCGAGCAACGAGAACGCCTTCTGGTCCGGTTGGTTCAAGAAGACGCCACTGGACGAAGCCGAATCTCCACAGACGCCGCCTGGCGTGTATTACGTCTATGACAACCATGACGGAACCGTTTATCGAGTCAGCGGAGCGCCTTCTCAAGATGCGGCAGCCACAATGGTGTCGCGGCGACTGCGGCGCGGACCGACCGAGGCAGGAATCCGCGATTTGCCGCAAGGTCCAGCGCCCCATGAGCGCGTAGTGCGACTGGGCTATCGCTCGCCGAAAGTGCAGCGCTCCGCCCAACGCGCGCACAAGCGACGAGCCCGCGGCAGAAAGCGTCGGCGCTAATGTCGAAGCTTCTTTGGCTCGGTGAAGTGAGAGTGCTTGGCGCGCGCCAAGTCGGCCTCGGTGCGGCACAAATAAGCGACGTTTCCGCCCGCACCTTCATCGAAAACGCGTTCAAGGTCGTTTTCGGCCGAACGCCGACGTTACTAGAGGCCCAATTCGCGCAAGCCGTTTCGCGCGGCGAGTCCTACTACGGACAAGCCTGCTACAAAAACATCCCCGCTGGCACGACCACTTGCAACACCTGGAACATGGGCGCGGTGCAGTGCGGTCTGCCGCCCTGCTCGAGCAGCTGCTTCGAGGCCACCGACCATCGCGGTCCCGAGCATGGAAGCACAGCCTACCAGGCATGCTTTCGCAAGTACGCTTCGCCCGATGAGGGATTCACGCACTTCATCCAGGTACTCTACAAGCAGCGTCCGAAGGTGCTCGCGGCGGCCAACATGGGCGACATCGCGAATTTCTCGAAGACGCTCCGCGAGTCGCACTACTTCGAGCTCGCGCTGAGCAAACACATTGCCGCCATGACCAAGAACCTCCAGGCGATCACCAAAGCGCGGAACGAGCCGATGCCGAGTGGCGGCGGATCTGGCGGTGTTGCCCAGGGGGCCAGTGCGGGCGCAGCGATCGGATTGGTGGCCTTGGTGGCGGGCGCGATCTACGTGCTAACGAAAGTGGTGAGTCGTGCAGCATGAGCGGTTTTCGCGAAATCAAACTCCACATCCCCACCTACCGGGCGATCGCCGAGAAGCGTCTCCACTTTCTGATCTGCGAAGCGCAACCTCCGATTCTCCTCGGCGACATCCTGAAGCTGCGGGAATGGTCAGCGGACGCGGGCGAGTACACGGGTCCGACCTGCTACGTCCAAGTGACCTATATGATCGGCGATCCGCACGTCGGTCTCCGTGTCGGCTTCGTAGCTGTCCAGGTAAAGATAAAAATTCTAACCGATCGCGTGCGCATGCCCTCATCGGGCTCCTAGCGATGGCCGCTTCGGCGTGCGCTTCGGTCCACAATGAAGCGTGCTCGGTGGAAGACATGGCCGCGGTCGGCGCCTGGTATCACGCAAGCCTCGCCGAAAAGTGCCACGGGCAAGACGACCGCTGCGAAGCCAAGAAGGAAATCGACGCCGAGTTTCACGACCGGCTCAAGCAGTGGGTGAGGTGCCAAAAATGAACGTCCCCGTCCCCATTCCGGAAAACTACCTCGGCCTGGTCAATCGCTTGTTGATCCTCGCCGAGCAGGAGCCGCTCGTCGCCGACACGATCATGCCGATCCTTCAGAGCGCGCTCGACTTCGCGCTGACCAGCGGCAAGGTCACTGATCCGGCCGTTTGGGTGCGCGCCTTCGAGGCGGCTTCTTTCGAGATAGCGAACAAGAAAGCCGCGGGTGAGTGGCTGCAAATGAAGCCAATCGGAGGATGATACTCCGCTGGGAAAAACCGATGACGCTGGGCTTGCCATTCGATCGGCTGCCGCGCTCTGAGCGCTTGACCTTCATCGGTGCCGTTTTGGTCGTGGGCTTCATCGCGCTGTTTTGGCAAATGGCAAGGAGGGCTCGATGACGACGCACAAAGACGCGCGCCTCTACACCACGCGCGGCTACGAAAAAAACTTCGGCGTCCAGGCTGAGCCGCTGCGCGCGGTTTTGCAAGCCTGCCAAGGTGTCGGCTGGCTCGAGACCGATTACGGCGCCGGCTGGCACGGCGACGGCGCGGGCTCGAACAACATCGGCGCGATCCAGGCTGGCAATCCACCTTGCAATCCGGCAACGAGCTTTCTCTACACGGACACCAACCCGACCAACACCGGCACGAACGTGCCCTATCAGGTGTGCTTCCGGCGCTACGCAACCCCCGAGGTCGGCTGGGCCGACCTCGTGCGCGTGATGTACGTGAAGCGCCCCTCGGTGCTCGAGGCTGCCAAAACCGGCGATCTGTATGCGGTGAGCGAAGCCCTTTACGACACCAACTACTATCGGGGTTTCGGCGCCACCAAGGCGCAGCGCGTCGCGCATCACTACGCGGCTCTCCGCTCGGCGGTCAATCGCGCCGCGGTCGCACTCAGCGAAAAGATGCCCGACGGCTTCGATCCGCTCGCGCGCGTGCTGAAGTGGTCCTGGCTCGTGCCGATCCCGAGCCGGGGCGAAGACGTCAAGCGCGTCCAGCGCGTCGTGGGCATCGACGATGACGGCTGGTACGGGAGTAAGACTGCCGCCAAGGTCAAGGCGTTCCAGATCGCCTATCACGGTCTACAGCCCGACGGCGTCGTCGGCATGGACACGTGGCACGCGATCCAAGAGGCCGAGCTCGCGAAGCAAAAGCTGGCCGCATGAACGTGATCGATCCCACGCTCCTGCAATTCGGCGCGCTCGGCGTCCTGCTCGTCGTGATTTGGTTCGCGGGAAAGATCGCGATCATCTACGTGCAGTCCTCCGCCAAAAACCAGGAGCGTCTGATCGAAGGCACGCTCGAGCGCATGAAGGAGCTCTCCGATCAGATCGGCGACAACACCAAGGCGCTGCAAGCCCTGACCAATGCCGTCCAGGGGCTGACGGCTTCCATCGAGCAGACCGGCGAGAGCGCCGCCGAAGAACACCGATCGATCATCGACGGAATCAAGCGCCTCGGAGGATTTCGCCCCTCGAGCGACCGCGAGCAACCCGCCGTGCGTCTCCAGCGCACCGAAACCGGCTACCGATCCCGCACACCCACCGGAAAGGACCCGGATTCAAGGTAGAATGAGGCCATGGCGCTCCGGTGGAACACCCCAATCGACACGACGGCGATCGCGGTCGCCGATCGCGCGATCGATCGCGCCTTTTTGGGCGTGACGCTGCCGTCGGAAGAAAGCGCCAACGCCTTCGTCGAGAAAGAGCCAGGCGCCTTTTGGGCCGTGATGCTCCACTACTTCGGCCGGTCCTTCATCATCGGAGCCGGACTCGCAGCGGCCGGCGCGCGCGGCACGGACCTCGTGAAATACTCGCTCGCGGCCGGAGGCGCGATCGAAGCGTCGGTTCTGACCTTCGCCTACATCAACCGCGGCCAAAAGCCGCTTCCGTCCGGCGAGATTGCCGACGAAATCCGAGCGGGGAAGTCCGGCGCATGGCTCCGGCTTTTCGTGTCGTTCGTCTCCCGTGCGATCGAAGTCGGCATCGGTCTCGCTGCCGTCGGCGTCCACGATCCGAAAACCCTCATGAAGTACTCGCTTGCGGCGAGCGCCGCCGTCGAGCTCTTCGTGCAAACCTTCGCGACTGCCAAGGATAAAAGTTAATGGCCCTCCTGAAATGGTCCGGCGCGCTGAGCGCACAAGTGGTGCGTTCCGCCGTGGTCGTCGCGCCGAGCGCCTCGCGCGTGCAGGTGCAAACGACTACCCCGAGGCTCGTCCGCTCCTCCCTCCCGAATCCCGCTCAAGTGTTTGTGACGCGCACCTCGGCCCTTATGCCGAGGCGGCCGGTTTGGCACTTCGTCGTCAACGGCTTCTCGAGCTCGGGAAACCTCGAGCTCGAACCGACCGAAGATCCGCGCGTCGCCGCGTGCGAGTGGGTCAAAGCGCACTTGCCCGCCGGCACGTCGACCACGATCGAGGCGTGGTACGCGGGCGAGGGATACTGGAAAAAGGCGTTTTCCTTCGTCACTGATGCGGGATTTTGGCAGAAAGACTGCGCGTCCTGGGCCGCCGTCACGACGCTCAAAAGCGGGCATCTGGGGCAAACCACGCCGCCGCAAAATTGGACGGGCGTTCCGGAGCCGCCTGGCTGGAAGGAAGCGACCGGCCTCGACTGGCCCCCCACCGGCGCTTTTCCCGCGACTCCGCCCCCCGCATGCTCGCTTTTGCCCCCGGGCACTTGGCCGTGCTCTCCGTGGCCTCCAGCGCGGCCACCGGGCTACCCAGCCGAGCTTCCATGGCCGCTGCCGCTGCCGCCGATCCCGGTGACCCCGGCGCCCTTGCCGCCCCCGGCGCAAACCCTCCCGGTGCCGCCGGCGCCGACTCCCGCGCCGAGCTCGAGTCAGGGCTCTTCGAGCGCGGGCCCCATCGTCCTGGCCGTTCTAGCCGTCGCCGCCGCGGCGATCTTCCTCACCCGGTGAGCACATGAGCCTATTTTACCGCCTCGTAGAGCAGTGGATTGACGGCAAATGGGTGCACGTCGTCGAGGGCTACGTCCGCACGTTCGCTCCGAATTGCACCTTCGAAGGTCCGACCTTCTGCTCGATCGCGCCGCCGTACTTGTATGAGCGCTGGTGGCGCTGGTCCCCGAACACGTGGGGCACCGGTGGATCATGGGTTCCAGCGGCCGAAGAAAAAAACTGGTAGGAGAAAACGACCATGGGACGCATCCGCGACGCACTGAAAGCAGCCTCTTCGCAGCTCCAACTGACGAGTCCGGTCGGAAACTGGGCGCAAAAAGTCAGCGAGGTGATCGATCAGGTGGACCTGCTCTTGATCGCGCTCGGCGTCACGCCCGTCGGAGGCGGCGGCGGAAGCGGCGGAGGCGCGAGCCTCGATCTCGACATCCTCGAGACCAAGCGCGCCGGTCTCGATCAGACGCTCCTGACGACCGGCTCGGACGTCATCCTCAACAACACGATCTTCGTTCGCGGATCCGCGACCTACAACTTCAACACCGGCGTTTACACGCTCATCCCCGGAAAAGTCTACGAGCTCGACGCGGGGGGTGCGGTCGGAACTTTCAGCGACGCAGCCGCCGGCTTCTTCGCGATCGATTGGGTCGACGCGAACACCAACGTGCCGCTCTTCGGAAACATCACCGGCATCTACAAGCCGTCGACCCAAACCAACGCCTCGAGCAACGGCGGTCGCACCCGCGCGGTGTTCATCCCCTCGAGCACGACGGACGCGCAAGTGAAACTCCGCGTCACCAACGCCACCGGCACCGCGTCGATCCCGGCCGACTTTTTCGGCGCGGTCGTGAAGCAGCTTCGGTAAGTGTACGCGGATCAGACAGAGTTTGTGGTTGCCGCGAATTCGACAATCACAATCATAAGCACCGGCGATGCGACGTCTCGCGTCATTTGGCGCGGTGCGAATCCCGAAGAGATCCGCCGCGAGAAACTCCGCCGCGAGCTCGAGGCGTACCTCGACCTCCTCGAGCGACGGCGCAGACGCCACGCCGATCTCGTGCGCGTGCTCAAGCTTTCACGACGCGACCGGCCGACCGGATCTCGACCGCCATCGCAAACCCCGAAAGCGCGGTCCACGTCCGGCGCCCAGCGCTGGCGCGTAAGAAACCCCAACCTCTAGCGAAAGGCGCGCCGGACGTCGCGTCGGATCTTGGCCAATTCCGCCGCGAATCGCGTGGTGTTGCCCGCGTAGAGGTTGGCGCCGCCGCCGCCCGGGAAAACGCGTTCGCCCGCGGCGCAGCGCCGCTCGAGCCGATGCGCCTTGCAGTAGCGGATCGAGCCCGAAAGGATCTTGGCCGAAACGCGGAGGTTGTAAGGGCCATTGCGAAGCGCCGCGACGCGCGCGGGATCGCAGTTCTTTACGAAAACGCCCCCGAGCCCGATCGAGCAGTGCCCCCCGCGCTCCTGAAAGAACCCATTCGGGTTGCCGCGGCTCTCGTGCCAAACGATCCCAGCGAGCGCGTAGGGATCGACGTGCTCGCGGCGGGCCTCATGTTTGATCGTCGCCCACCACGGGTGAAGCGCGAGAAACATCGCCGCCGCAGTTTTCATTTACCCCTGAGTGCCGGTCGGCCGCGACGACGAAAAAGGGAGCACGTTCCCAGCGTCGCTCTTGCGCTTGCGTCCGCCGAGCTGTCGTTCGTGTTTGCTGACGACCAGGCTGACGCGGTCTTTCAGCGTGCGCTCGAATTGGCCGAGCTCGACTTCGGCGTCGCGCTGATGTTCTTGCCGACGCCGTTCGACGTCGGCGAGCTTGAGGCGCATTTCCTCACGAGCCAAAAACTGATGGCTCTCGCAGCGGACCGGCTCGCCCCAAACGTCTTCGATCACCCGAAGCCGCGGCGGAGCTCCAAAGAGCCGCCGCACGAAGTCCCCGAGCCCCTCTTCGCGCGCGAACTTCAGCGGGCGGCACTTCGCGGCCGATTTGCACCCGTTCACTTCGCAGGATGGAACGATCGAGCCATCTGAAAGCGCCACATGGGTTCCGGCATCGAGGCTCCGCTTTCGCGAAATCTCGCGCTCGCGCCGAAGCGCCGGACTTTCCGTTTCGCGGCGACGGTGCAGAAACATGCCGACGAACGCGATAGCAACGGCAGCCAAGATCAGGATTCCAAGGGAAAAAACGATAGCGGTGGGGTCGCGGTCCATGGCCGGGACCGTAGCGCGGTCCCCGGGGTCTGCGCCACCAGTAGCGAAAAAGTGCACAGCCGTTGTAGGCTACGAGCGCGTATGAAACGAACAAATCGAAAAAATGGTCGCCGCCCGAGGCGACTGAAGAAAAAGACCACGCGGCCGATCCGCATCGAGCTCGGCTTTGCTCCGCGAAAGCCCTCCGAGCTCGAGATTCAGGCCAAGAAGGCGCTTTTGGCTCTACTCGCCCAAGCTGAGGAAAACCCCGAAAAGGTCCTAAACGGCATGAGCAAAGCCGCCGAGCTCGCGGCCGAGACCCGGAAATTCATCAAGGAACATCCGAAGGAAGCGCGCACAGTTGCGAGCCAGGCGGCCCTCTCCCTCCTCGCGGGCTTCGCGCGGCGAAGCCTCGGCAAGTGAAAACGCTCGTCTTCGAGACCCTGTGGGCCAATCCCGCCGACGGCTGGGCGATCGCTGCCCGGGCCTACACGCGCGCGATGCTTCTCGCCGGCTGGGATGTCCGCTTGAAATCGCCGGTGCAGGTTTTCACCGAATCGGCCCCGAACGAAGAAATCAAAAAGT
>DASRAP010000432.1:0-2858 GCA_035638155.1 Gemmatimonadaceae bacterium | reverse complement strand
CCGTGCAAGGACTTCTATCAGTTCGCGAACGGGATGTGGCTCAAGACGCACTCCATCCCGCCGGACCGAACGGGTCTTGGCAGCTTCGGAATGCTCGGCGACAAGAATCAGGAAGTCGTGCAGCATATCGTGACGGATGCGTCGAAACAGGTCGCGGCGGCCGAAGCGCCGGCGAATTCCAAGGAATGGAAGATCGGCACGTTCTATTCGACGTGCATGGACACGGTGCGCATGGAGGCCGCGGGTTTCCAGCCCATCAAGCCGTTGCTCGACCAGATCGCCGCGATCAAGACCACTGACGACGCGGTGAAGGCGTTCGGCATGAAGGAAGCCGGCGGAGGTGGTGGCGGCGGTGGCGGACGCGGGGGCGGCGGCGGCATTGCACCGTTCTCGCTCGGTCCGCAGACCGATCCCAAGGACAGCAAGATGGTGATCGTGTCCGCGAACCAGGGCGGGCTCACGCTGAATCGCGAGGACTATCTCGGATCTGATGATCGCGCCGTGAAGCGGCGCGCGGATTATCTCGAGCACGTGCGGCGTTCGCTCGCGCTCGTTGGCGCGGGCGCGGCGGAACAGAACGCCGACGCGACGAAGATCATGGCGCTCGAGACGTCCATCGCGCAGATCACGACGCCGCAGGCGGATATGCGCGATCCGAACGCGACGTATCACAAGATGCCGCTGGCCGAATTCGGCGCCATGACGCCGCACGTGAGCTGGACGCGGTATCTGGAGCAGCAGGGCGCGAAGAACGTGACGGTCGTGAACGTGCGTGCTCCGTCGTTCTTCAAGTCGCTGGACTCGCTCATTCAGGCGACGCCCGTCGATACGTGGCGAGCGTATCTCCGCTGGCACGTCGTGAACGGCGCGATGAATTCGCTGAGCTCGGCGTTTCGGAAGGAAGCCTTTCGCTGGCAGCAGGTCACGAGCGGCGTGCAGGTGCCCGAAGCGCGGACGCGCCTCTGCGCGGGCGCGACGAACACCGCGCTCGGCGAGGCTGTCGGCGAAGAGTGGGTGAAGCGCAACTTCTCGCCCGAAGCAAAGGCGCGCGCGGCGAAGATGGTGGACAATCTCGTGTCCGCGCTTCGTGACCGGATCAACGGGCTCGACTGGATGGCCGCCCCCACGAAGCAGCAAGCCATCGCCAAGCTCGACGCGTTTCTGCGCAAGGTGGCGTTCCCCGACACGTGGCGCGACTACACGACGCTCGCGGTGAAGGGGAATTCGTACTATGAGAACCAGAAGACCGTCGCGGAGTGGAACGCGCAGCGCAGCTGGGCGCGCGTGGGCAAGGCGCCCGATCGCGCCGAGTGGAGCATGATGCCGCCGACGGTGAACGCGTCGTACAGCTCGTCGCTGAACCAGATCCAGTTCCCTGCCGGCATTCTGCAGCCGCCGTTCTTTGATCCGAACGCTGATGACGCCGTGAATTACGGCGCGATCGGCGCGGTGATCGGGCACGAGATGACGCACGGCTTTGACGATTCCGGCCGGCAGTTCGACGGTCAGGGAAATCTTCGCGACTGGTGGACGCCGGAGGACGCGGCGAAGTACAAGGCGGCCGCGCAGCTCGTGGTGGATCAGTTCAATGGCTACACGGTGGTCGACGACAAGTCGCACGTGAACGGGCGGCTCACGCTTGGCGAGAACATCGCCGATCTCGGTGGGCTGACGGTGGCCTATTTCGCGATGGAGAAGGCGATTGCCGGGAAGCCAAAGACGAAGATCGACGGCTTCACGCCTGAGCAGCGGTTCTTTCTGGCGTGGGCGCAGATCTGGCGCGGGTTGCAGCGTCCCGAGGCGGAGCTGCAGAGTCTCAAGACGAACGCGCACTCGCCTGGTATCTGGCGTGTGAACGGACCGCTCTCGAACATGCCGGAATTCAAGGCGGCGTGGGGCTGTAAGGATGGCGATCCGATGGTGCGGCCTGACGCCCTGCGGGCGAGGATCTGGTAGGTTTTTTGTCACGGCCGTTTTCGCGGGCCGCTGAAACGATGACAGTGGCGGTTTTTTGGTGACGCGTGGCGCGGGGGTCTGTGGTATGCTCGCGCCATGCGACCCTCGCCTTCGCCGATTCGGCTCGATGACAAGCCGTTCACACTGATTGGCCAGCTCCGCCGCCACCTCCGGCTACTGCACTACAGCCCGCGGACTGAAGAGGCGTATGTGTCGTGGACGCGCCGGTTCGTCCGATTCACGGGCGGGCATCATCCTCGCAATGTCGGAGCGCGCGAGATCACCGCGTTTCTGTCCAAGCTCGCCGCGCGTAACGTCAGCGCGTCGACGCAGAACCAGGCCGTCGCCGCGCTGAGTTTTCTCTATGGCGATGTGCTGCGCATGGATTTCCCCTGGCTGCAGAACCTTCGGCGCGCCAAGCGCCCCGCGCGCATGCCCGTGGTCCTGACGCACGCCGAGGTGGGAGCGGTGCTCGGCTGCATGACCGGCGCGGCGAAGCTCGTGAGTTGCCTACTCTATGGAAGTGGCTTGCGGCTGACGGAAGCCGTGACGCTGCGGGTCAAGGATGTCGACTTTGCATCGCGGACCATCACGGTGAGGTCCGGCAAGGGCGACCGTGATCGCGTGACCGTGCTCGCCGATTCCCTGGTTGCGCCGCTCACCGAGCATCTTGCGCGCGTTGAGCGAGTCTGGAAGCACGATGTTCGCCGAGCGGACTTTGGTGTGCCGTTGCCCGGTGCGTTTGCGGCCAAGTCGGGCAACGCTGGGCGATCGTGGGCCTGGTACTGGGTGTTTCCGGGGCGAAGCACATTTCGTGACGATGCAACCGGGCATGCCATGCGATGGCATCTGGACCAATCGGCCGTGCAGCGCGCCGTGAACGCCGCCGGTGTTGCCGCAAG
>DASRAP010000431.1:0-2990 GCA_035638155.1 Gemmatimonadaceae bacterium | reverse complement strand
AATTATCGATCGCTCGCCGTTTCGGGTGTACGCCAGCAAAGCGCCATCGCGGCGCGCCCCGATACCGCGGCGCTGGCCGCAATCGTCGCCTTGCAGTGGGACAAGGCACTCCCGGAGCTCAACGGCATATTCGCGTTCGGCGCGTGGGATTCGCACCGTCAACAACTGCTGCTCGCACGAGACCATCTCGGAGTAAAACCGCTCTACTGGGCGCAGTCAGGGCAAACGCTTTTGTTCGCGTCAGAAGTTCGCGCACTCTTGAAGAGCAAGCTCGTGCCATGCACGATGGATTGGCGCGGCTTGTCCACGCATCTGTTGTTCGGGGCCCCCATCGAGCCGCACACCATGGTCGAAGGTGTGCGGGCCATTCAGCCCGGCGGGTCGCTCATTGTCGGGCGAGATCTCATTCCGCGAGAAACACGGTGGTGGTCTCTGCCCGCGGCCGTCAGCCAAGTCGACGAGCAGGCAGCGCGCGGTGCGCTTCCGTCGGAGCTCGATCGCGCGATCTCAGGCCAAATGCTCGCCGACGTCCCGGTGGGAATCCTGTTGAGCGGAGGGGTCGATTCGACAGGCATCGCCGCGCTGGCAGCGCGAATGGGATTTCGGCCGCTCGCGATCTCGCTGTTTCTCGAAGAGTCCCCGCTGAACGAAGAGGCCGTCGTTGTCGAAACGTGCAAGCGATTCGGTATGGAGTTGCACGCGAGCCGACTCACCGCCGCCAACGTCGTTGATACGGTCCCGGACTGGATTGCGGCGCAGGATCAGCCGAGCGTCGATGGCCTGAACGTCTATCTGGTGAGTCGCGCCGCGCACGAAGCCGGACTGAAGGTCGTTCTGTCAGGCAATGGCGGCGACGAGGTTTTTTGCGGCTACCAGGGGTTCGCGCGCGCGCGCCGTGCCGCGCAGCTGGAGCGGCGCATGCGCGCGATGCGCACGGTCTTCGCCCTCGCGCGGACAACACGTCTCAGCAATCCGAAAGCCGCACGTTTGCTCGATATGTTCGCCGGCGTGCTTCCCTCGTACTACGTCAGCCGGTCGTTACGCGGCACGACAGAGCTGCGATCGTTGCTGAGGGGCGGGCCCCTGGGCGCCGACGCCTTGCCCGAACGTGCCCGCGCGGAGTTTGCCGAGATTTCTGCAGAGCCATCCGCCGTTCGGCGGATGGCTCTGCTCGAAACGAGCTTTTACCTGCGGAACGTGTTGCTGAGGGACGCCGACCAGATGGGCATGGCACATTCTCTCGAAATTCGCGTGCCGCTGCTGGACTGGCGGCTCGCCGTGTCAGGAATCGCCGCGCTCGGAAGCACGTTCCCGCCCCCCGACATTGCAAAGCCTCTCTTCGTCGATGCCATTGCCGACGATAACCTCAGCGAAGTGTCCCGACTCCCCAAAAAGGGGTTCGACATTCCGCTCAGCACATGGATGCGATCTCGCAGTGGCTTCGACCTCCTCCGGTCGCTCGGAGAAAGCGCCGATGCGACGGGCGCGTTTGAGCCGGGCGCGGTGACGCGCTCGATTGACCGCTTTTCCCAGCGACGTGAATCGGCCTACTCGGCGCTCGCCATTGTCACGGCAGTGCAGTGGATGAAGCGCAACGGCGTCAGCGTGTAGCGCGAACGCTCAGTCGGTTCGCACCCAGGCGGGACGCGCACCGCCCTGGAGCAGCCACTCGTAGGTGAGGTGCATGCGGGCGGCAATCGACTTCCAGCCAAAGGCACGAAGCATCCACGCGTGCCCTGCAGCACCCATGTCCCGTAGACCGTCCGGCGCTGTTGCGAGCGCGGTGCGCAAGCACGTCACCAGTGGTTCCACGCCGACGTCGATCCACCAGCCGCTCCGTGAATCGACGAGTCCCGCCCACGGCGCACCCTTCGTCACAATCGCAGGGGTGCCACACGCGAGCGCCTCGGCCACGGTCATGGCGAAATTCTCAGAGTGTGTCGGCAGTACGAACACATCCGCTGCGCGATACGCCGCCCACTTTTCGGTGCCGTACAACGGCTCCGAAAACTCCGTGCGCTCCACCCCCAGTTCTGACGCGAGCGACTTCATCGTGTCGAGATAGCCTTCAGCGGAGCCGCGCTCTTCGCTGTTCCCCACAATTCGAAGCCGCCAGGCCGGGAATTCGGCCATCACCGCCTTCCAGGCACGTAGCAGGATGTCGACGCCCTTCTTCGGATGAATTCTGCCGAGGAACAGAATCGTTCGGACGTCGCGCGCCGGCCCCGTCGACGCAGGCGGTATGTCCACTCCGTTCGGGATGATCGCGATCGGCTGGCGGAATCCCCGCCGGCGAATCTCCTCCGCCTCGCTCTCCGCGGTCGCGTGAAAACAATGAACGCTTGCGAGCGCGGGACGCTGGAACAGCGGCCAGAAGATCTTCTTGACGGGCGATCCATGCGACATCGCCCAGTCCGAAAGCGCACCTCGCGGCGACATGACCAGCCTGAAGGCCGTTCCTCGCGTTGCCCAGGCCGGATAGATGCCGCTCATATGCCACATGCCGTGATTGTGCAGGATCCCGCTGCCTGAGTGGGTCGCTTTCGTCAGCCACCGTGCCATCGCGGGGGAGCGTCCCAATCGCGGCGGGCCGAATCCGGGCGGGAATATGTGAACCGGTACATCCGTGGGCCGCGAAGCGAGCGCAGCAACGCTCGCGTCGTCCCCCGCATCGATGAGTTCCTTGCACAACCGTACGACCGAGTAGCTCGGACCGCTCGCTTCGTCGGAAACTCCGGGGATCACATGAATGACGCGCATGGCCAGCGAAGCATCGGCTTCATGTCATTGTGATGACGACGTCAACGAAAACTCGGACAACCTCGATATCAAACCCGATCTTATATTGCTGCTTACTGAAATGACCCGTCCCCGCGTCGTTCTTGTCGCGGCCACTCTCGAGCCGGGAAACGGGGGGATTGGCCGGCTGGCACGACTCACTGCCCGCGTTCTCGCGCAGAAGGCCGCCGAAGGCCTCATCGAAGCGCGAG
>DASRAP010000430.1:0-7852 GCA_035638155.1 Gemmatimonadaceae bacterium | reverse complement strand
GCCCGATCGCGGCGCCGTCCGTATTGGAGAACCGAAGCGCGCGGAGTGCGTCGCGCGCGGTTGGCGCGGGCACGCCGGCGAAGAGACCGGCCAGACGAATCACGAGTCGTGCCGGGCGCGTCTTCACACCGGGGCGCGGCAGGTGATCGAGCACGCGGAACGTGTCCGCGGAAACTCGTGCCAACGCCGGCACCACCGACGCGAACGCGCCGGCCTCCCGCCATCTCGCAAACGCCGCGGCCGGACAATCGACCTGCGCGAGCGTCTTCTCGATCTCTTGCTTCACGCGCTCCGCCGACAATCTGCCGAGCTGCGGCCCGCTGGCGACGATGGCCTTCCACGTTTCTCGGTCGAGCTCGAACCCGAAGCGCGATGCAAAACGAATTCCACGCAGGGCGCGCAAGCGGTCTTCGCGCATGCGCGCTTCGGGAATGCCGACCGCACGCACGATACGACGCGCCAGATCTTCCCTGCCGCCGTACGGATCTCGCACCTCATCGCGCGTCGGTGAGTATGCGATGGCGTTGATCGTGAAGTCGCGCCGCGCGAGGTCGTCGTCGAGCGAGACGCCGAATTCGACTTCGGCGTGCCGGCCATCGGTGCGCACGTCGCGACGAAACGTCGTGACCTCGTGCATCACGCCGGCATCGTCGAGGACACCGACTGTCCCGAACTCGATGCCAACCGGAATCGAACGGCGAAAGAGCTGCCGCACCTGGTTCGGCGTTGCCGACGTCGCGATATCCCAGTCGAGATGCGGGTGGCCGAGCAGAGCGTCGCGGACCGCGCCGCCCACGCACCAGGCTTCGTACCCTTCCCGTTCGAGCCGTCCGATGATGCGCCGTACGGCCGCCGGAGGATCGAGCGGCGCGCCGGCGTCAGCCACAGAGCACGGAACCGCCGTTCACGTTCACGATCTCGCCCGTGATGTGCCGCGCGAGTGGTGAACAGAGAAAGACGATCGGGCCGGCAATGTCGTCGGCGCTTGCCACGCGGCCGATCGGAATGTTCTTCGAGATGCGCTCGCGGCCGCCGTCCGCGTACGGAATCGCCGCCATTTCCGTATCGACCCATCCTGGCGCGACGGAATTCACCGTGATGTCGCGCGGCGCGAGCTCGATGCAGAGCGACTTCACCATCGAGATCATTGCGCCCTTCGACGCCGCGTAGTCTGCGTGGTCGGCTTCGCCGCGCTGCCCGGCGGTGCTCGACACCATGACGACGCGTCCGTGATCCGCGAGCACGCGCGACACCGCCCGCGCCGTGTAGAACATGGAATCCACGTTCTCGCGCATCGTGCGGAGCCACTGCTCATCATCCATGTTCGCGACGGAGACGCCGTGCGGCGGCCAGATACCGGCGTTCGCCACGAAGAAATCGAGCCCGCCGAGCTCGCGTAGCGCGCCCTCGACGAGCTGTTCCGCGCCGGCACGAGTGCTGATGTCCGCGGCGATCGCGGCCGAACGAACGCCCCGCTTCCTGCATTCCGCGACCACGGCATCCGCATCGGCGGCGCGCGAGCGGTATCCGATGACGACGTCAACGCCGGCGTCCGCGAACATCACGGCGGTGGCGGAGCCAATTCCGCGGGATCCGCCGGTCACGAGCGCACGCTTTCCCGCGAGTCCAAGAAGATCGCGCGGCATCAGTCGGCTGCTCCGAGCGCGGCCATGGCACGCATGGCATCGTCAGCGCGCTGCCCCAGCGAGGACGGCTCCTCGCACGCCGCCTCGAGTGCATAGGTGATCAGCGCGTCGGCCGCCAGCAGGTCGAGAGCCTGCGCGCGCGTCATGCTGCTCTCGGCGACGACTACGCGGGCCACCGTCACTGCGGCGCTCGCCAGCTCCGCCGACGGTGGCGTGTTCGTGAGCGTGTCGGGAAGCGCGCGTTCCACCCGGCGAACGAGCGCGTCCGGGACACCCGCCTCGCGAGCACCAAGCCAGTCGCGCGCACGCATCGCGGGTGCCATCACGCAGCCCCGCTCACGGCCGTCTCGCCGATCTCCGCAGCCACTGGAAGCGCGGACTCGAGCGCATCCTTCGACGCAAAACCGGCCTGCGCCATGTGCGGCTTCCCGCCCCCGCGCGCGCCGGTCTTCGCGCCAACCGCTTTCACGAGGTCGTTCGCCGAAACACCTTTTTGCCGCAGATCGTCCGTGACTACAACGAGGAGCGTGGCCTTCCCGTCCTCGTGGGCGGCTCCAAGAAACGCAACACCGCTTCCGAGTCCTTCGCGCACGGTATCACCCAAAGCCTGCAGCGTTTTCACGTCCGGCGCCGCGACCATCCCACTCACAATGCGCGCGCCGTTCACGGAACGGGCGCGATTCATGACGTCGCTCAGCGCGTTCTGCGATCCACCGCGTTGCGCCTCCGCGAGCCTCCGCTCGGTGGTCTTGAGCTCGTCGAGCAGGCCCTCGACCCGCTTCACGAGCGCATCGGAGTTCGTCTTGAGCAGTTCCGTCACGCGCGCAAGCGTACGCTCTTCGTCGCGGACGTGGTCGTAGGCACCCGGGCCGGTCACTGCTTCGATGCGGCGCACGCCCGCCGCCACCCCGGTCTCGTGCACGATCTTGAACAGCGCAATCTCCCCCGTCGACCGCACGTGCGTGCCGCCGCAGAGCTCCATCGAGATGCCGGGGATCTCGACCACTCGCACGACATCACCGTACTTCTCGCCGAACAGCGCCATGGCGCCGCTCGCGACAGCCTCCTTGTACGGACGCTCGGTCGTGCGAACCGGCGCGTTCTGCCAGATGTCGCGGTTGATGTCGGCTTCGAGCGCAACGAGCACATCCGGCTTGACCGGCCCGTGATGCGTGAAGTCAAAGCGCAGCCGGTCGGGCGCGACGAGCGATCCCGCCTGGTGCACATGCTCGCCCAGGCGCTTTCGCAGCGCGGCGTGAAGAAGGTGCGTGGCGGTGTGATTGCGCTCCGTGTCACGCCGGCGGTCTGTCGGGACGCGCGCGGTAACGGTTCCAAACGCAAGCGTTCCGTGGAGCCCGCCGAGTGCGGCGGGGCGGCCATCGATCTTGCGCACATCGTCGACGTCGACGCGCCAGCCGGCGCCGACGATCTCGCCCCGGTCCGAGATCTGTCCACCTGACTCCGCGTAAAACGGCGACTCGCGCAGCAAAACGGCCACACGATTGCCGTCCAGCCGCTTCACGGCCGTGACCTGCGTTTCGATCTCGACGGCGTCGTAACCCACGAACCGCGCGCTCGGCGTTTCTCCCGGTGCGCTGTCCCAGCCCTCACGGTCATCCAGCGCGTCCATCGACACGCTGATCATTCGCGATTTGCGTTCCGTCTGCGAGCGGCGCCGCTGGTGGCCGAGTGCCTCTTCGAAGCCGGCAATGTCCACGGTGTAGCCGCGCTCCTGCGCCATCAGCTCCGTGAGATCGATCGGGAATCCGTAGCGATCATAGAGGACGAACGCATCGTCGCCCGAAATCGTGCCGCGAATCTGTGCGCTGCCTTGCGTCGTTGTGGGCGGCGCGATCTCGTCGAACTTGCCCATGCCGGCGTCGATCGTCGCGAGAAAGCGCTCCTCTTCGGCACGCGTCGTCTCGACAATGTGCTCTCGCCGTGTGCGCAGCTCCGGGTGCACCGCGGCAAAATCGGCGATGAGGCGCTCCACGACATGCACGAGCGTCGGCTCCCGGCGGCCAAGCAACCACGCGTGACGCACGCCGCGCCGCAGGATGCGCCGCAGCACATACCCGCGCCCTTCGTTCGACGGAAACACGCCGTCCGACAAGAGGAACGCCACCGCGCGTGCGTGATCGGCGAGCACCCGGAACGACGCGGGATCCACCGAACGCCCACCATGTTCGAAGCGCGCGTCCGTTGCACGTCCGATGTTGGCGCCCGCTGCAAACGGCGGGTACGGGATACCGGTCACGCGCGACACTTCGTCGATCAGCGGTCGAAAGAGGTCCGTGTGATAGTTGTTCGTGACACCCTGCTTCACCGCAGTGATGCGCTCCAGTCCGGCTCCGGTGTCCACCGACGGCTTCGGCAGCGGCACGAGCGTGCCGTCCAGCTGCCGGTCGAATTGCATGAACACCAGGTTCCAGATCTCGAGGAATCGTCCGGCTTCCGCGCCCTCGACGAACGCGGCACGCGAAAACTCCGTGCGATTCAGCTCGGCCCATTCGCTCTGCGCGCCCTCCGGAAACCGCCAGTCTTTCGAGACATGCGCAAGATCCACATAGATCTCGGTGCACGGCCCGCACGGACCGGTGTCGGCCATCTGCCAGAAGTTGTCGGCTTCGTCGAGTCCGTAGATCCGCGAATCCGGCAGTCCGGCGATTTCGCGCCAGAGCATGCGCGCCTCGTCATCCTCGCGAAACACGCTCACGCGCAGGTGGGCGGGGTCGAGCGCCAGCGTTCCCGTCACGAACTCCCACGCGAAGCTGATGGCGTCGCGCTTGAAGTAATCGCCGAACGAGAAATTGCCGAGCATCTCGAAGAACGTGTGGTGGCGCGCCGTGTGCCCCACCTGCTCGAGGTCGTTGTGCTTCCCGCCCGCCCGGACACACCGCTGCGCGGACGTCGCACGACGCTTCCCTTCCGGGGGATTCTCGAGGCCGAGAAACACGCGTTTGAACGGCACCATTCCCGCGTTCACGAACAACAGCGTCGGATCGTCCTCGGGCGCAAGCGACGCGCTGGGACGCCGGAGGTGCGATTTCCCTTCGAAAAACTTCAGGAACGCTTCTCGTATATCGGAGCTTTTCATGTCGCCGGAAACTTAACCGTTGCGCTTTACCCGTTGCCCGTTGCGCTTCCCCCTTTGCGCTCGGCCACGTCGCGCAACACTCGCCGGATCGTGTCGCCCGAGTAGCCGCGCCGCTGCAGGAATCCCGTCAGCCGGCGACGCGCGACATCCGGCGCGTAACGGCTGAGCGACGTGAGCTTCTTTTTGCCCACGGTCACGGCCATTTCGTACTCGTCGACGTTTGCGTCGCGCATCGCCTGTTCGATCGCGCTGTCGGCGACGTCCCGCGCCACGCCTTTCCGCGCGAGAGCCCGCCGGAGCGACCACACCGACGCGCCGCGGACCGCGACGTGATTCCGCGCATACGATGCGGCGAACCGCTCGTCATCGAGGACTCCCAGGGCCGCAAAGCGCCGAACCGCGTGCTCGGCGTGGGGCGCGCTCACCCCCCGCCGGCGCAGCAGTTGCCGCATTTCGAGCACGGCATAGCTTCGCCGGGCGAGCGCTCCCGAGACCAGGTCGTGGGCCCGCACCTCCTCGACCGCGTCCCGAAAGGCGTCCCCATCGACCTCAGCGCCAGGACGGAGCTGGAGCTTGAGGACGCTTTCGTCGGTTACGGTCGCCTTCCCTTCACCGCTCGATTCCTCTGAAAAAACGACCGAAAAACGGTCGGTTCTGCGGGTCGATTGAGTCAGTTTCAGGATAACCACATTTGCCACGTGTGGAAAACTCTTTTTGTGGAAAACTGCGAATGCTGGGTTAGGTACAAAAAGAGTCGCGCCGGGGAACCGCTTCGGAATGGGAGAGGATTCCGGGCCTCTACCCAATCCGGGAACGACCCCCGGCGCGACATGCTCACTCAACTGCTCTGTTCTGTCTTACTCCTCTCCCCCTTCGGTCGTTTCAGCGCCCGGCGTCGTGCCCATCCCGAGCAGCACTTTGACCTTGGCTTCGACCTCGGTCATCATCGCCTGATTGTCGCGCAGGAACATCTTGGCGTTCTCGCGGCCCTGCCCGATCCGCTGGCCGTTGTAGCTGTACCAGGCCCCGGACTTTTCAATGATTCCGCTTTCCGCGCCGATGTCGACGAGCAGCGACGTGTGACTGATGCCTTCCGCGTACATGATGTCGA
Source organism: Gemmatimonadaceae bacterium (assembly GCA_035638155.1). GTDB lineage: Bacteria > Gemmatimonadota > Gemmatimonadetes > Gemmatimonadales > Gemmatimonadaceae > DASRAP01. The sequence continues at coordinate 1,998 of DASRAP010000430.1, read as the reverse complement.
ACTCCGCCTGCTTGAACGGCGGCGCGACCTTGTTCTTCACGACTTTGACGCGAACGTGCGATCCGATCACGTCCTCCTTTTCCTTCACGGGACCGATGCGGCGGATGTCGAGACGAACGCTCGCGTAGAACTTGAGCGCCTTGCCGCCGGTCGTCGTCTCGGGATTGCCGAACATGACGCCGATCTTCTCGCGCAACTGATTGATGAAGATGACGCTGCACTTCGAACGCGAGATCGCACCCGTGAGCTTGCGCAGCGCCTGGCTCATGAGCCGCGCCTGCAATCCCATGTGAGATTCGCCCATTTCCCCTTCGATCTCGGCTTTCGGAACGAGCGCCGCAACGGAATCGATCACGATCACGTCGACGGCGCCGGAACGCACGAGGATCTCGCAGATCTCCATAGCCTGCTCGCCCGTGTCGGGCTGCGAGACGAGGAGACTTTCAACGTCGACGCCGAGTTTCTGCGCGTACTCGGTGTCGAGGGCATGTTCAGCGTCGATGAACGCGGCGGTGCCGCCCGCACGTTGCGCATTCGCGATGACGTGCAAGCAGAGCGTGGTCTTGCCGCTGGATTCGGGGCCGTAGATCTCGGTGACGCGGCCGCGCGGAATCCCACCCACGCCGATCGCGGCATCGAGATTGATTGCACCCGTGGAGATCGCCTCGACGCGCGTACGCATGTCGGCGCCCATCTGCATGATCGCCCCTTTGCCGTGGGTCTTTTCGATCTGCGCGATGGCGAGTGAGAGAGCTTTCCTGCGGTCGTCGGACACGGCTACGGTGCTGGCCATTGGCGGGGTACCTGCATCGAGAGTGGGGGGTCTCGACCGACGGGAATCTACCCGACGGCCCGGGGCTCTTTAACCCCGAACAAAATACGAAAGTCCTGCCCCGCGCGCCAGTGTGAATTTCGATCACTTACGCGACCCCGAAGGCGTTTTCCACATGCCGGACAAGCACGCGCTCGTCAGCAACGAGAACACCGATAACGTCGAATCGGTAAGTCTCTCCTGGCTGCCCGTGGCGGCTTATCCACATGCGCGCCGACCGAATCAGCTCCCGCCGCTTCCGCCAATCCACGGCCTCGACCGGGCCGCCAAAAACCTGGCCGGTTCGGGCCTTTACTTCGACGAAAGCAACGGTGCCGTCTCGCTCAGCGATGAGATCGAGGTCGCGGTGACCATCCCGAAAACGCCGCTGGAGCACCCGCCAGCCCTTCTGGGCCAGCCAGCGCTCGGCGATTCGCTCGCCGCGGAATCCGAGAATCTGGTTGTGCGCGGACACGGGGCGAGCATAACACCACCCGAGGCTGGCACCACCACCAAATCATTGCAGACATAGGCATTCGAACGCGTTACTCGCTTTGCGCTTTACGCTTTGCGCTGAGCGATTAGCGCGGAGCGTTTAGCGTCAAGCGTCAAGCGTCAAGCGCCAAGCGTCAAGCGCCCAAGCGTCAAGCGTCAAGCGTCAAGCGTCAAGCGTCAAGCGTCAAGCGTCAAGCGCCAAGCGTCAAGCGCCAAGCGCCAACCGCTAAATCCCCTCGAGATCCGCCATCCCCTTAAGGACGTCTCGTGGCTTCGATCCGTCAGGCGGTCCCAAGACTCCGGCCGCATGGAGCTGATCAATGATTCTGGCGGCACGGCCATAGCCGATCTTGAGCCGGCGCTGCAGTAGCGACGTGGAGCCGCCCTGGTGCTGAATACAAACCTCGGCGGCCTCACGGAACAGCTTGTCACGGTCGCCGACATCGGCGTCGCCACCGCCTCCATCTGCCGCAGCCGCCTCTGCCGCCTCGGCGGCACGCACCTGCTCGAGAATGTCGGCCTCGCTGACAGACTCGGCCGGGAACAGCCCCTTCGCCCTCTTGGCTTCGCGCCGAGCGCTGTACCAGCCGAGTACACGTTCGGTCTCGTCATTCGAAAGGAACGCACCCTGGATTCGGCTCAGGTCGCTCTTCCCTGGCGGAATGAACAGCATGTCGCCGTTCCCGAGCAGC
>DASRAP010000429.1:0-8975 GCA_035638155.1 Gemmatimonadaceae bacterium | reverse complement strand
CGGACGCGCCGAACCACCTGCTCACGTACTTCGACAAGTTGCCGAAGGAATTTCAGGAGCAGGCGCCGTTCTACGGCGGCGGTGGCGCGTCGAGCATCGGCCAGCCCGGTGGCGGCAGCGACAACGCATCGTTCGCGTGCTACGGAGCGCCGACGCTCGGACTTGGCGCGCGCACGTGGGATTACAGCAATTACACGTGGCACACCGAGCGCGACACGTACGACAAGGTGATTTTCGACGATCTCAAGAGAAACGCGACGCTGACGGCGATGCTTGCGTACCTCGCGTCGGAAGATCCGACCTTCGTCAGCCGCGATACGACGATCAAAGTCATCACGCGTCCCGGCTACGATCCGAGCGCGGGTCGAGGGGGTCGTGGCAACGCGCCGGTGTCGAACAGGCCACCCGGTTCGCCCGGCACACGCGGCCGTGGCGGCGCCGGTGGCGGGCGCGCCGGTGGCCGTGGCAATGAACCTCAGCCGGTGCGCACGATCGCCGATTGTCCAAAGGGTGATCGCATGACCAACCCTCGGCTCAGGTAAGGCCTTTACAGATTACCACGGAACACACGGAGCACACGGAAGACCACACGGACACAGCAAACTTTTTGTTGTGTCCGTGGCGCGCAAAGGACCGGTGCCACACATTCCCCCAACCAAGACTCTTCGCGGCTTTCGCGCTTTTCGCGCCTTCGCGTTGTAGTTCCGTCAAACGAAGCGGAGTGAGACGATGACGATTCGGACACTGGTATCTGCTGCGGTAGCGCTTTCACTGCTGAGCGCCGGGTCCGGCGCACAGACGTTCCCGACCAACGACCCCGTTCTGAAAAAGATCTGGGACATCGGGATGAACCAGTCGAAGGCGCAGGAGATGGGTCAGGTGATGTTCGATTCCATCGGCCCGCGACTCGTGGGAAGCCCGGGCATCAAATCCGCGAGCGACTGGGTCATCAAGACCTACAAGTCGTGGGGCATCGACGCTAAGACAGAGCAATACGGCACGTGGCGCGGGTGGGACCGCGGCTACACGCACATCGATCTCGTGAAGCCCCGTGTTCGCACGCTCGAGGGGCTCATGACGGCGTGGAGTCCGGGCACCGGCGGCAAGGACGTCGTCGGCGACGCGATTCTTCTGCCGATGGTCCACGACAGCACCGAGTTCCTCAAGTGGCTGCCGAACGTGAAGGGCAAATACGTGCTCATGTCGGCGCCACGCATGTCGTGCCGGCCGAACGCGGAGTGGGAAGAGTTCGCGACGCCCGCGGAAATCGCGCGCCGCGATTCGATCAACAACGCCATGACCGCGGCGTTCAACAACCGGCAGAATTCTTCGGGCCTTGGCGGCGGGCGAGGACGCGGCGCAAATGCGGGCGGACCGCCGCCGCTCACGATGAACGAACGACTCGACCGCGCCGGTGCCGCGGGGCTCATTGCGATGGGCGGCGGCGATGCATGGGGCACGTACGTGGTCGGCGCGCAGGCGCGCACGACACACGCGGTGATGCTCACGATGTCGTGCGAGGACTATACGCTCGTCTATCGCCTCGCCGAGAAGAATCAGGGCCCGGTGGTGCGCGTGAACGCCGAGTCGAAGGCGCTTGGCATGGTGCCCGCGTTCAATACGATTGCGACGGTCAAGGGCGGCGCGAAGGCCGATGAGTATGTGATGTTCTCCGCGCACTTCGATTCATGGGACGCCGGCTCCGGCGCGACAGACAACGGCACCGGCACGCTCGTGATGATGGAAGCGATGCGCATTCTCAAGCTCGCGTATCCGAATCCGAACCGCACGTTCATCGCGGGACACTGGAGCGGCGAAGAGCAGGGGCTCAACGGCTCGCGCGCGTTCACGGCGGATCACCCGGAGGTGCTCGCGAAACTGCAGGCGCTTTTCAACCAGGACAACGGCACGGGGCGCATCCAGAGCACGAGCGGCGTCGGCATGATCAACGGCGCGGCGCACCTCCAGCAGTGGCTCGCGAAACTTCCGCGCGAGCTGCAGGAGCAGGTGCGGTTCAGCGGCATCGGCGGTCCGGCGACGGGCGGCACCGACAACGCGTCGTTCGATTGTTACGGCACGCCGGCGTTCGGCCTGAGCTCGATCAGCTGGGACTACAATCCGTACACGCACCACACCAACCGCGACACGTACGACAAGGTCGTCTGGGATCAGGTGAAGGGAAACGCGACGATCGCGGCGATGCTGGCGTACCTCGCGTCCGAAGATCCGTCGTTCATCACGCGCGAGCGTCGCAATCTCAACGAACCCGATCCGCTCGCGCCCGTGGGCGGGGGCCGGGGCGGTGGCGGCCGTGGTGGCCGGGGTGGCCGTGGCGCCGCGAATGATGATGTCGCGGGGAAGGTCACGCGCAGCGGCGACTCGGTGACGGTGACGTTCACCTTCCCGGTGAATGCATCGCGCGGTGATTCAGCTGGTGGCGGTCGCGGTGGACGCGGCGCTGCCGGTCGTGGTGGTGGAGGCGGCGGTGGTGGGGCCGATGTCGACGCGCTCGGTTGGGCGAAGACGTGCAACAAGGGCGCGCGCACCGACGGCGGGCATTAAAGCCAAGGGAAAAGGGAAAAGGGAAAAGGGACGAGGAAAAGACAGTGACGAGGGGAAAGGAGGAGGCACGAGATGTCCGGGCTCGTGCCTCCGCTTTTTTACAACGCGAACACGGGCAACCGATACGCTTGCAGTGAGAACGACAACGCGAAGGCGCGAAGAGCACGAAGAACCTCCAGCCACACGGACAACCCAAAAAACTGTTGTTTGTTGTCCGTGATGTGGTCCGTGTAGTCCGTGTACTCTGTGGATTGCCGTTGCAGTTCTCCGCGACCGCCGCGTTCTCCGCGGCTCCGCGTTGCGTTTAACGGAGCCCGAGCAGCTTGTGCGTCTGCAATGAAAGTCTCCACTGCGGATGCGCGAGGCAGTAATCCGTCGCCGCGGCGGTGTTGGCGGCGAGGTTGGGGCCGTCCATCGGCTGCAATGAGAAGTTCTTGAAGTCGAGCCCGGAGAACTTCTCCGGCGGTGCCTTTGCCTGCGGGTACACGAGCTTGAGCTCATCGCCGCGCGTGAGCACGAGCGGCGCGTCGGACTTGGGACTCACGCAAATCCAGTCGAGGCCGTTCGGCGCGGGCTGCGTGCCGTTCGTCTCTACCGCGACTTCGAACCCGCGCGCGTGCAGCGCATCGATCAATGGTTCATCGAGCTGGAGAAGAGGTTCGCCGCCAGTGCATACAACGAAGGGCTGGAGGGCTGGAGGGCTGGTGGGCTGGTGGGGAACGGCACTTCCCTCTGGCCCTCCAGCCCTCCAGCCCTCCAGCCCTGACTTCCAGCACTGGGCCACGCGCTCCGCGAGCGCGTCCGCCGTCTCGAACTTCCCGCCATCGGGGCCGACGCCCACGAAATCAGTGTCGCAGAAGTTGCATACCGCACTCGCACGATCCTGCTCGCGACCCGTCCAGAGATTGCACCCCGCGAAACGCAGAAACACGGCCGCGCGGCCGGTGTGGACGCCCTCGCCCTGCAGGGTATAGAAGATCTCCTTCGCCGTGTAGGTCACGTGTGCACGGGAAAAGTCACGCGCTCTGCGTCGCGTAGCGTGTCGGGTCGTGGATCCCCGCTTCGGCGAATCCCTTCTTCCGCAGCAGGCACGCATCGCACTCGCCGCACGCGCCACCGTCGGGCGCGGGATCGTAGCAAGAGAACGTCGCCGAATAGTCGACGCCGAGCGTCGTGCCGAGCTCGACGATCTCGCGCTTGCTCATCTCGATCAGCGGCGCATGAATCACATAACGCGCGGCGCCTTCGACCCCCGCCTTCGTCGCGAGATTGGCCATCGTCTCGAATGCGCGAATGTATTCCGGGCGGCAGTCGGGATAGCCGCTGTAATCGAGCGCGTTCACGCCGATGAAGAGATCGGCAACAGAAAGCGTCTCGGCCCATGCGAGCGCAAACGAAAGGAATACGGTATTCCGAGCCGGGACGTACGTCACCGGAATCGAATCCGCCCGGCCCGTTCCGCGTTTCGGAACGGCAATGTCACCGGTGAGAGCAGAGCCGCCAAACGCGCGCAGGTCGATGTTTGCGATGACGTGGTCGGCGACGTCATAACGCGACGCGATCCGTCGCGCAGCCTCGATCTCGTACGCGTGTCGCTGCCCGTAGTTCATGGTCAGCACGTACGGCGTCCATCCGTCGCGTTTGGCGAGCGCGAGCAGCGTCGTCGAGTCCAGTCCGCCCGACAGCAGCAGCACGCAGCGTTTACTTGCGGGCATCCTTCAGCTGCGCGAGCTCCTGCCGCGCCTCGCTCACCTGTTTGGCAGCGACGCCGTCGGCGCTCTTCCATCGCGTGAGAAACTGCTCGTACGCCTTCACCGCCTTCTCGCGCTCTCCCGCTTCCTTCCAGAGTCGCGCCCGCGCAAGGAAACTGCGCACCCACACCGTGTAGCCTGGCTCGGCCAGGCCGTACTTGAGGAAACGCTCGGGTCCCGTGGCCTCGTACGTTTCCGCCGCTTGTCGCGTGAGGCCGAGGGAGGCGAGCACTTCCGCGCGCGCCATCGTGCGCATGCCGCCGAGCGCGAACTGCGCCTTGGCGAGCGAATCCGGCTTCGTGTACGTCTGCGCAATCCTGAGCGCCGTCGCGGTGTCGTGCTTCGACAATGCAACCATCGCGTCGATATCGCTCCAGTCCTTTGACGTGTACCACTTCTTGATGAACGGAATGAACGCCGTGTCGCGCGTGGCGAGATACATGAGGTACGGAACGCTCGCTGAGCCCGCACGAACCTGCGCACCAACGTTGCCCGCGACGCCGTCGATGCCTCGCATCGTGCTCAGCATCTGCTGGTGCAATGCCGGCGTCACCGGTTCTCCCATCGCGACTCTGCTCGACAACGTGTAAAGGTCGATCACGAAGCGCGTGGATATCGACGTCGACGGAACGATGGTGTCCGTGGCCCAGAAGAGCTTCGCCGCTTTGTCGAGCGCTGCGGAGCTGCCGATGGCCGCAGCGGCGCCAAGCAGCTCGCCCTCCGAGCCGAAGCGCTGATTGGCGGCAATCGTGTGAAGCGTATCGGCGTTGTATTTGTCGAGTATGCCCTGCACGGTCGCGGCGAGACCCGTATCTGCCGTTGCCAGCTGAATCGTGACGAGCGCGAGACGCGCGCCCGCCGCGCCCGACCTCGGCTTCGCGAGCGCCTCGTGCATCGTGATCACGGCCGAGTCGTACTTGGCCGCGGCCATGTAGCTGTTCGCGAGTTGCAGGAACGGCCGCGTGGATCCATCGTCGGCCCGTGCCCACGCGCGTGCGGTCTCGATGCCCCGCTTCCTCGCGTCATCGCGAAGCTTCTGGATTCCTTCAGGCTTGAGCCGTGCGATCGTCGCATCGTCGAGAATGAGCGCCGAGTCGCCGGAGATCAGCAGACCGCTGCGCGTCGCCGCGTTGTTGAGCAGCTCGATCAGGTGGGCATAGGCCAGGTGGAACGTGGAATCGATCTGGAGCGTCTTGCTGAAGCCTCGGAACGATTGCGTCGTCCAGTCCTTGAGCTCCTGATTGGTCGAATTCTGCTGGCGGCGATGGTGGTACGCGTCCGCCCGCCCGAACCAGGCCTCGGGCACGAGCGTGTCACCCCGGGCCAGGAGTGAGTCGTACGCACTGATCGATGCGGCGTACTCGATGCGTTGCTGGGTCGTGTCGCTGTTGATGAATCCGTACAGCGCGCGCACAAGGTGATAATGGCCCGCCACGAGCGTCCGTTCGCGTTCGGGAAGCCGCGAAGACAGCTCGAAGGCCTTGTACGCCGGATTGTTCTGGCGCGAAACGTCACCCCAGCCCAGACCGAGCGACTTCTTGTGATACGCGAGCGCAAACGTGGAGTCGAGCGAAATCGCGTGGTCGAACGCCGTATCCGCCTCATAGAGACGCCACGTATTGAGCAGCTTCACGCCGTTGAGATACGCGCGATACGCTTCGAGATTCGTCGTCGTCGCGCTCGCGAGCTGCACCATCGACGTGCGGTTCCCCTCGAGGTTGAGCAGTTTTTGCGCGAGCCGGTCGAAGAGCGGACGCGGATCGGCGCCAAGCGCCGCCGAGTCCTGTGCCTGCGATTCGGACTTCCCGCTGCGCACGCTGTAGCGCTTCGCGGTCACGACCATCGATTGCCCGATCGACTGGACCTGGCCGGTGACGACGGTGCCCGCGTTCGCGAGACGCGCCACTTTCATGGCGTCGTCGAGCGAGAGCCGCGGCTTGCTGCCGAGTCCGGCCTTGTCGAGCAGGCTCAGCGTGCGTTCGTAGTCGACCACGTGAAGATCCGTCCACTGGCCGAGCGTGAGCGTGAGCATGTTGACGCTGCCTTCGTGCAGCCATGCAACGCTCTGATCACCGGTCTGGATTTCGAACGGCGCCACGAGATACGCATTGCCCGCCGCGCCCCCACCGCCGCCACGACGCACGGCGACGGCAATCGTCGCCGCAAACGCCGCAACTGCCGTGACGAGAAACGCAGTGCGTTTGCTCCCTTTGGCCCTTTGGCCCTTCGGCCCTTCGGCCCTGTCGTTCGCGGATCCCCCGAGTGCATCGGAGAACTCCCGTCCCGTCTGCCATCGCTCCGCGGGGTCTTTCGCCAACGCGCGATCGATCGCGGCCGCAACGTGCTCCGGCACGCCCGACACTTTCGTCCCAAGTGGTGCCGGCGTTTCGGTGAGGTGCTTGACCAGCATGCCCGAGATTGTCGCGCTGTCGACGACCGGCGCGCCCGTAAACATCTCGTAGCCGACGAGCGCGAGCGAATAGAGATCCGACCGGCCATCGACCGCCTTGTCGCCGCTGGCCTGCTCCGGCGACATGTACCGCGGCGATCCGAGAATCATGCCGGTCATCGTGAGACCGCCCTCCTTCTCGAACGCGCGCGACACGCCAAAGTCGGTGAGCAGCGCGCGACCGGAGGCTGTTTCGATCAGGATGTTCTCCGGCTTCACGTCGCGATGCACGAGCCCGAGCTCGTGCGCGTGTCCCAGCGCGAGCGCGATCTCGCTCAGGATGCGTTCGGCGCGCTCCGGCTCCAGGCGCTTCTCGCGCGCGAGCAGCTCGCGCAACGATTCGCCGGAAACGAATTCCATCTCGAAATGCAGCAGCCCGTTGGTGTCGCCCGCCGAATACACCGAGACGATATTCGGATGACGGAGCCGCGCGACGTTGCGCGCCTCCTGCAGGAACCGGTCGCGAATCGTCGCGCTCGACGCGACGTCCGCGTTGATGACCTTGATCGCCACCGGGCGGTCGAGCGTGACGTCGCGACCGAGAAACACGGACCCCATTCCGCCCTGTCCGAGGATCCGTTCCACGGAATACTGCGGGCGGAGCGCGGCCTGGAGCGCCGCGAGCAACTCGTCGGGCGGTGCTGCGTCCGGACTCATGACCCGATCAATCTACAGTGCGCGCGCCGGGTTGCTGCTGGGTTGCTGCTGGGTGAGGCAGTGCAGGGTTCCAAGGCCCCAGACGAGATCGAGTGAGTGCACGCCGACCACCTCGCGCCCGGGAAAACACTCGGCGATCACGCCCAGAGCCACCCGGTCGTTCCGGTCGTTGAACGTGGGAACGATGACGACGCCGTTCGCGATGTAGAAGTTGGCATAGCTCGCCGGAAGTCTCACGCCGTCCATCATCACGGCCCGCGGATACGGCAGCGTGCGCACGTCGAGTTGCCGGCCGCGCGCGTCCTTCGCGCGACGGAGTCGCTCGAGGTTGTCGAGCGAGCGGCGGTGGTTCTCGTCCGCCGGATCTTCCTCGTGTGCGAGCAGCACCACGCCCGGTGACGCGAACCGGGCGACGTCATCCACGTGTCCGTGTGTGTCATCACCAACGCAGCCTTCGCCGAGCCAGATGGTGTGTGTGATGCCCAGCCATTCGGCGAACGCGCGCTCATAGTCGGCGCGCGACATGCCGGGATTCCGCACCTGCGCGTCCGAGAGGAGCCATTCCTCCGTGACGAGCATCGTGCCGTGTCCATCGGTCTCGATGCCGCCGCCCTCGAGCACGAGTCGCGCGTCGCGGTCGGGGCGACGTGGCTCGACGCGGCACAGGCCCGTGGCGCGTTCGATCGCCGCGCCGACGTGCACGTCATCCTCGAAATTGTCGTACTTGGCCCAGGCGTTGAACGCCCAGTTGAGCCACACCATGCGCCCCTCGGCATCGTGAACGCCGGTCGGCGCCGAGTCGCGCAGCCACGAACGGTTCGTGCGCTGCCGGTGCATCCGATAGGTGAAATCCGGCACGCCGTGCGCCGCGAGACACGCGCGCGCTTCCTCCTCGATACGCTCGTCCTGGCAGATGATCTCGACGGGTTCGTGCTCCGCGAGCACGCGCACGATCTCCGCGTAGACCCACGGAATCGGTGCGATCTTCCCCGGCCAGTCGGGCTCGTGGTGCGGCCACGCGATCCATGTGGCGGCGTGGCGCGAGCCTTCGAACGGCCACGTGTACTTTGCGGTCAAGGGCCGAGCCAGCGCTGCGTAATCGGCGCGTACGCGTCAATGCGGCGGTCGCGCAGGAACGGCCAGTGCCGTCGCACTTCCTCGATGCGCGCGGAGTCGCACGTCGCCACGAGCACCTGCTCGCTCGAATCCGCCTCGGCGAGCATGATGCCCGCCGGATCGCAGATGAACGAATGGCCGTGGAACTCGAGACCGTCCGTGCCCGGTTCCGGTTCGAAACCCACGCGGTTCACCGCACCCACGTAGACGTTGTTCGCAATCGCGTGTGCGCGCTGCGAGGTGCGCCATGCGTCAACCTGTGCCGCGCCCCACTGCGCCTTCTCCGATGGATGCCAGCCGATCGCCGTCGGATACAGAAGGATGTCCGCGCCAAGGAGCGACGTGATGCGCGCGCCTTCCGGGTACCACTGGTCCCAGCAGATCAGCACACCGATGTTCGCGTACTTCGTGCGCCAGATGCGGAAGCCGCTCGTTCCTGG
>DASRAP010000428.1:0-2594 GCA_035638155.1 Gemmatimonadaceae bacterium | reverse complement strand
CCGGAATTCGAGCAACGACTGACCGTGCACGAGTACTTCTCGTTCCTGGTGATCCTTTCGCTGACGTTCGGCGCGGCCTTCGAGCTTCCCCTCGTGATCATGGCGCTCGCGGCCCTCGGGCTCGTGACGCCGGCGTTCTTGCGGAACTATCGGCGGCATGCCCTTGTACTCTGCGTGGTTGCATCGGCGTTTATTACGCCGGGGGACGCCGTGACGGCGACGGTCATGCTGCTCGGGCCCCTGTACGCGCTGTATGAGCTCGGAATTCTCCTGGCCGTGGTGGCACAACGATGGCGCGATCGTCGCGACAGCGCTGTGGGCGAAACGAACGGGGAGCCTTCGGGGGCGTGACGCGCCTCTGCGCGCTGCTCGTGCTTGGCGTGCTCGCCTGCGCCGCCGGCGCCGCCGCGGCCGAGGCCCAACAGCAGCCGCCGCCTCGCAGGCCGCCACCGGCCAATACCGACTCGCTGCGCCGTGCGCAGCGCGACTCGTCCCGCAAGACAAAGAAGGACACGACGCAGCTCGCGCCGCCGGACTCGGCGATGCGTGCCCTCATGGCCAGGAAAGGCTACGTCGCCACGAGATACCAGGGCGACTCCGTAACCTTCGACGCGAAGAGCAATTCTCTGCTCCTGTTCGGCAAGCCGTCCCTCGTGTTGTATGACAAGCTGCAGGTGTCGGGCACCGATATCGCGTTTGATGACGTCATCAAACGGCTCACGGTGTTCAGCCGCACGGCGGGCGTTCCCGCGGTGGTTCACGACCCGGCGCAGAGCGACGACATCGTCGCGTACGACACGATCACATACAACCTGAACGAGCGTCGCGGCGTCGCCGGTCACGTGGAGACGTCCGCGGAGAACGGCGCCATCTGGTGCATGTCGTTCGAGCGCGCCGGGTTCATGAGCGATTCTCTGTCGGGCAACAAGGAGTTGCTCGGCCGCAAAGTGCGGCTCAGTACGGATTGCAGCGAGAATCCGCATTACCACTTCGAGGTTCCCGAGCTCAAGAAGATCGGCAAGAACACGCTCGTCGGAAGTCCCGCCGTCCTCTACATCGGCGAAGTGCCGGTGTTCTGGCTGCCGTGGTTCTTCCAGCCGGAAAAGAAAGGACGCAACAGCGGCGTGCTCACCCCACAGTTCGGATTCGCCGAGCTCGTCCGCAACTCGGCGGGATATCGCCGCACCGTCGAGAACGTCGGCTACTATGCGGCGCTCAACGATTACTCCGACGCGCAGATCTCGATGGACTGGCGCTCCGGCGCGCGGCCCACCCAAACCGATCCCGGATTCGTGAAATTGCAGGGACGGGTCCGGTATCGCTGGCTGGATCGATTCATCACGGGCCAGCTGGGCGTCACGCGCGACATGCGTGACGACGGATCGACGGTCACCAGCTACAACCTGGGGCATTCGCAGCAGTTTTCGCGAACCACGCAGCTCCGGGCCGATCTCAATTACAGCAGCAATACCGTTGCGGCGCAGCGGACGATTCTGAATCCGCTCGCCGTGGTCGCCAACATCCGCTCGAGCCTGAACTATTCGACCCGGCTCGGCCCGTTCCAGACGAGCCTCGGCGGATCGCAGGTGCAGTACATCGGCCGCACGCCGATCGACCGGACGTTCCCGACGCTGAGCATGAGCACATCGCCCATTCGCATCGCGTCATGGCTCACGTGGACGCCGACGATGACCGGCAACATCACGCAGAACCTGCACCTCGACGCGCCGACGGAATTCGCATTCGAGCGCGTGCCGAACGCGAGTGGCGGCGTCGACAGCGTGCGCCGTGACCGACGCACGCGCAACTCGAGCTTTTCGTTCGGCACGCCGTTCAAACTGGGCGCGTCCACCAGCTCCAAGTGGACGTTCAACATCACCGCCAACGCGACGGTGTCGGATCGCCTGAACGATTTCCCCGAGGCAAAAATCGTCATCGATCCCGTGGACACGTCGCGCAAGCGCACGGTCGTGTTCGCGCGCACCTATCTCACGACGTTCGACTGGAATCTTGGCATGAATCTCCCGCAGTTCTCGCAGGGGAGGTGGAACCTCGTGCCGAGCGTTGCCCTGCAGAACGTGGATCCGGGCGGATTCATGGTACGCAGCGAACGATCCGGTGCGAACTTCGTGACGCAGTCCAAGCGCGCCGTCTACGGACTGTCGATCAGCCCCACGTTCTTTGCGCGCACGGGGGGCATCGGCCCGTTCGCGGCGATCCGGCATTCGCTGTCTCCGCAGTTGACGTACAGCTATTCGCCGGCTGCGTCGGTCAGCGATGAATTCCTCGCCGCACTCGGCCGCGTGCGCCCCGGGTACCTTGGGGCCCTCGCGCAGAACCGGATTTCGCTGACGCTGAACCAGGTCTTCGAAGCGAAATTCCGTTCGGATTCGACCGCGGAAGTGCCGGCCACGGCCGACCGAAAGATCAAGCTTCTTTCCATCAATCTGACGCCCGTCGATTACGACTTCGAGCTGGCGAAAAAGACGGGCCGTCTTGGGTTTGCGAGCGACAGGTTCGGCTGGAGCGTCCGGTCGGATCTGCTTCCCGGGTTCGATTTTCACGTCGACTACTCGCTCTTCGACGCGCCCGTG
>DASRAP010000427.1:0-7780 GCA_035638155.1 Gemmatimonadaceae bacterium | reverse complement strand
GCAGAATGTCGCAATTCGCCGCGAGCCACTTGGCGAGCACGATCTTCTGCTGATTGCCGCCGGAGAGCGCGCCCGTTTCGATGTCAGGTGACGCGCGCATACTGAGCCGGTCAAACGCGGCGCCGCAGGCTGCGCGTTCGGCGTCACGGTCAATCCAGCCCGCATGCGCGAAGCGTGGCAGTGTGGGGAGCGTTGCGTTCTCGCGCGCACGCATGCCGAGCACCAGTCCCTGCCGCTTCCGGTCCTCGGGGACAAAGCCGATGCCGCGACGCATCGCGTCGACCGGCGAATGCAGCGGCATCGGATCGCCGCGCACGCGCACGTCTCCGCTCGCGTCCCCGTCGAGCCCGAAGATCGCCGTCGCGATCTCCGACCGGCCCGCGCCGACGAGTCCCGCGAGACCAACCACTTCACCGGCGTGAACGCTGAACGTCACGTCGGCAAACCGCCCGCTCGAACCGAGCGAGCGGATTTCGAGCATGGGCGCTCCGCGCGCCTTGGTGGCGTGTGTCGCGAAGTACTGGTCCACGCGGCGCCCGATCATGTGCTGCACGAGCGTCGCTTCGTCGATCGTGTCCCGCGCGCACGTGATCACGTGCCGTCCGTCTCGGAGCACGGTGACGGCGTCGCACAGCCGGAAGATCTCCGGCATGCGGTGTGACACATACAGCACGGTCACGCCGCGGGCCGTGAGCTCGCCGATCAGGGCGTACAGTTTCTCAGACTCGGCGTCGCCGAGGCTGCTCGTGGGCTCGTCGAAAATGATGACGCGCGCGCCCTCCGCGACCGCGCCGGCAATCTGTACGACCTGCTGCTCGGCGACGCTGAGCGAATGCATCGCACGCGACGGATCGATCGTCGCGCCGACGGCGCTCAGCAGGCTCGCCGCGCGCGCCCGCGTGGCGGCGTCGTCAACGAAGAATCCGTGACGCGGCAGTTTGCCGAGGCAGAGATTCTCGCCGACCGTGAGGTTGTCGCAGAACGCAAGCTCCTGGTGCACCATCGCGACGCCTGCCGCGAGCGCATCGCGCGGCGACCCAAATGCATGCGCAACGCCGGCAAGCTCGATTGTCCCGCCATCGGGCGGGACGATGCCGGCGAGAATCTTTCCGAGCGTGCTCTTCCCTGCTCCGTTTTCGCCGCAAATGGCGTGACACGATCCGGCGGCGATCTCGAAACTCACATCATCGAGCGCAGTGATCCCGGCATAGCGCTTCGTGATCCCGGCGAAGCGGACGGCTGAGCTCACTTCTTGAGATCGAGATACTTCTGGTCGACGTCCGTGAACCCCCAGGTCTTCAGCTGCCGCGCCCACGTGCCGAGGTTGTCCATCGACACCTTCACGAGATCCATCTGCACGTGCGGGGGCACGTCCTTCTTGAGATAGACGTGGTCGAAGATCGTGTTGACCGAGACGTAGCCCCAGAGGTAGACCGGTTGCGCGAAGAGCACGGGCGCCAGTCCCTTTTCTACGTACGGCAGCACCGCGGGAAGCGCGTCCACGGACACGATCTTCACCTTGGCGGGATCGAGGTCGGTGAGCAGCGTCTTCGTGAACAACGCCCATCCGCCGATCATCGCGAGACCATTGAGGTCGGGATACGCATTCATCACCCGAAGCACTTCCGCCGCCGCGTCCTGCGGCGTCTCGGCGTGATACGCGGTCGTCACGATCTGGATGCCGGGATACCTCTTGGCCGCTTCCTTTGCGCCTGCCACCCGGTTCTGGAGGTTCAGCGCATTCTGGTTGCCGGCGATGATCGCGACCTTGCCCTTTTCGCCCATCTGATGCGCGAGCTCGTCCATGACCTGGGTGCCCATGAGCTTGTCGTCGCCGCCATAGAACGAGAATCGCTTGGAGTTCGGCACGTCGCTGTCGAACGTCATGACCGGCACGCCGCGGTCCACCGCTTCGTTCACGGCGCCGAGCACCTTGCCGGCGTCGCTCGCAGAAAGCAGGATCGCGTTGGCTCCGGCATTCACGGCTTCGGAAATGCGCTGCGCCTGCACGGCGCCGTCTTCGTTCGGCGGCGTGAGCCAGTCGATCTTCACGTTGACGCCGGAGCTCTTCGTGAGCTCCTTCGCCGCATCCTCGGCGCCCTGGCGGCCGGAGAGGAAGACCGGATTCGTCGAGCTCTTCGCGATCATGGCGATCGTGAACGTTTTCCCCGTCGGCGGCGCCGCATCGCTGGCGGGTTTGTCGGATTTGCCGCAGGCGACGAGCGCCGCCACAGCAACGATCAGGTTCAGCTTGCGCATGTTGTGAGTCTGTTAGTGTTGGCTTGATCGCGCCAGGCGACGCGCTACCAGCTTCATTCCACTCTGATCGAGCACTACCGCAAGGATCATTGCACCGCCGATGATGATCCATTCGTAGTTCTGGTCCAGGTGCAGCGTGCGGATCGCCTGGCGGATCATCACGATCAATATCGCGCCAAGCATCGCGCTGAGCGCGCTTCCCTTCCCGCCCGTGAGGCTGGCGCCCCCGACCACGGCGGACGCGATCACGTAGAGCTCGTAGCCGTTCGCGTCAGATGACGTCGCCGATCCATAGAACGCCGCCCCGAGAAACGCGGCGATCCCCGCGCCGAGCCCGGACAGCACGTACACGCCCAGCCTGATGCGATTCACACTGAGGCCGGAGTATCTGCTCGCCTCGGGATTCCCGCCGACGGCGAAGATATGGCGCCCCATCACGGTTCGCCTCAGATAAACGCCGCCCACGATCATCGCTGCCAGCATGACCAGCAGCGGCACCGGATAGAGCGCGGTGCCGAGTCCGAGCGGCGCCTTGGCCACGCTCGTGAGCGCCGTCGGAACGAGAATGCTCTCGGCGCGGCTGATGACGAATGCCACGCCGCGCACCATCCACATCGTGCCCAGCGTGATGATGAATGGATGCACGCCGAGGCCGATGACCATCGCGCCGTTCGCGAGCCCGCACGCCAGGCTCACCACAACGCAGGTGCCCAGGCCCAGCAAGACGGTGGCGGCGGGCGCCATCGGGCCCGCGGCGCGCAGAATCATCGCCATCGCCACGCCGGCGAGGGCATACACCGCGCCCACCGACAGGTCGATCCCGCCGGAAATGATGACGATCGTGGCGCCGACGCCCATGATCGCGAACGCACTCGCGTCCGTGGCCATCTGAATGAGCGTGTGCGCGTTCAGGAAGTTGTTGACCGTGCCCCCGGTCAGGGGATCGGGGTGCGAACCCGCGGCAAGCGTGAGCGCGGTGCCGAGAACGAGCAGGACGGCGACGAGGCCGATCTGCTGCGAGCGCAGGAGCGATTGGCTCAATCTGCCCAACATGCGGCTCAAAGCTATCTTCGAGCAGGCGGGAACACGAGACGACGAGACGAGGAGAGAACGCGACATGGCTTTGCATCAGCTGCAGTCCAATGCAGGCGGCAAACTCACCGCCAAGCGCCTCGCTCGGGCGGCAAAGGCCGCGGGCAACGGGTCATCGCCAAAGCGCCGGACGCGCCCCGTCACCGTCGGCGTCATCGTCGGAAACCGCGGGTTCTTCCCCGGTCACCTTGCGAGAACGGGCCGCGACGAGATCCTGAAGGCGCTCGCCGCCGAGGGGATCAGGACCGTGATCCTCGGCGTGAAGGAAACCAATTACGGCGCGGTCGAGAGTCGCGCAGAGGCCAAGGCCTGCGCTGCACTCTTCAAGCAACATCGCGACGAGATCGACGGCATCATCGTCACGCTGCCCAACTTCGGCGATGAGCGCGGCGTGGCGGACACGCTGCGGCTCGCGGGCCTCGATGTTCCGGTGCTCATCCACGCGACCGCCGATGATCCGTCGAAGATGCTCATCGACAACCGGCGCGATGCGTTCTGCGGCAAGATGTCGGTGTGCAACGTGCTCACGCAGTACGGCATCCCGTACTCTCTGACCGCGCAGCACACCGTGCGCCCCGACGCACCGTCCTTTCATTCCGACCTGAGACAATTCTCGGCGGTGTGCCGGGTCGCCCGCGGATTGCGTGGCGCGCGCATCGGGGCCATCGGCGCGCGACCGGCGGCGTTCAAGACCGTGCGCTACAGCGAAAAGATTCTCGAGGCCAGCGGCATATCCGTCGAGCCGATCGACCTCTCGGAGATTCTCGGCCGCATTGGCCGGCTCAAGGACAACGATCCCGCGGTGAAACGCAAACTCGCCGAGATGGACGAGTACGTCGAGAGCGACGGCATTCCCGCAACCGCGCTCATCAAGATGGCCAAGCTCGGACTCGTGATCGACCGGTGGATGAAGGAGGTCGACGTCACGGTGAGCGCGGTGCAGTGCTGGACATCGATGGAAGAGTTCTTCGGCGTAGTGCCGTGCACGCTCATGAGCATGATGAGCAACAGGAACGCGCCGAGCGCGTGTGAAGTGGACGTGGTCGGCACGATCAGCATGTACGCGCTCGCGCTGGCCTCGGAGACGCCGGCCGCGCTGCTCGACTGGAACAACAACTACGGTGACGATCCGAACAAGGCGGTGTGCTTTCACTGCAGCAACTTGCCGCGCGATTTCTTTGACGACGCGAAGATGGACTATCAGGAGATCATCGCCGGCACTGTGGGGCGGGAGAACACGTACGGCACGATCGTCGGCAAGGTGAAAGCGGGCCCCATGAGCTTCGCGCGCTTTTCGACCGATGATCGCACGGGGCGGATCCGTGGATATGTAGGCGAAGGCAAATTCACGAAGGACCCGCTCAAGACCTTCGGCGGCGCGGGCGTCGTCGAGATCCCCAACCTCCAGGCGATGCTCCGCCACATCTGCACGAACGGCTTCGAGCATCACGTCGCCGGAACGTTCTCACACGTCGCGGATGCCGTCCACGAAGCAACGACTCGGTACCTCGGCTGGGACGTGTACCGACACATCTAAGCGGCCTGGTCTCGGCTTCTTTCACGCGGATGTACGCGGATTGGGCGGTTGCGCCAACGATGCCGCGCGCAAAGGTTTGGGCTCATGTCTCCCATCGTCGCCGGGGTTGATTTCGGCACTCAGTCCGTTCGCGTTTCGATCGTCGACAGCGTGCACGGGGTGATCGGCCACCCTGTTTCCGAGTATCCGGTCGTGCGGGACCGCAACGATCCCGATTTCGCCACGCAATCGCACGAGTCGCATATGCGGGCGCTCGTCGAAGCGACCCGAGGAGCTGTCCACAGCGCGGGCGCGCGCGGCGAAGACGTTCTCGCGATCGCGCTCGACACCACCGGCTCGACCGTGATTCCCGTCGGACGCAACCTCGAACCGCTCGGCGACTACTACCTCTGGTGCGATCATCGGGCCAAGGACGAGGCCGCGCGCATCACCGAGGTCGCGCACGACATGAAGCTTCCCGCCATCGACTGGTGCGGCGGCGTCTACTCGTCAGAATGGGGCTTCGCGAAGCTGCTCCACTGGCTGCGGCACAACCCGGACAGTCGCGACCAGCTGGTGAGCGCGTTCGAGCACTGCGATTACGTCGCCGCCGTCCTCTGCGGCATCACCGATGCGCAGCAGGTGCCGCGTGGCGTGTGCCCCATGGGCCACAAGTGGTTGTGGAACGCCGAGCTCGGTGGACTCCCCCCTGAATCGTTTCTCGTCGCGGTCGATCCGCTGCTCGCGGGCGTTCGGAAGAAGCTGCAGGGTCCGTATCTCACGAGCAAACGCGTCGCGGGTCATCTGACCAAACAGTGGGCCGATCGCCTCGGACTCAAAGCAGGGATTCCGATTCCCGTCGGCGCGTTCGATGCACACTGGGACGCCATGGGCGCGGGGATCACCGAAGGCGACGTGGTGAACGTGATCGGCACCGCCACCTGCATCATGGCCATCGCGAAGGACGCCGAATGCGTGCCCGGCGTCTGCGGCGTCGTGAACGGCTCGATCCACCCCGACTACATGGGTGTCGAAGCCGGCCTCTCGGCGTGCGGCTATCTGTTCGAAGCCGTCGCGACGCGCTCGAATACCACGGTGAAGGAGCTGGCGCCGGGGCTCGCGTCATACCGGGCGGGACAGACGGGACTCCTCCATCTCACGTGGGAGAACGGCGATCGCACGGTGCTCGTGAACCCCAACCTCGGCGGCGTCACGCTCGGCTGGAATCTCAATCACACGGCGCACGACGCACTTTTCGCCGCGATCGAGGGAACGGCATTCCACACCCGCATCATTCTCGACCGGATGAAGGAGCACGGCGTGCCGATTCGCCGGGTGATTCACGGCGGCGGCATTCCGCAGAAGAACGAAATGCTCAACCAGATCTACGCGAGCGTGCTCAACGTCCCCGTGCTGGTACCGGAGCGCCCGATCACGTCGCTCGGCTCGGCGCTCTTCGCATTCATGGCGGCGGGCACGTTCGCGACGCTGGAGGACGCGCAAAAAGCGCTCTGCCCGCCGTATCGCGTCATTCAGCCTGACGCGACATCGACCGCGACGTACGAGAAACTCTTCGGAATGTACCGCGATCTGTATTTCGGATTCGGCGTTCCGGGCTCGGCCGCGATTGCAGTTGGAAGTGTGCTGCCGCAATTGCGCGCGATCGCGTCGCAGGCGAGAGCCGGCGTCGTCACAACGGCGTGACGCCGGCTCAGCACCCCGGGCGTCTACTGTTTTTCGTACACCGCGACGTTGTGAATCTTGACGCCGTCGGCATTCGTTCCCGTCGTCGTTGACGTGCGCGTCTTGCCGTCGGCCGCGACGACAATGTGATTGGTCGTCAGGACCTTGCCCTTCAGCTTGTTTTCGACGTGGTACGTGTTCGCGTCGAGCTTCTTGATGGACACGGCATCCTGACCCGGATTCGGTTTACCGTCGATCGTGCCCTTCCACGGATGATCAGCGCCGTCCAGCGTGGTGGTGTACGTGATGTGGATCTTCTGCCCCTTCGCGTTGGTCTGGTCGATGGTCGTGGTGACGTTGTTGCCGCTGAACGCATACGTCACGGTGCCGGTCTTGGTCGCGAGGTCGGCAGGGTCAAACGTCGACTTTGCGGCGTTGAGTTTCCACGTGCCCGCAAGGGACTGCGCCTGCGCGGCGGCGACCTTGGGCAGGGCCGCTGCGACGAACAGGAGACTCAAGAGAGTGGTACGTCGATGCGTGAACATAGGTGAGACCTTGGGAGTGGGTGTTGTAGCATGGCACCCCCGGGCCGCCTCGGCTAGTCGGCTGACTCTCGCGCGCTTCCCTGCGAAAACGTAGCTTCGCGACATGGGTTACCGCGCCGCAATACTCCTGGCGCTCGTGGCGACGAGCTCACGTGCACAGCGCCCGCCCTTGCCGTTCACGATCACCCAGGTGGCAACCTTCGAGCTCCCCTGGCGGATCGCGTTCATCCCCGACGGACGGATGCTGATCACCGAAAAACCCGGGGCGCTGTGGCTCGTCACGCCGGACGGAGCGAAAACTCCCGTTGCCAACTTGCCGCGCTCGGAATTCAACCGCGCGAAACCGGGATATATCGACAACAACGGGATGCTCGGCGTCTACACATCGCCGAATTACGCGACCGACAACAGCATCTATCTCACGTATTCCGAACCGGGGCCGCCATACGGCTCGAGCATTGCGCTTGCGCGCGCGAGACTCCAGATCGACGGCGGCAAACCGAGCCTCGCGGATCTGCAGGTGATCTGGCGAGATGGCGGACGCGGAGATGGCGGGCAGGCTGGCGGCGCGGTCGCATTCTCGCCCGACAAGCAATTCCTGTTTCTCGCGCTCGGCGACCGCAATCGCATCACGCCGCCGCAGGATCCCGATTCCCCCGTTGGAAAGATTCTGAGACTGACGCTC
>DASRAP010000426.1:0-2609 GCA_035638155.1 Gemmatimonadaceae bacterium | reverse complement strand
GGGCTGCTGCTCGCCGATCAGAGCGAGCCGCCCGTCCCGATGAGTCAGGTGATTGCGCGCGAGCTCGAAATCCGCGGGACGCACGGACTGCAGGCCAGGGAATACGCCGGGATGCTGGAGCTGATCACCACGGGACGGCTGCATCCTGAGAAGTTGTTGGGAAAAACGATTGGGCTGTCGCAGGTCGGTCCCGAGCTCGCGATGATGGATTCGTTCCCGGGGGTCGGCGTTACGGTCGCGGTCCTGGAGTAGCCAAAAAACGCGCATGTCTTGTTGAATGCGCGTTGAGGGTGACCCCGTAGGTTCCTTGCCTATGCCCGCCGAGCACGCTTACGTTCCGGACATGACCCCTCCGTTGATGACGGCGGAAGAGTTGCTCTACACGAATGTCCCCAACAAGCGTACGGAGCTGGTGCGCGGTCGACTCATCGTGCACGAGCCGCCGGGCGGGCTGCATGGTAGCGTCACCGCGAGCCTCGGTGCGCGGCTTTGGAGCCACGTCGATCTTACTGGCGCTGGTGTGGTCTTCGTCGGGGACACTGGGTTCACGTTGAGCCGCAGTCCCGATACGGTACGCGGACCCGATGTCGCGTTCGTACGGAAAGATCAGCTGCCCTCGGGACCCGTTCCCAGCACCTACCTGGAGTTCGCACCCGATCTCGTCGTCGAAGTTTTGTCACCCAACGATCGCCCGGGGGAAGTGCTGGCCAAAGTCGGTGATTGGCTCGATGCCGGCGCGCGCCTTGTGTGGGTCATCGATCCGGAGCGTCGAGTCGCGCGCGTCTATCGAGCGGACGGAACGGAGCAAGTCCTGAAGGAGACCGACCAGCTGATCGGCGAGGACGTCCTACCGGGCTTCGGCTGCGCGCTGGCGTCCGTACTCGGTTAGAGCACCTTCCGGCCCAGGAAGCTCTCGATCGGCTGCACTCCGTTGTCCATCCGGTGATCGTCCATCAGGTTGATCGCGCGGGCGTGCGTCAGCGCGTCAGCCACCGGGACGCCACGGGAAATGAGATAGGCGCCCCACAGATGGCTCGCGCGCCATGCAACGGTGCAGTGGAGCAGCACCTTGCCGTTCGACGACATCATCGCCTCGGTGAACTTGCGCAACGTCTCGGGCGAGTATGCGAACTCTCCCTCGCCTCCGCGCGAGGGGAGATACACGTACCGCATCCCGAGCTCCTTGACGAGTTTTTCTTCGTCGAAACCGACCCGCGCCATTTCCGGCGGTGTGCGCAGATTCACGACGGTCACCACACCTTGCGCCTTGAGCTCGCGCAGCGCGCGCTCGGTCGGCTGACCGGCGACGAACATATCGTCGCCCACCTTGGCATAGCGTTCGATGAACATTCCCGTCGTGTCGAGCAGGACGGGCGCCGGCACCGCGTGGAGCGAGTCCTGCTTGACGAGTTTCTGCGGCTGTGCCTCACTGGCCAGTGCGAGCATGAGGACGAGGGCAAGCAGTGCTGGTGTGCGCATGGAAACCTCGAGTAGCTTCGGGTGTCCGACATGAAAGGATGCAGGCAATGAAACGTGGAAAGAAGGCCACAGGATTCACGGCGGCCGAGAAAGAAGCGATGCGGGCGCGCGTTCGCGAGATGAAGGGATCCAACGTCGACGGTGAAACTGAAGTGCTCGCGAAGATCGACACGATGAAAGAGCCGGATCGCGCGCTGGGCAAGCGGCTCCACGCGATCATCAAGGCGGCCGCGCCGGAGCTCGAGCCGCGGCTCTGGTATGGCATGCCCGCCTACGCCAAGGACGACAAGGTGCTGTGCTTTTTCCAGAGCGCGCAGAAGTTCAAGACCCGCTACGCGACGTTCGGCTTCAGCGACAAGGCCAATCTCGACGATGGGCAGATGTGGCCTACGGGCTTCGCGTTAAAGCAGTTAACCGCCGCCGAGGAGGCGCGGATCGGCGCGCTAGTAAGGAAAGCGGTACGCTGACCCAGCCACTGTAAGGCCCGTGAACCACTACTGTTAGGCCGTTCCCACCCGCCGAGGGGCGCGGCGCGGCTATCTCGCTACGCGACTTGCACTTGCAAGCGGCACGCGGCTTGCCTTTGCAACTCGCGTGGTATCTCGCTTGGCGGATGCCGGCCTACTCGACGTCGTGATCGCGCGACTCGACATCGGGGCCGAGGCGGCTGACGCCTCGGCCGCGCTGCTGTCGTGCGACGAGCGCGAGCGCGCCGCCCGGTTTGCCGGGGATCGGGAGCGCCGGCGCTTCACGGTTGCCCGGGCGCGGCTGCGGGAACTGCTGGGCGCGCGGCTCGCCGCGGCGCCCGAAGCGATCGAGCTGGAGTACGCGGCCGGCGGCAAGCCGCGCCTCCACCCACGGTTCGGCGGCGACCTGCGGTTCAATGTTTCCCATTACGAGGACGTCGCGGCGTTCGCCTTTGCGAACGGACGCGAAGTCGGCGTCTACGTCGAGGGCGTGCGGAGCTTGGTGGATGCGGACGCCATTGCGGCGTTGGTCTTCTCGCCGTGCGAGCACCGCGCCTACCTCGCGCTCGATCCGGAACAGAAGCCGCGCGGCTTCTTCAATTGCTGGACGCGAAAGGAAGCGTTCGTGAAGGCCCTCGGTGAGGGCCTGCGACACCCGCTCCA
>DASRAP010000425.1:0-11917 GCA_035638155.1 Gemmatimonadaceae bacterium | reverse complement strand
ATAAACGCTCCCCATCCGTGGCCTTGCGTAACTTTGTATCACAAAGTACTTTTGTAACCATGCGTCGTTCCCGAATCGCGCCGGCCATCGTTGCTTCGGCCATCGCCATCGGCTTCATCGCCGACCAGCTCCTTCGTGCCCCCGAGTGGGGCGTCAACGTTCCGCTCGCGGCCGCGCTGCTCGCGCTGGCCGGCATCGCCAACGCGAAGGAGAAGCGCCCGGTCTGGCCGTGGCTCGCGTCCATCTTCTTCGCGAGCATGTGGGCGTTCCGCGACGACGAAGCGCTCATGGCGGTCGACATCCTCGCCGCGCTCTCGCTCGCGAGTCTCCCCCTCCTTCGCGAAGCGGGCATCTCGCTCCGGACTGCGGGACTCGTCGAGACCGCGCTCGCCCCCCTTCGTTCCGCGTGGGCAACGACCATCGGCACCACCGGGTTCGTGCAGTTCGTGCGCAGCTCACGGGATGGCGAAACGCCCACCAGGAATACCCAGGCCATCGCCGTCGGCCTCGTGCTCGCGGTACCTGTTCTCTTCGTGTTCGGAACGCTGTTCGCGAACGCCGATCCGGTCTTCGGTTCGACGGTCAGGACGATTTTCAGCGGCCCGATCGTCTCGCACGTGTTTTCCATTGGCGCGCTCGCCTGGGCAAGCGCGGGCTACCTCTGGTACGTGGCGAAGCCGGCGCGGGAACCGCGCACGCTGTTCCGCGTGCCGGAGCTCGGCGGCGTTCAGGTGGTTACGCCGATTCTCGCAACGGTCGTGCTCTTTGCGCTCTTCATCGGCGTGCAGCTTACCAGCCTGTTCGGCGGCGCGTCGTTCGTGGAGCACAGCACCGGTCTCACGTATGCGGAATACGCGCGCGGGGGCTTCTTCGAGCTCGTGACGGCGTCGATGCTCGTGCTGCCGATCGTCTACTTCGCTCCCGCTGCGGCCAAACCAATCGACTCGGCAACGGCCACCCGACTCCGGGCGCTTCTCACGACACTGCTTGCACTGACCGGCCTGATCCTCGCCTCGGCGATGTGGCGCATGCGGCTCTACGTCGGCGCGTTTGGACTCACCGAAGACCGTGTGCACGCGGTGGCCGTCATGCTCTGGATTGCCGCAACGCTCGTGGTCTTCGCGCTCACGATCGTGCGCGGGAGGACCGGCGCGGCATTCGGATCACTCATTGCGGGCATCGTTGCACTGGCCGCGCTCAACCTCATGAACCCGAAAGCGACGATCGCGAAATACAACCTCACGCACCAGACGGGCCGGCAGATCGATTTCACGCATCTGGCCGGGCTCGGTGGCGACGCCGTGCCGATCCTCGTTGACAACATCAACCGGGTTCCCGACACCGAACGCTGCCGTGTAATCACGGAGATCCGGCACCGTTACGTGGCCGTCCGCGGCAACTGGCTCGGCTGGAATCTCGCGCGCAATCGCGCGCACGAAGCAGCGATCACGCTGCAGCCCGCAGGCCCTTGCCCCGCGCCCGCGGGATCGTAGTATTCGGCCCTCCCAACCTCAACTCGTGGAGGGCGTATGGCGAAGTATCTCGTGCAGGCCAGCTACGTCGGCGACGGCATCAAGGGTCTTCTCAAGGAAGGGGGCACGGCTCGCCGCGCCGCCGCGGAAAAACTGGTCGAGTCCGCAGGCGGCAAGATGGAAGCGTTCTATTACGCGTTCGGCGCTGATGACGCGATCATCCTGTGCGACCTCCCCGACAACGTCGCGGCAAGCGCGCTGTCACTCACGGTCAACGCGTCCGGAGCCGTGACGAGTAAAGTCACCGTTCTGATCACGCCGGAAGACGTCGACGCGGCCGTCAAGAAGTCGGTGGCGTACCGGGCACCGGGCAAGTAGACGCGCGCGGCCCGGCATGCGGTTTGACATTGTCGCGGCATATGTGCTCGGCATCCTGCTCCCGGCGGCCGAGACCGTAAGGCGCGGCACGCATTTCACGCCGATCGCGAGCTATGCGGACGATTACATCATTGGTGCGTTGCTCCTCGCTGCGGCCCATGCGGCCCGCATCGGAAAGCCGTCCGGCAACGCACTCCTCGTCGCAGCGTGGGGCGCACTCTGTGGCGGCTTGTACTACAGCTTCTTCGGCCAGCTCGAGAGTGCAACGAGTACCGACGTGTCCGGTCTTCCCAACATGACCGTCGTCGTGATCAAGGGCGCGATCTATCTCGTGGCGCTCTACGCAATCGTCCGCTCGATCCGCGCCGCGAGCCAACAGTCAATGGCCTCCTGAACCGGCTACAACCAAGATGAGCTCAATCATCCCCTCGCAAGCCGTCGACATTCCGCACAACATGACGACCACCGCGTTTGATCTCCACGGATTCCGCATCGTCGAGAACCTCGGCGTCGTGCGGGGCGTCGTCGTGCGGTCGCGGTCTGTCATCGGCACGCTCGGCGCCGGTCTGCAAACGATCTTCGGCGGCAACATTTCGCTGTTCACCGAGCTCGCCGAGCGCACGCGGCAGCAGGCCTTCGACACGATGCTTGCCCAGGCGCGCCTGGCCGGCGGCAACGCCGTGATCGGCATCCGGTACGACGCGAACGAACTGATGAACGGCGTCACGGAAGTCCTGTGTTATGGGACCGCCGTCATGGTGGATACCGCTCCATGAAGCGAAAAGCGCCGAGGAAACAGTCGTCAGTCTTTACGGCCGAGGAGCGCGCCGCGATGCGCGAGCACGCGCAGGAGGTCAAGCGTTCGCGCGGACCAAAACCGTCGGAAAGCGACGAGCCCACCGTGCTCGCGAAGATCGATTCGATGCCCGAACCCGATCGGTCGATGGGCCGGCGCCTTCATGCGATCGTCAGGTCGGCCGCGCCGGATCTCGTGCCGCGGCTGTGGTACGGAATGCCCGCATACTCAAAGAACGGCAACGTTGTCTGCTTCTTCCAGAACGCAGCGAAGTTCAAATCCCGGTACTCGACGCTCGGTTTCAGCGACAAGGCGGCCCTCGACGACGGAGAGATGTGGCCGACGAGCTTCGCGCTGAAAGCGCTGACGAAGGCCGGCGAGGCGAGAATCACGGCGCTGGTGAAGCAGGCGGTCTATCGGTAGGTAGACGCGGGGAGATAGTCGGCGGGACACGAACGACGGAAAAACGGGACAGGGGGACAACGGGACAGGGGGACGGCTTCCCCCCCTGTCCCCCTGTTCCTGTCCCACCGCCCCTGTCCCACTGTCCCACTGTCCCACTATCCCTCCGTTGCCTTCCCGTCTCCCGCTTGTTAAGTTCGTTAAGTATGTTCTTAACGATCAATCCACATCGATGAACGCCGCCACGCGCAAGGTCGTCGAGCAGTTCGGCGTGCTGCTCTGCGGCGAGGGCTACGCCCGCATCGCCGGCCGCCTCATGGGCTTTCTACTCCTCGCCCGGGATCCGGTTTCCCTCGAGGACCTCGCCGGCGAGCTCGAGGTCAGCAAGGCCAGCATCAGCACCAACATCCGCCTCCTCGAGGATCGCGGGATCGTCGACCGCGTCGGCGTCCCCGGCGACCGCCGCGACTACTATCAGATCGCCGACGACATGCTCGCCCGCTCCATTGAGCAGCGCCTCGCCAAGATCAACCGCTTCCGCGACGCCGTGAACGCCGCCCGGAATACCGTGAACGTCACCGACAAGCGCGTGCGCCAGCGCCTCGCGGCCGTGGACGAGGCGTACCAGCATCTGGGCGAAATCATGACCACCGCGCTCACGTCATGGCGCGCCGCATCGGCCACATCGCCGGCACGACCACGATGAAGACCCCGTCCACACGCGCGCTGCGCGCGCTCGCACTGGCATTTTCCCTCGCGGCAATCCGGGCCGGCGCCCAGAGCGACTCGGGGCGCAGGTTGTCCCTGCGCGAAGCCGTGCAGCTCGCCGCCACCGGCAGCGACGCCATCCGCGCCGCGCGATTTCACACGCAGGAAATGAGCGCCGCCGCGGACGAAAAACATGCCGCGCTGTTGCCGCGGGCGGACGCCGAGTGGATGGACGGCGGCCACTCCTTCAATACGGCGTCGTTCGGTATTCCCTTCCCGGGCTTCAGCCCGCACGGCTCGATCATCGGGCCCGTTCGCGCCATCGACATCCGGGGTCGCATCAGCGCGCCCATCTTTGACGCCGCCGCGCGAAGCGATTACCGGAACGCACAGGCCGCGGTCACGCGTGCCGGCGCCGACGCGGATGCCGCAGTCCAATCGGTCCAGCTCGCCACCGCGTCCGCGTATGTCCGCGCCGAACGCGCCGAAGCACAGCTCCGGGCGCGCGCTGCGGACTCGCTGCTTGCCAAGCAATTGCTCGATATCGCAAACGGTGAGCTCCAGGCCGGCACGGGTGTCGTGCTCGACGTCACGCGCGCCCAGACCCAGGTCGCGCGGGTTCGCGCCCAGCTCGGCGCGGCGCGCTCCGAGCGCAATCGCGCACAGCTCGAGCTCCTCCGCACCATCGGACTGCCGCTCACGACGTCGCTCATACTCACCGACTCCCTCGATAGTCCGGTCGCCGTCACGCCGCAGCCGAGCGCAGACGACGCCGTCGCCGAAGCGCTCCGGTCGCGCGCGGACGTTCGCGCGGGAGCTGATGCGGTGGCCGCGAGCGCGCGCGCGGTGAGCGCCATGCACGCCGAGCGCTACCCGGACGTTTCCGCGTTCGTCGACGGAGGCTGGACGAGCGCGGCGTATCCGTATCTGCAGGCCACACACAACTACGGCATCCAGCTCTCGTATCCGATCTTCGACGGCTCGCGCCGCGAGTCGCGCATCGCGGAACGCTCAGCCGCGCTCCACGCAGCCGAAGGGCGCCAGCGCGCGCTCGAGACGAGCGTCGCGGCTGAAGTGCGCTCGGCGCTGTTCGAGCTGACGTCGGCGAGCGATCAGGTCTCCGCCGCGCGTGACGCCGTCACGCTGGCGGAGACTGCTGTCGCTCAGGCCCGGGACCGGTTCGCTACGGGCGTCGCCGGAAGTGGCGATGTGGTGAGCGCCCAGCTCGAGCTCAGCGCGGCACGCATCCAGTTCGTCGACGCCCTCACGGCACTCCAGTCCGCACGCGTCTCGTTCGCGAGCGCGCAGGGCCACCTCGCAAACATTCCCTGAAACCGTCCTCGTCCGCCATGACCGCACCGCAATCCGCTCCAGCCACGGGCACTGAAGACACGAAGGAACCGCCGAATCCGATCGCACGCGTCGTCATGATAGTGATCGTCCTGGCCGCCGTCGCGCTTGGCGGGCGCTGGGGCTATCACAAGTACGTCTACGGCCGCTCGCATGTCAGCACCGACGACGCGCAGGTGGACGGCCACATCGTTCCCGTACTCGCGAAGGTTGGCGGATACGTCAAAGGCGTGTCGGTGAGCGAGAACGACCACGTGACCGCGGGCCAGCCGCTCGTGCGCATCGACGCGGCCGAGTATCAGCAGCGGCTCGACCAGGCATCGGCGGAAGAACGCGCCGCTGCCGCGACGGCCGGTACGACGGGCACGCAAGGCCAGGCGGAGGCTCTCGTGGCGTCTGCACGCGGCGAGCGCGCGTCGCTCGACGCACAGATTGCGGCGGCCGAAGTGCAAGTCCGTGCGCGCAAGGCCGACCTCGCGCGCGCGGAAGAGCTCGCACAGCGGCAGATCATTTCACGTGCGCAGCTCGACGCCGCGCGCACCGCCGACGAAGCCGCGGCGGCAAACGTCGAAGCGCTCAGACGACAGGCAGCCGCCGCCGACGCGGCAATCGCGAATGCGGAAGCGGGCGTCAGACTCGCGCGCGCCAAGCTCGACGCCGCGCGTGCGTCGCGCGACAACGCTGCGCTTTCTCTCACCCACACGAGCGTGACAGCACCCGAAGGCGGGTTCGTCTCGCGCAAGCAGGTTGAAGTGGGGCAGCTGGTGCAGGCGGGACAGCCGTTGATGGCGATCGTCGCCGACAGCGGCGTGTGGGTCACCGCCAATTTCAAGGAAACACAGCTCGCCGACGTGCGCGTCGGTCAACCGGTGGAGATCGACGTCGACGCGTACGATGGCTGCAAGGCCGAAGGAAAAGTCGAGGGCATCAGCGCGGCCACGGGTGCGAAGTTCTCGCTGCTCCCGCCGGACAATGCGACGGGCAATTTCACGAAAGTCGTGCAGCGTGTGCCGGTGCGCATTCACGTCACGCAAGGGTGCGGTGACGGCCGCCCCATGCGCCCCGGCATGTCCGTCGTCGCCCGAGTCGACACGCGTTGACCGCGGCGGCGTCGCCTGACGCCGTGCTGGCTGCGCAGGCGCACGGCGACAAGCACAAGTGGCTCATCGCCATCGCGGTGGTCATCGCGTGTTTGATGCAGGTCATCGACACGTCCATCGTCAACGTGGCGCTGCCGCAGATGATGGGCGAGCTCGGCGCGAACATCGACGAGATCGCGTGGGTGTCCACGGGCTACATCCTCGCGAGCGTGATCGTCATGCCCATGACGGGCTGGCTCGCGGCGTTCTTTGGACGCAAGCGGTATTTCGCGGCGTCGATCGTGATCTTCACCGTTGCGTCGATCTTCTGCGGACTCTCCCATTCGCTGGGCGCACTCGTGTTCTGGCGCGTCGTCCAGGGCCTGGGCGGGGGCGCCCTGCTCACGACATCACAGGCCATTCTCTACGAAGTGTTTCCGCCGGAGGAAATCGGCTTGGCGCTGGCGCTGTTCGGGCTCGGCGTCATGGTCGGGCCGACCATCGGACCAACCCTCGGCGGATGGCTCACGGACCGCTACAGCTGGCCGTGGATCTTCTTCATCAATCTGCCCATTGGTGTCATCGCGGTCACGATGGTGATCGTGTACATCCACGACGCGGCGCATCACGTGAAGGCGAGCACGGTGGATTACCCCGGCATTCTGCTGCTCGCCGCCGCCATCGGGTCGCTGCAGTACGTGCTCGAGCACGGTGAGCGCGAGGACTGGTTCGACTCCCGCCGGATCGTGGTGCTGGCGGTCGTCGCCGCGGTGACGTCGGTCGCCCTCGTGTGGCGCGAGCTGCGCATCAAGGAACCCGTTGTGGATTTTCGCGTGCTGAGGCATCGCGAAACGGCCGTCGGCACGATGATCGGTATCGTGTTCGGACTGGGACTCCTTGGCTCCGTGTTCGTGCTTCCCATTTTCCTGCAGGGCATGCTGCACATGACGCCGATGCAAACCGGACTCGTGCTCATGCCCGGCGCAATCGCGACCGCCGTGACCATGGGGGTGTCGGGCCGGTTGCTGAACAAGATCGACGTGCGGCTCATGTGCACCGCCGGCGCGATTCTTTTCTTCGTGTCGATGCATCAGCTGGCGGCGGTGACCTCCGCCGCGGGACCGCGCGATTTCTTCATGCCGCTCATCTGGCGCGGACTGGGACTCGGACTGATGTTCGTCCCGCTCACCAACATCACGCTTGGCGGACTCAAGGGCAGCGAGCTCGGTCACGGCTCTGCCGTGTCCAATTTCTTCCGTCAGCTCGGCGGGTCATTCGGCATCGCCGTCATGGCCACGCTCCTCACGCGTTTCACCGCGCAGGCGCACTCGATTTTGCTCGAGCACGTCTCGGCGTACGATCCCGCGGCGCTTGGGCGCGTCTCGTCCGCGGCACGCGGGCTCATGGCGCGCGGAATCGATCCCTCAGCGGCGAACGCCATGGCGCTCCGCGCGATCAACGGGCAGGTGGCCGTGCAGGCAAACGTGATCGCGTTTTCGAAAGTCTATCAGCTGAGCGGATGGATCCTGCTCTGCACCATTCCGTTCCTGCTCTTCGTCAGAAAGACAAAACCGGCCGCCGGCGCGCACATCGCCGCCGAGTGATCATTCGGCCCTGAGCGCGCTCGCGGGATCAATACGCGCGGCCGAGATTGCCGGCCGGACGCATCCGATGATCGCCGCGACAAGACACAGCAACGCTGCAGTGATGATCGTGGCGGGGTCGTTGGGCTGCACGCCGAACAGTGCCGCGCGCATCCCGCGCGCAATCAGATAGGCAGCGCCGGTCCCGAGCGCGACACCGATCACGGCGAGCACGAGTCCCTCGCGCAGCACCATGCGCACGACACCGCCGACGCGCGCGCCAAGAGCGCGCCGCACGCCGATCTCGCGCTCGCGGCGCGTCACGGTAAACGTGACGAGACCATGCACGCCAAGTCCGGCGATGAGCAACGCAATGACACTCAGCGCCACGAGCGCAGCAAGCTGGACGCGGCGCGGCGCGGTTTCATCCGCCACGATGTCGGACAGGGCGCGCACGTTGGAGACCGGCTGTTCCGGATCGGCACGGTGCACGATCTCGCGGATGCCCGGCACGAGCGCCTTCGGATCGCCCGACGTGCGCACCACGAGAAAGCGCGGCGCGTAGCTCGTCGTGGCGGAATCGTCGACCTGCGTGGGTGGCACGTAGGTCTGCGGCTCGCTCGCCCGCTCCAGACCGCGCACGTGGATGTCGCCCACGACGCCAACGATGGTCCTGTTCTCGTCGTTCATGCGAAATTGCTTGCCCAGGGCGTCCTCGCCCGGCCAGTGCTTTTTCACGAACGACTCACTCACGATTGCGACGGGGACGCTCTGACGCGTGTCCGTGGATGTGAAATCGCGACCCGCTCTGAACGGAATGCCGAGTGTCCTGAAAAAATCCGCGGTTGCGTAGCGGAAGCTTACCGTCGGCAGATTGCCCTTGGGTGGTTCACGCCCCGGGATGGTGATGCCCCGAAGTCCGCCGCGCATCTGGAGCGGCAGTCCCGTCGTATAGGCAGCACTCTGAACCCCGGGCAGCCCGCGCACATCGTCGAGAACCCGTTGGTAGAACAGCACACGCTTCATCGTCACGTTGTATGCGGGAAGCGGCAGTGACGTCTGCACGGTGAGTACATGTTCCGCCGCGAATCCCGGGTCGATCGATTGCACGCGCCAGACCGCGCGCAGCAGCAAGCCGGACACGATGAGTGTCACGACACTGGCCGCGACTTCGATCGTGACCAACACGGAGCGAGTGCGCTGTGTTCTGCCCCCGCCGGCGCGCGAGGTTCCGCGAAGCGCGTCGAGGGGCACGGCCCCGTTGCTCCCTGCCCGGAGCGCGGGCAGCAGCCCGAACGCGAGCCCGGTGACCAGCATGAACGCGAACGCCGCCAGCAGCACGCGCGCGTCGAGCGTCGGCGCCGACGCAACGGGGAGGCCCGCGGGGATGAGCTTCGTGAGCAGCGGCAACGTGACGATCGCGAGACCGATGCCGGCAATGCCGCCCACCACCGCAACCGCCAGGCTCTCGGTAATCAGTTGTCGCGCCAGGCGCTCCCGGCCTGCGCCAAGCGCGGTACGCACCGCGAGCTCTCGCGCACGATCGGCGCCGCGCGCGACGAAGAGACTCGCCAGGTTCGCGCATGCGAGCAGCAGAATGCTGAGCGCGGCACCGCAGAGCGAGAACACGAGGGCCTTCGACCGGCCGGAGATCTCCGTGCGCAGATCGAAGACCGCGGCGCCCGTGCGATTGTTCTCCTGCGGAAACTGTTTCTCGAGACGCGCAGCGATCTGCATGAGATCGGCCTTCGCTTGTGCGCGTGTCAGCCCCGGCTTGAGCCGGGCGATGCCGAACGTGTACCGGTCGCTCCGGTCCACGAAATCGGCTTCGCGCAGCACGAACGGCGCCCACGCTTCAATCCCGGGCTGCGGAAACTGGAACGTGCCCGGCATGACGCCCACGACAACGTGCGGATCGCCATCGAGCCGGATGACCTTGCCGACCACGGCGGAGTCGCCTCCAAACTGCGACAACCAGAGTGCGCGGCTGAGGATGACCGCGCGCCCGCTGAGCGTGTCCTCCGGGCTGAACAGCCGCCCGAGTACGGGTTTGACACCGAGCATCGGGAGCACGTCGGGCGTGGTGCGCACCATCTCGACGCGGCGCGGCTCGGCGTCGCTCACGAGGTTTACGGACCGAAATGTGTACGCCCCCATCGCGCTGAACGAATGCTGGTCGTGCTTCCAGTCGCGGAAGTTTCCGGGCGAGATGTCGCCGTAGTCGCTTTCGTTTGTCCGATCCGCTTCATAGAGCTTGACGAGCCGGTCGGGCTCGGCGTACGGAAACGGCTTGAAGAAAATGAAATTCGCGAGCGCGAACGCCGCGGTGTTCGCACCTACCCCGAGCGCGACCACGAGAATCGCCGTCAGCGCGAACCCGGGCGCGCGGCGGAGGGACTTGGCCGTATAGCGAAGGTCCTGCGTGAGCAGCTCGACATGCGCCGCAATGGCGTTCGGGACAACGTCCGCAAGGGCCGCCCCCATCACGGCGACAGTTCCCCGCCCCTCCGTCCGCTCAGCGAACGCACGCTCCATCTCGGCGCGATATTCCGCGCGGAACGACGATGGATAGAGATGCAGAAGGCTCCGATAGAATCTCATGTGGTCTCCGGAGAAAGTCCGGTGGCGCGCGCCAAACGCACGAGGTCGGCCAGGCGGCGCATTTCGGCGCGCGCGACGGCGGTGCCGTACCTGGTGATGCGGTAGTAGCGGCGGCGCTCGTCATCCGTGAGGGAGCGGCGCTTTGCGACCTCGCTGATCAACCCCTGCTCCACCATCCGCGCCACGGACCGGTAGAGCGTGCCCGCGCTCATGCGGAGCTCGCGGTTCGTCCGCTCCTCGACGTCCTGGATGATGGCGTAGCCATGGCGCTCTCCGTTGAGGACGGAGAGCAGGATGTGAAACGTTGCCGGCGGAAGCGGCAGGAGGTCGTTCGGATCGTCGTCCATGCGCGAAACTATAGCCACACTGGATATAGTGTCAACACGGCCGGTGACGAACCGGTATCTTGCTGGCCATGCAGACGCCTGACCCGGCCGCGCTCGCCTCGTGGGAGAGCTTCTACGTGATCGTCGGCTCGTCCTCGGCCGCGCTCACCGGACTCATGTTTGTCGTGATCTCGCTGATGGCCGAACGGCGCCACCGCGATGCCGTGGTCGCCGTGGACGCTTTTGCGACGCCGACGGTTGTGCACTTCTGCGCCGCGTTCCTGGTCTCGGCTGTGTTCAGTGCGCCATGGCGCGACGCCGCGGACGCACTGCTGACGGTGGGCGTGCTCGGTACCGTCGGAGTCCTCTACGTATTGATCGTCATTCGCCGCACACGGCTGCAGCAGGCGTACAAGCCGGTGCTCGAGGACTGGGTCTGGCACACGGTCCTGCCCCTCCTCGTGTACGTGTCGTATGTGCTCGCGGGCCTCGTCCTTCGCGGCTACCCGCTCACCGCGGAGTTCATGATCGCCGCCGGGACGCTCGTACTCGTGTTTTGCGGCGTGCACAATTCCTGGGATGCGGTGACGTACAGCGCGCTGCGGAAGACGGACCGGCCCTCGTCACCGACCCCTCCGACGTAAGCGAAGGGGTGCTGCCGGGGCATTGCCAGTGCGGTGATGACAAGCGCCGCACGCGCACCGGTGCGCGCCAGGAAGCCCGCCGCGAATCCGCCGAGCGCCCCCGTTGCAGCAGAGCTCAACGTCCCGAATCCGAGCACGACGGGCGGGACGTCGCCGAGCGCGCATGAGACCGCGATGCCGATGAGCGCGCAGATCGCGCCGGCTGCGGCGCCCCCGCCTGCCGCTTGGCCGCCGCGCGACTGTGCGATCACGGCATAGATCGCGCCTGCGATCAGGGAGATCCCCATGCCGCCTGCCGCAAACAGTCCTGCAACCGTTTTGTTGGAGTGCCCGGCGAACACCATCGCCAGCTGAAGCACTGTGCCGATTGACGCCGAGATGAATAACGCGCGTGAATTGATCATCCTGTATGATCGGTCGCCGGCGCAGCGGCGGCTTTCACCGAATTGCTCGATTCAATCGCCTCAATCGCCGGTCGGGACGATGCCGGCCGTTTCAACCATCAGGATGACGGTGCGCACTGGAGCGCGGGTCCGGTGCCGCACGCCTTTGGGCACGACAAATCCCTGCCTGGGCTC
>DASRAP010000424.1:0-20846 GCA_035638155.1 Gemmatimonadaceae bacterium | reverse complement strand
GGATCTCCTGCAGCAGACGACGATGCCGCTCTCGAGCGACGTCAATGGCGCCATCGAATACGAAAAGGCGTCGGAGCTCTTCCGCGAAGCGTATCTCACGTCGCCCACCAACGCGCGCGCGTTCCGCATGGTCGCGATGACGCTCGCCGACAGCTCGCGCTGGATCGAGCTGCAGAACTTTGCCGTCAGACACCTGCGCGCGATTCCGTGGGACCCGCAGGCGTGGCTCGTTCTCGGTCTCGCGCAGCAACGGCAGCGCGACACGAAGGGCGCCGGGCGCTCGTTCGACAGTGCATTCGTGAACATGGACGCCACGGAACGCGCGTACTACGACCGCATCGAGCGCGTGCTCAACCCCAAAGACAGCACGCGCCTCAGGAACGTGAACGACGCCGCGCGCGACGCGACCAACAGGCTCTACTGGAAATACGCGGACCCGCTCTGGTCACGCGGCGGCGGCAACAACACCCACATCGAATTCCTCGCGCGCGTCGTGTACGCCGAGCTCCGGTGGACCGTGGATGAGCTCAACGCGCGCGGCGCCGGCACGGATCGCGGCAACGTGTACATCCGTTACGGTCCGCCGGATATCACCGCGGTGCTCCAGCCGAAGGCGACATCGGAAGGTCAGGACGTGATCACGTACTGGCTCTACAAATCCGGTCTGATGTTTTCGTTCAGCGGCATGTCGACGTTCGGCACGGCGCAAACGCCGCTCCAGGACCGGTTCATGGCGGAAAACATTCAGGAAGCGCAGCCGGTGCGATGGGACAACATCAACGACATGACCATCGACTCGATGCCGCTGCAGGTCGCACGCTTCCGCGGCGGCAAGGATTCGGTCGACATCCTCGTCGCCGCGCGCCCGCCATTCGCGCGGATCGCCGCGGCGAGCGAGGTCAAGGAGCCGGTGAGCAGCCTCTTCTGGCTTCTCAAGGATGGAACGATGCCCGTGTACCAGGATTCCGGCGTCATTGCCAACGCGGACATTCGCACATGGTCGAAGCGCGTCGCGCCGGGCACATACGTATATCGCGCCGAGGCGAGTGCGCCCGGATCGACGCGCGCCGCGCGCGCCACGTCGTATCTCCAGGCGAACAACGATCCGAAAACGGGCTTCGCGCTGGCAGGATTCGGCGTGAGCGATCTCCTCGTCGCGTCGCAGGCCGATGCGGCCGTATCCACGAGCCGCTGGTCCACGCTGCACGTGACGCCGGCAACCGGCCCCGTGAAGTCGGGAAGCCAGATCAACCTCGTCTGGGAGAACTACGAGTTCGGGCAGAAGGAAGGCTCGGCGCAATACGCCGTGACGCTCTCGCTGATCCGCGATCAGAGCGCCGCAGGCAAGATCGCGGCGAAAGTGCTGGGGGCGCTCGCGTCAGTCGCGCAGATCGACGACAAGCAGAACGACCGGATCGTCGTGCACCTCGACCGGTCGCAGCCCTACGCCGCCGCGTTTGCCGACGCCATTCAGATCGGACTCGGCGAAACGCCGCCGGGCGTCTACACGCTCACGCTCGAGATCGCCGACAAGGTGAGCGGGCAGACGGCGAGGAGGTCGCAGCAGTTGCTTATTCAGCGTTGAGCGCTTGGCGCTTGGCGCTTGGCGCTTGGCGCTTGGCGCTTGGCGCTTAGCGCTTAGCGCTTAGCGCTTAGCGTTCAGCGTTCAGCGCTTAGCGCTCAGCGCTCAGCGCCTACAGTTCATTCGCCTTCATAGCGTCCACCGCGTGCGCCACCGCGCGCGCCGTGAGCGCCATATACGTGATGGACGGATTCTGGCACCCGTTGCTCGCCATGCACGCGCCGTCGGTAATGAAAAGGTTCTTGACCTCCCACGCCTGATTCCACGAGTTGAGCACGCCTTCGTCCGGCGTCCTGCTCATGCGTGCCCCACCCATTTCGTGAATGCAGTGGCCCGGGGGATTGTTTGAACCGTGCGTGCGCACGTCCACGCATCCCGCGGCTTCGAGCATCTCGGCCACGCCCGTCTGCATGTCCTTGTCCATCGCGCGTTCGTTGTCACGCCACCGCACGTCCATGCGCGCCGCGGGAATCCCCCACCGGTCTTTGACGTCCGCGTCGAGCGTGACCGTGTTGTTGACGTCGGGCAGCGTTTCCCCCCAACCACTCGCGCTCAGCGTCCACGGGCCGAGATCATCGATCAGCGCTTGCTTGAACGCGGCGCCGTAGCCGGGCGCGCTGTTGCTCCGCGACCACCCACTTCGGCCTGAGCCACCCTGCATGCCGTAGCCGCGCAGGAAATCGGGATGCGCGCTTTTCACGTTCCGGAATCGCGCGATATAGATGCCGTTCGGCCTGTGGCCGATCGTCTTCTTGTCGAGATAGCCGGGCATGCGCCCGCCTGCGCCGCTCCCGTAATGGTGATCCATCACGTACTTGCCGAGCGTGCCGCTCCCGTTCGCCATGCCGTTGGGGAACGCGGAGCTCTTCGACAGGAGAAGGAGTCGGACCGATTCGATCGTCGACGCGCACAGGAACACGACGCGCGCTTCGTACTCCGTCTCTTTCATCGTATGCGCGTCGATCACGCGCACGCCTCGCGCGCGCTGCTTCGATGAATCGTAGAGTACTTCCGCGACGACGCTGTTCGGCATGAGCGTCATGCGTCCGGTTTTTCGCGCGGCGGGAAGCGTGGAGCCGATGCTGTTGAAGTACGAATGCGTCACGCACCCGCGTTCGCAGGGACCGCAATAGTGGCACGCGGCGCGACCGGGGAGGTTCTCCGTGAGCACGGCGGCGCGTCCGATCGTCATGATCCGTTCGCCGCCAAACGCCGCGCGAATCTTGTCGCTCGCGACTTTTTCGACGACGGTCATGGGCATGGCCGGCATGAACTCGCCGTCGGGAAGCTGGCTCAGTCCCTCTTTCGCGCCGGTGACACCAATGAACTTCTCGACGTACGAGTACCAGGGCGCGATGTCGGCGTACCGAATGGGCCAGTCGTTGCCGTGTCCGTCCTTCGCGTTTGCCTCGAAGTCGAGGTCACTCCACCGGTAGACCTGGCGTCCCCACATGATCGAACGTCCGCCCACCTGGCGCCCACGAAACCACCGGAACGGCGCGCCGTCCGCGCTCGTGTACGGATTCTCGTGGTCGTTCACGAAGAACTTGTGGCCCATCTCGTCGCACGCGTAGTTCTCGCGCTGAATGGGGTGGGTCTTTTCAATGGCCTTGCGGTCCCCCCAACCGCGAAAGTGCATGTCATACGGCTGCACATGCTCGACGAAATCCTTCGCATCGATGGAAGGACCCGCTTCGAGGACGAGCGTTCTGAGACCGCGTTCGGTGAGCTCCTTGGCGGCCCAACCGCCGCTGATGCCGGAGCCGACGACGATGGCGTCGTACGTGATGGCGCGGCTCATGATTTCACCACGTGCGGAGCGTCGCCGACGAAACGACCCGGCATGACTTCTGTCTTCAGCACCTGCTTCTGCACCTTCTCGCTGGTGAAGTATCCGTGAATCACGAGACCCTTGAGCCGCCAATAGGTGCGCGATGGTTCTTCGCGCCGGTTGGTGAGCTTCTCCAGCGTTCCCACGAACTCATCGCGCTCGTTTTGCTTCATCCCGGTGACCGTTGCACCACCGCGCGCTTTGGCTGCGGCGTCGATCGCATCGAGTCCGGCGAGGAACGTCGCTTTCTCGTCGTCGCTGTAGTACTCAGCCACCACGACGTCGACCCAGCCGAGGACGTTTACATCGCTCGCGCCGGGCGTGTCGGTGCGCGGAATGATGGTGTCGGCAATGGCGTTGACGAGCGCACCCTGCCCGGGCGTCAGCGCGGCGAGCGGTTCGGTCGCGGTGCGCAGATCGACGAGTCGCCACACGGCGCGTGCGTTGCGCGGCAGGAATGAGAGCGCGGCGGCGGCGCTCATGGCGCGAATGACCTCGCGACGTTCCATACGGGCTCACCTCTCGGAGACACCGTAAACTAGGGCCGGGGTGCCCTTTGGCTCTAGTTTTCGGCATGTCCAGACGTCGTAACCGACAGCGTCCCGCTTCGGGCGGAGCGCCGGCAGGCGCGCCACCGCCCCCGACGGAGGCCTCCGGGAGCGCGCCGTTCGTGCTTGGGGTGACGCTCGCGGGATTCTTCCTGCGCCTGTGGTACATAGGTCAGCCGATGCGGTACGACGAAGCCGTCACCTACCTCTACTTCTCGAGCAAGTCGTGGTTGACGGTCGTGTCGTCGTACACGTACCCGAACAATCACGTGTTTCACTCGGTGCTCGTGAAGGCCGCTGTCACGGTGTTCGGGAACGCGCCGTGGGCCATCCGGCTTCCCGCCTTTCTGGCCGGAGTTGCGCTGATCCCGATGACGTTCGTGGTGGCACGTCGGCTGGCGAGCGAAACGGTGGCGCTCATCGCGGCCGCGTTGGTCGCGGCGTCGGGTGCGCTCGTGCTCT
Source organism: Gemmatimonadaceae bacterium (assembly GCA_035638155.1). Classification (GTDB taxonomy): domain Bacteria; phylum Gemmatimonadota; class Gemmatimonadetes; order Gemmatimonadales; family Gemmatimonadaceae; genus DASRAP01. The sequence goes on along the minus strand of DASRAP010000424.1, from coordinate 16,423 downwards.
ATGCAACGAACGCGCGGGGGTACGACATGATGGCGCTCGAGACGCTGTTCGTGTTGTACGCGCTGCTGCGGTTGCGCGAGCGCTCGTCTTTCCCGGTCTGGATTCTCGTGGCCGTCGCGGCGACGCTCGGCGCGTGGACCGTGCCGGTCATGCTCTATCCGGCCGGCGGGCTCGCGCTGTGGTTTGCGTTTGCGGCGTGGCGCGGCAAGACCAGCGGCGGCCGTTCGGACATCGGGCCGCTCGCGTTCACGTTGCTCGCGAGTCTCGTGGTCACGGCGCTGCTCTACGCGCCGATCATGGCCGAGAACGGCGTCACGGCGCTCACATCGAACTCGTTCGTCCGGCCGAGCGATTGGGCGACATTCACGAGCGAGCTTGGTCCGGGGACTCGCGATGTACTCCTGCTCTGGACGCTTGGCGTTCCTCGCGTTGTCGGCGTGCTCCTCGCGGCGCTCGCGGCGTACGGATTATTTGCGCGGCAGTCCTCAGACGGCAGGCTGTCGATGGCGCTGGCGATGGCAGTCTGGTGCGGGACGGTGCTCATCGTGACACATCGAGTGCCATTCGCGCGGGTCTGGCTGTTTCTGGCTCCGCTTGCGGCGATCGCCGCGGCGCGTGGGTTGGCGGCGCTGCTCGCCCGGGTTGCCGCTCCGGACACGCTGGCCAAACACCGCGGCGTGGTCGCCGGCGTTACGTTCGCGGTGGCTGCGGGCCTCGTCATCCAGTCCCGCGACGTTCTCACGTCCCGCGAGACCGGCACGCTGCCGGATGCCGACGCTGTTGCGCAGACGCTCGTCCCGCTGCTCAGGCCTGGTGACCGCGTGTTTGCGCCGATTCCGTCCAACGCGCCGCTCGTATACGCCTTCGTGCGCGCGGGCGCGGACACGTCGCACTTTTCGCGGCAGGGCGCGGCGCTCGCCGGCGGGTACCTCGTGGTCAACACGGGCGAAGGCCAGTCGATGCAGACCCCCGTGATTGACCCCGAGATCAAGAACTTTCCGCAGGCTGCGCGGATCGCGGCGTTCAGTTCCGCGGAGTTGTACAGGTTGGTGAGGCGGCAGGACCGGCAGACGCCGTAAGCATTGCGCGGACGCCCCTTAGCTTTCATCGGTCTTCTGCCGGGGCCTGCATGAAGCTCATTATCGCCATCATCCGTCCCGAAAAGCTCGCGGACGTGAAGCGTGCGTTGTTCGAGGTCGGCGTGACCGGCATGACGCTGTCGCGCGTCAGTGGCCACGGCGGCGAGCGCGACGTCGTGCAGCGCTATCGCGGCGACACCGTCGTCATGGAATTCCACGAGAAAGTGCGCATCGAGATGGCGTGCTCGGAGCCCTTTGTGCAGCGAACCATCGACGCCATCTGCGGCGCGGCGCGAACGGGCGATGTCGGCGACGGCAAGATTCTGGTGATGCCGCTCGACCACACAGTGCGCATCCGCACCGGCGAAGTCGACAACGACGCACTCACGGCCGTGAACGCCGATGAAATCATGCGGCTCACGCAGCAGCAGATTCCCATCCCGAAGCTGGAGGGCTGACCCATGTCGTCCGGAATCTCCAGTGGCGACACGGCGTGGGTGCTGGTGAGTACGGCGCTCGTGGCGCTCATGGTGCCGGGCCTCGCGTTCTTCTACGGCGGCCTGGTCCGCCAGAAGAGCACGCTAAACACCATGCTCATGAGCCTTGGCGCACTCGCCGTGGTGACGGTGCAGTGGGTCGTATTCGGATACAGCTTCGCGTTCGGGCACGGATCGGCAATCATCGGCGACCTCGCGTGGACGGGCATGCGGGGTGTGACCGGGGCACCAAACCCGACATACAGCGCGGTGCTGCCGCATCTCCTGTATGCGGCGTACCAGGGCATGTTCGCGGGCATCACGGTCGCGCTCTTCTCCGGCGCGATCGTCGACCGCATGCGCTACGTGGCATACCTCGTGTTCGGGCTGCTCTGGACCACGCTCATCTACGATCCGCTCGCGCACTGGGTGTGGGGAAGCACGGGGTGGCTGCACACGCTGGGCGCGCTCGACTTCGCCGGCGGCACGGTGGTCCACATCAGTGCCGGCGTCACCGCCCTCGTTCTGGCGCTCCGCATGGGCGCGCGGCGCGATTTCCATCTCGTGCCGACCGTGCCGCACAACGTGCCGTTCGCTTTGCTCGGCGCCGGGCTCCTGTGGTTCGGATGGTTCGGTTTCAACGGCGGCTCCGCACTCGCTGCCGATGGGGTCGCCGCGAACGCCCTGATGTCGACGCACGCCGCGGCCGCTGCTGCGCTCGTCACGTGGATTTCGCTCGAATCGCTGCGCGGCGGCCGGGCATCGGCGGTGGGCGCGGCGACGGGAGCAGTCGTCGGGCTCGTCGCCATCACACCCGCTGCGGGTTATGTGTCACCGGTTTCAGCCATCGCGATCGGCGCACTCGCCGCCCCCTGTTCGTTCTTCGCACTGCAGTACCGCTCGAGGACGCGCGTGGACGACACGCTGGACGTGTTTGCGTGTCACGGCGTCGCCGGCATCGTCGGTGCGATCCTGACCGGAGTATTCGCGAGCACCGCCGTGAATCCGGCGGGCGCCGATGGCCTGATCGCGGGTAACGCCAGGCTCGTCGGCATCCAGTTCCTCGCGGTGGGCGCCACGGTGGTCTTCGTCGGACTGGGGAGCCTCGTCTTGCTCGCGCTGCTGCGCACCGTGATGCGACTCCGCATCACGGACGACAGCGAGATGTCAGGCATCGACATCACCGAGCACGGTGAGGAAGCGTACCACGGGTCGGATCCCATCTCTTCGCTCAATGACGCGGTGATGCTGTCCGCGCACGAGCTCGAAGACGGTCCCATGTCCCGGAGCGCCTGACGTGTCGCTCTTCGCGTCCGTGCTCGAGGATGTGCGGTTCGCCCTGCGCCAGCTGCGCAAGGATCGGACGGTATCGGTCGTCCTCGTCGTCACGATCGCGCTCGGCATCGGCGTGAACACGGCCATCTTCGGGATGCTCAACGGCTTTCTGCGCCCGCTTCCGGCACGATCGCCCGAGCAACTCGTGGTGCTCGCGGAACAGGTCAAGGGCGACGAAACGGGAATGGAGTTCACGTTCTCCTTTCCCGCGCTCCGCGATCTGCGTGAACAGGCGCACGAGTTCAGCGACATCCTCACGTACACGCCGATGATCGGCGGACTCAGCACAGGCGCGAAAGCGACGCAGTTCTTCTACGCGAGCGTCACGGGGAACTACTTCACGGGCCTCGGCATGAAACCGTTGCTCGGCCGCCTGTTCGAGCCGGGTGAGGGCGAGACACCCGGGACCGATTTCACGCTCGTACTCGGCTACGACTACTGGAAGCGGCGGTTCGCCGGCGACTCCGCCGTGGTCGGCACGCAGGTGCGGATCGACGGACGCCTCGCAACGATCATCGGTGTGACGCCGCGCGGTTTTCACGGCACGTACGCGGGCGCAAACCTCGACGGCTTTCTGACGCTGCGTGCGCTCATTTCCGATGATGCGGCGTGGCGCAGGGACATGTTCACGTCGCGGCGAGTGCGGCCGCTCACGGTGATGGCGCGCCTCAAACCCGGCGTCAGCATCGCCGCTGCGCAAACATCGCTCGACCTCATCATGCAACGACTCGCCGCCGCCTACCCCGAGACCGACAAGGGCACGGGCGCGACGATCATGCCGGAGGTTGTGGCGCGACCCGTGCCGCTCACGTTCGTCGCGAGAGTCATTCCCGCCATCCGCTTTTTCGTTCTGTTCCTCGCGGGACTCGTCCTCGTCGTCGCGTGCCTCAACGTCGCGAACATCCAGCTGGTGCGCGCCACGGCGCGGCAACGTGAGCTCGCGATTCGCGCGGCGCTCGGATCCGGGCGGGTGCGTCTCATTCGCCAGATGCTGACGGAGAGCATGCTGCTCGTGCTCCTCGGCACCGCGCTCGGCGTCGTCCTTGGCAATTGGACGGCGAACACGGTGTCGAAGACGCTCGACCTCGGCACCGATCTTCCGACGTCGCTCGATTTCAGTTTTGACTGGCGTGTGTTCGCGTACGTGGCGGGGATCGCGATCGCCGCGGGCATCGTGGTGGGGCTGCTGCCGGCGCTGCGGGCATCAAACGTCAGCGTGGCCACACTGCAGGATGGGTCGCGCGGTGCGTCCGGTGGGCGGCGGCGCCAGCGCGTGCGCGGCGCGCTCGTCGTGGGACAGGTCGCGGGGTCGCTCGTGCTGCTCATCGTCGCCGGTCTCTTCGTGCGGAGCCTGCAGAATGCGGCGCGCGTCGATCTCGGGTTCAATCCCGATCATGTGCTCAACGCGCGCATGGATCCGCATTGGGCGGGGCGCACGCTGGAGCAGACCAACAACTTCTACGACGAGCTGCAGCGCCGTGTGCGCGCGTGGAGTGATGTGCAATCGGCGAGCCTCACGTTCAGCGTGCCGATCAGCTACATCAACGCGAGCATGCAGCTCTACCTCGAAGGAAAGGCCGAGCTTCCCGACGAACGCCCGCCGATGGTCGGCGCGAATTTCGTCGATCCCGGCTATTTCGCGACGAACGAGATTCCGATTATGCGCGGCCGCGGGCTGCGGGATTCGGACGACGAGAAGTCGCCCAAGGTGACCGTCGTCAACGAGACGATGGCGCAGAAGTTCTGGCCCGGTCAGAACGTGATCGGCAAACGCTTCTACGCGGGCGTCGAGCACACGGGGCCATGGGAGGTGGTCGGCATCGCGCGCAACAGCAAGTATCTCGCGGTGTTCGAGAATCCGTTGCCGCACTTCTACGTCCCGCTCAGGCAGGACCCGGTGACGATGCGCATTCTGCAGATTCGCTCGCTCACGCCGCCGGAACAGCTCAGCACGCGGCTCGTGCGGGAGATCCAGGCCATCGACCCGGACATCGCGGTCGCCGAAGTCCAGACCATGAACCGCTCACTGCTGGGAGCGCAGGGATTCCTGATCTTCCGCGTGGGCGCGTTTCAGGCGGCGGCGATGGGATTGCTCGGTCTCATCCTCGCGCTCGTCGGTGTGTACGGCGTGGTGTCGTACGGCGCGGCGCAGCGGACGCGCGAGATCGGGATTCGCATGGCGCTGGGCGCGACGCCGCGGTCGATCCGCGGAATCATCCTGCGCCAGGGCGCCGGGCTCGTCGTGATTGGTTTGTTCGTGGGCGTTGCGGGTGCGCTGGGCATGTCGCGCGTACTCAAGCGATTCCTGTTACTCGTGTCCGCCGGCGATCCGCTGACGTTCATCGCGGTTCCGCTTGCGCTTGCGGCGGTCGCACTGTGGGCCTGCTACATTCCCGCGCGCAGAGCAACACGCGTTGATCCCGTCGTCGCGCTCAGGCAGGACTAGTGACATTGCTCACGAACCTCTGGGGTTTTGCGGGGTACTAATCATCGGCGACCCACGGAGGTTACCGATATGAAGATCTTCCGAGCGATGTTGCTGCTCGCTGCCGTGTCGACTGCCGGCTTTGCTCAAGGACGAGGAAGAGGCCACGACAATGATCGTCACGGTCCGCCAGGCGGCCCCCCGCCCGGCCACGTGAATCGCGGCCCTGTTCGCACCACCTACACGTACGACGACCGCCGTTCTGACGCGCGGATCATTTCGCGCTGGTACGGCTCGCACCCAGTCGAGTATCGCCGGCCGTCACACGTGACGGTGTTCAGACCGGGGTACGATAGACGGATTGTGCGCCACGCCGCGCTGCCGCGCGACTTCCGCGCCTACGTGCGGCCGGTGCCGTACGTGCTCGTCGAAGAACTGCCCCCGGTGCGGCCGGGATGGGAATACGTGTTGCTCGATGACCGCGTGCTGCTCATCGACAGGCCGAGCTGGATGGTCATCGACGTGGTGGTGCGGTTGTAATTGCAGGAAAACGAACGCGTGAAGTGAGCGGCGGGAAACGAACTCTGTTTCCCGCCGCTTTTTTCGTTGCAACCCTTTGGGTAGCTCCCGTCACTAACGGGAACCATGCCAGCCCTGTCCGCGACTGCCGTTCGACTCGTTGCATCCTCTGCGGACGAGGAACGAGCGGAGCCTGTTGACCGGACGCTCGTCGAGCGGTCCCTTGCGGGTGACGAACAGGCGTTCCGGCTGCTCTACCGGCGTCACACACCGCGCGTGTTGCGCCTCGTGGGACGGCTGACAGGCGGAAACGCCGCCGAGTCGGACGACGTGATGCAGGAGGTCTGGCTCCGCGCGATGCTGGGCGCGCCGAAGCTTCGGTGGACGGCACCGTTTCAAACGTGGCTTTGTGGTATTGCAGTGCGTGTCTACGCCGAATCGCGCCGTGATCGGTTGCGGCAACAGGGAGAGGACGGGCTGGCTGAGCTGGCGTCGGCCGAGGTCGATATCGGCTACGACATCGATATCGATCGCGCGCTCGCGGAGCTTCCCGAGCATTACCGCGCGGTGTTCATCCTGCACGATATCGAGGGACACACGCACGAGGACATTGCCGAGCAGCTCGGCATCGCGCCCGGCACTTCGAAATCGAATCTGCATCGCGCGCGCAGGCAGCTGCGCGTGCTGCTCAAGTCACACCGGCCGGAGAGCACGACATGACTCACGATCCAAGAGCGGATCGAATCCGCGAGGATCGCACCGTGGAGTTTCTGCGCACGCACGGCTTCTTTGCCGGCGCCGTGCAATCCTCGCGGAAGGAGCGGCGAGCCGCGCGGTGGCGAATTCCGCTCATCGCAGCGGCGGCCGCGATCGTCATCGCCGCGGTCAGTATCGTCGCGGACAGAACGGCCCGCCAATCGCAAAGCCACGTGGCCCAGCCCGCGGCACCCAAACTCATCATCTGGTACTGACGATGAATCTCCGTCTTGCTTCGCTTTCGCTTGCATGCCTCGCGTCCGCGGCCGGCGCGCAACTCGCCACCCTGTGCCCGAAGAATCAGCAGCCGGATTACGGGTACGACGGCATTGAGTGCTATAACTGCGAAGTCTCCGGACGCGGCCAGCCGTGGATCGTGTTTCACAGGGAGCCGCGCATCCGCAACATCAGGCATGCCGGCCCCGCCGACGGCAAACTGCGCGAGGGCGACACGCTCGTCTCGATTGACGGACTCGCGATTACCACACGCGCTGCAGCCGAGCGTTACGCGAGTGCGAAAGCGGGCGATACGGTGCAATTCGTGGTGCGTCGCAGCGACGGGACCGCCACGGTGTCCATCGTTGCAGGCGCCAAGTGCGCGCCGGGAACGCCGCTCAGCTTCAGCTGGACGTTGTCCAGGGACAGTTTCAGGCTCAAGCCGATGGCGTTCACGTCTCCGCTCAGGCAGCGGATGGGATACGCGTGGACGCTGCATCCGGGGGTCACGCGCTCGTTCCAGGACTCACTGGGCCCCGGCCCGGGGTGGATCGGGATCGGACTCGTGCGTGTGCTCGCGTCGCCGGACGACCTTCGCGCGGCGAACATCAACGAGAGTCTGTTCAGGGAGAGTCCGGAGATTGTGGCGATCGCGCCGAACAGCCCGGCCGAGGCCGCGGGACTTCTTCCCGGCGACACGCTGGTGGCGGTGAACGGCGCGGCGCTCACGAGCGCGCAGGGCGCGCGGCTTTTTCTCCGGACGCCTGCCGGCGCGCCGCTCGAGATCACGATTCGCCGGAAAGGAGAGACGAAGCGCGTGACGGTCACGCCAAGGTCACCGCCGGGTTCGATCAACTGGATGAGCAGATAGCGGGCCCGCACGCGGTCCATGCGCTATTGATCTCATACGAACCCGGACAGGGACCCAGAGAGCAGGCTCGCGGCGGTGACGATGGAGTCCCATGAAGAACCGGGCAGCTCGTGCAGGTTTGGTCGCGTTTCTCGCGGCCAGCGGTTTCACGATGGTCCCGGAGCGCGCAGGCGCGCAGGGTGCGCCCGGAACTGACGTGCTCATGCAAACACTCGAGAAGCGACTGCTCGCGCTCAAACCGCAGGGCATGAGTGAACGCACTGTGTTGTTCGGAGCGGTTCTCGCGGGCAAGCCGGCCGGCAGCAAGTATCCGTTTCGCGTCACGCTCTCCGTGCGCGATTACGGTCCGGGCTATCCGCCGAACAAGTACTACGGCGAAACGTGCGTCGGGCAGATCACTGAATGGACGTACGACATCGTCGCCGACGCGTTCGGGACGTGGCAGGTCGAAGGCGCGATGACGCCGGAGTCCAAAACGTGCAAGCCGAATCCAGCGGAGGGGGTATCGAGCATGCCACTCGCGGGATTGGCCGGAACGCGTGCACCCGGCGGTCCGACGAACCACCCGGCGCCTGACGCAGTTCCTTCAGCGGCAGTCGCTGCAACGGGCACGTACGAGTGCAACGCAGGCGGACAGGCGCTGCCCCTCATGACGTTTACGATTCGCGACGCGAGCCACTACGTGGGCGCTGACAGCAAGCCCGGCACGTTTACGTTCGATGCGAAGACGACGCGTATCGTGTTCAAGGGTGGTTCACTGGACGGCGTCACGCCGACGGGGTTCTACTGGGTGTATCGCCTCGACCACGGTCGGCCGACGTTCAGCGTACTCAACGCCAGCGGGCGGGACGCCGAAACGTGTGAAAGGGGCTGAGCGGAACGCTCGACGCATGCACCAGCTCGCCCGCGTTGAGCGCCTCGAGCTCCGCGCCCAGCATTGTAGCTGGTAGCTCGCAGGTAGTCTGTGCGCCCGGGTGCTCAAAAGATCGAGCATCCGGGCGTTTACTTTGTGCCATGCCCGCTTCCTCTGAATGGCACCGCGGCGCGTTCCGCATCAACACCGACATCGACGAGCGCGCGATCGACACGATCCACGCCTTTCTCACCACGTCGTACTGGGCTGAGGGAATTCCCCGAGATATCGTCGCGCGAGCCGTCGGGGGTTCGCTGTCGTTCGGCCTGTTTCATGGCGACGATCTCGTCGGCTTTGCGCGCGTCGTAACCGACAGGGCCACGTACGGTTACCTCGCGGACGTGTTCGTGCTCGAGCCCTATCGCGGGCAGAAATTGTCGCGGTGGCTGCTCGAGGTGATTTTCGCGCATCCGGATTTGCAGGGATTCCGGCGGTGGTCGCTTTCGACGCGCGACGCACACGAGCTGTACGCAAAGTTTGGCTTTACGTCTTCCGCGCCGGGCTACAACATGGACCGCCGCGACCCCGACATCTACAAGCGCAGCCTGTCACGCAACTGATACGTCGTTGAGTGTTGCGGGCGCCGCAGGGTGGAGTCCTGCTTGCGGGTCTTGGCTGGGAACGGCTCACCGACTCGCGACGATGCGCACACTTGACCGGCTCCTGACATGTGTCCTCCTGTCGTGGATCATCGCTCCCACGGCGCGCGCACAGACCGACTCAGTCAGGGTCGGCGGTCCGCGATCGCGGCTCTTCATTCGCAGCGACGCGGCGCTGCTCGCAACGTCTTTGGCGTTCGCGACGCTGATCTCGTTGGAGGACCGCGCCGTGGCCGCTGAAGTCACGGAGACCAGCATGGGCGGCACGGCATTCGGCCGATTCTCCTCGGTCGGTGCTTCGATTGGCGGCGTCGGCCCGATTGCATTCGCGTCCGGACTCTGGGTGAGTGGTCATCTCGCCTCGCGGCCGTTGCTTGCGCACCTCGGCAAATGGAGCATTGAGTCGATCGCGATCAGCGGCGCTGCGACTGCCGTGCTGAAAGGCGTCGTCGGACGGAAGCGGCCGTACGCTGCGAACGGAGACGCGGACATCTACGCGCTCGGACACGGCTTCGGCCACTATGCGTTCGAATCGTTTCCATCTGGGCATACGAGCGCTGCGTTCGCCGTCGCAACCGTGCTCTCGCTCGGCACGCGCAATTCGTCGCCGCTCGTGCATCGCACCGTGAGCGCGCTCGCGTATACGGCGTCCACCGCAGTCGGACTCTCGCGGCTCTATCTCAACCAGCATTGGTCGAGCGATGTGATTGTCGGCGCGGCGATCGGGGCAACCGCGGGACTCGCGATCGTCCGGCGCAACGACGCGGCGTTTGATCGCGGGTCACCGCTCAGCGTGTCGCACGTGCTCGCTCATATGTCCGTTGCGCCGAACAGCCACCACGGCCTGGTCGTCGGGTACAGCATTCAGTAAATGGCCCGCGCATTCATTTTCACCGCCGCACTCACGTTCACCGCGCTCGCATCGATCGCGAGCGCGCAGACCGACCCCGTGTTTACACGCCCACGGTTTCTCGAGTCCGTGCGCGGCGTGCCGGGGACGCTCGCCGATGCAGCGCGTTCAACGGCGCACAAATCGAACATCGCCAAGGCCGTCGCGGTCGTGGCATCGACTGTCGCGCTGTACGCGGGCGACGATCAGATCTACGCCGAGGCGAAGCGTTTCGGTCGACGGATCGATATCGCACCGAGCCATCCGACGTGGTCGCTCAAAGCCGGCGACGTGAAACTGTTCTATGTCCCGACGACGGTCAGCTCGGCGCTCTACTATCTCGGCGATGGCTGGACGACGATGGGCATCGCCGGATCGTTCTTTGCCGCTGGCGCCATTCGCGGTGACAACCGCGCGCTGCGCACAGCGAGCGAAATCACGGAGTCGATGTTCGCGCTCGGCCTCGTCACGCAAACGCTGAAGCATGCAACGGGACGCCAGACTCCCGGTGCGGCGACGGCGTCGCGCGGAGAGTGGCACCCCTTCGCGCCGTGGAGGGAGTATTCGGCCACCACGCCGAAGTACGACGCGTTTCCGTCAGGTCATCTCGCAACGGCAATGGCAACCGTGACGGTGATTGCGTGGAACTATCCCGACCGCCACTGGATTCGCCCCGTCGGTTATTCACTCATGGGCGTGCTGGGGTTCGCGATGGTGAACAACGGCGTGCACTGGGCAAGCGATTATCCGCTCGCGCTCGCGATTGGCGGCACAGTCGGTGCCGCCGCGGCACGTCGAGGTCGTCCGCCTTCGATGACAAATGGAAACGCCGAGCGCATTGCGCCACTCATTCGGCGCGACGCACTCGGCGTGACGATGAGCTGGTAGCTGTTCTGGTAGCTGTTCTGGTAGCTGTTCTGGTGGCGAATCAGCCGCCTTTCTTCGTTGCCTTCTTTTCGGTCTTTTCTTCGGCTTTCGCTTCCTTCTTTGCTTCCTTGTCGTCCTCGTGCTCGACGGCCACGATCTTGCCGGTCAGCGCATCGACGTTGATTTCATCCTGCCCTTTCTTGCCCGCCGTCTTGAACACGAGCGTGTAGATGAGCTTGCCGTCTTCCTGCTCGAGCTCAGCGGTGGCGAGCTTGCCGCCCGGCACTTTCGCCTGAGCAGTTGCACGCGCGGCATCGAACGTCACTTTCGCGCGCGCAATCATTCCGGGTTTTTCTTCTTTGAGCTTCACGTCCTGCGCATTGACGCGGGCGGCTGCAAATGCGAGCAGGGCAACAAACAGAATTCGGCGTTGCATTACGGACTCCACGATAGGGTTGGTGAGTGGAAGTTTGCGAGTGTCGCCTGACCCGCTCATGTCAGCGAGGTTTCAGCGCGCTTACATCCGGCAAGATCATTCATGCCGCAGGGCTTCGATCGGGTCGAGCGCCGCGGCGCGGCGCGCGGGCCACACTCCGAACAACAAACCCGTCGCACCTGCGACGCCCAGTGCGAGCGCGACGACTTGCACGTCGACGCTCGCGTGCCAGCCGACGTATTTCGTGACTGACCAGGCCGCGAGCACACCCATGGTTACGCCAACAGCGCCGCCAAGGATGCAGAGCGTGAGTGCTTCGATCATGAACTGCAGCAGGATCATTCGCCGTGTTGCGCCGAGCGCTTTGCGTACACCTATCTCGCGCGTGCGCTCGGTGACCGACACGAGCATGATGTTCATGATCCCCACACCGCCGACGAGCAGACTGACAGCGGCAACACCGGCGAGCAGCAGCGTGAACGACTGCGTCGTTTCGCCGAGCGTGACGAGAATGTCCGCCTGATTCCGGATTCGGAAATCGTCAGGCCGGCCGGCGCGCAGTTTGTGTGCGCGCCGCATCGCGACGGCGATCTCGCCCATGGCGATTGGAATATCGTCCTCGCTGGTGACACGCGCCCACATGTCGTCGACCTTGTTGTCGCCGTAGATCTGCGTGCGACTGGTCTGGAACGGAATCAGGATCTGCTCGTCGCCGTCGCCGAAGCCCACGGTTCCTTTTCGTACGAGCTGCCCGATAACCGTGAACGTACGGCCTTTGATCTTGATGTCTTCGCCGACGAGAGAGAGCAGACTGTCCGGTCCCATGAGTGCGGGCACATCGCCGCCCAGCACCGCAACTCGCCTGAACGAGTGATTCTCCTCGTCGGTGAACATTCTTCCCGCCTGAAGCTTGAAGTCACGGACGGCGAGAAAATTCGGAACAGTACCAGTAATCTGGACGCTGGCATTGTGATGCCGCCATTCGATCTGCTGCTGGCGGTCCTGCGTATAGTTCACGGCAACGACGTGCGGCGATCGCTCGGCGACTGTGTCTGCGTCCTTTGACGTCATCCGGACCGTTCCGCCGGTTCCAATGCCGCCCTGCTGCGCCCGCTGCGCGTCGATCTGCAGGACAGTCGTGCCAAGTCGCGCGAGACGATCTGCGACTGCATTCTTCGCACCGTTGCCCATCGCGACGATGGTGATCACCGCGCCGATGCCAATCACGATGCCAAGCATCGTGAGCAGTGCGCGCGTTTTGTTCGCGCGGAGCGACGCGAATGCGGCGAGGATCGTTTCGGTGATCAGCATCGGATGAAGCGTAAGATCGTCCCACGACTACACTGCGGTGAAGCGGGGTTGTTGCTGTAACGCGTTGTAATGCAATGGTCAGATTCGGCGCGTTGCGTAATCTTCGTGCAAGGTGACACATCTTTTCGTCCACGCATGAATCGTCAACCGTGGTGTAACGTGGTGCAATGCGAGTTCTGATCGTCGAAGACGAGCCCGATGTCCGTGAGTTTCTCGCTCGTGTGATTCGGGAGGCAGCGTGGGCTGCCGATGTGGTCGGTGATGCTACTGAGGCTCTGTCGTGGCTCGCGACGGGAGAGTTCGATCTTGTTGTACTCGATCTCGGACTTCCGGACCTGGATGGCTTCGAGGTCTGCAAGCGTATGCGCGCACGCGGCGATCGAACCGCGGTGCTCGTACTGACGGCACGCAATGACATCAACGACCGCGTCCGTGCGCTCGACGCTGGCGCGGATGACTACCTCGCAAAGCCGTTCGCGCCCGCAGAGTTGTGCGCACGACTCCGTGCGCTTGCGCGCAGGCCGGCGCTGGCGCACGCGCCGGTCATGGAGCTTGCGGATTTGCAGCTGGATGTGGCGACGCGGCGAGCGATGCGCGCGGGCGAGCCCATCGCGCTGACTGCACGGGAATTCGCGCTGCTCGAATACCTCATGCGCAACGCGCACCGTGTCGTTACTCGGACGGGCATCATGGCGCATGTGTGGGACGACAACTTTGATCCCGGCGGGAACGCGGTCGACGTCCTGATTCTTCGTGTACGGAACAAGATCGAGCGCGAAGGGCTGCCCGTCCTCCTGCATACCATGCGCGGCGTTGGTTACATCCTGACTGATGCGCCGCAACTGCCTCCGCCAACGCGATGGCGATAAGCCGGCTTCGGCTGCGCCTCTCGACGGCGTACGCCGTTTCGTTCGTTGGCGCGTTGGCGCTGGTCTCCCTGTCGTCGCTCGGATTCCTGTGGCGTAGATCGCACACGCGACTCGAGCGACGACTGCAGCGGACGGTCGCTTCAGTCTCGTCGTTGCAGGAGAGCGCTGGCGCCGCCAGTTCTGCGCAATTGCCGGCGCTCGAGTCTTCCGTCGCGCGGATCTCGCTCGTCATGGTCGACGCGGCCGGTGCGGTGACGAACGCATCGAACAGCGCGGTTCCGCCGGATACGCTCGCGCAGCTTTGGACTCGGCTCGGCAAGCCTGAGCGCTTCGCGTTCCCGTTCGGCGATCAGGACTATCAGGCCGCGGCGCGGCGCATCTCGATTGGTACTCCGTCAGGAAATGGCGCGGTGATCGCGTTCGCGTCGACGGAAGGAATTGAAGACGATCTCGGACTCCTCGCTGAAGCGCTCGCGATCGCGGCGCCCGTTATCGTCCTGTTGAGTCTCGGCGGCGGCTACTTCCTCGCCGGTCGCGCGCTCAGTCCCATTCGCGATCTCGAGCGGTCGATCTCCGCGATCGCGCCCAGTGATCCGGGCAAACGCCTGGATGTGCGTTCCCCCGCCGACGAAATCGATGCCGTCGCAAGCGAGTTCAATTCGCTGCTTGGGCGCTTCGAGCAGTCACAGCTCCAGAATCGCGGATTCGTGCGCGAGACGGCACACCAGATCCGAACGCCGCTCACGCTCGTGTTCGGCGAGGCGGCCAATCAATTGTCGGCGCAATCGCCGAGCGTGGACGCGATGCGCGCAACGCTTGGCCGCATTCAGACAGCGGCTGAGCAGATCGGGCGACGCGTCGATGATCTCACGCTGCTGGCAACGGCGCAGGCAGGCGAAGCGGTGCGCCGGGAAGACGATGTGTCGCTCGACGCGCTCGTGACTCAGTGTGCGGACTTGATGCGCGCCCGCGCCACCGCGCTCGGACACACGATTGCGTTAGGTACGCTCGAGCGTGTTGAATTCCGCGCGCACGAGGGGCTGCTGCGTGAGGCGGTCGTCGAGCTGATGGAGAACTCCTGCCGGCACGGCGCGGCGGGCAGCGTCGTTACGGTGTCGGTCGAGAGCGAAACCACATTCGCGATCGTGCAGGTCACGAGCACGGGCAAACCGTTTTCCCTCCCCGTTCCCACGCGCGAGCCGTCGCGACTTGGACTCCCGATTGTCATGTGGATCGCCGGCGTGCACGGCGGCGAGCTCACGCTGTCGCGAGTTGAGGACCGCAATACGCTATCGCTTCGATTGTCTCGCGGTTGATGCGGCGTCAGTGAAAATCCCGTGAAGCGTGCACCAGTTCCTGCGCGTGCAGCTCCACAAACTCCGCGCCGAGCACACTGATCGCATTCCCTTCCCGCTCCACGCGCCCGCGAATCAGCATGAACTGCGCGAACTTCACGACCTTCGCGTTTGGCTCGACGAGTGTGTTCGGTACGATCACGTTGATGAATCCGTGCTCGTCTTCCAATAACAGGAAGATCGTGCCCTTCGCCGTACTCGGCCGCTGCCGCACCACGACGAGACCGGCCACGGCAATCTTCTGCCCGTCGCGTGAACGCTCGAGATCCTTGCTGTCCTTCACGCCTTCCGCGCGCAGCTCCTCCCGCAGCGCCTGCATGGGATGCCCGTGAATGCTCGTCCCCGTTGCCTGATAATCGAGCGCAATTAGCTCGTGCTTCGTGAGCGGCCTCGGGTTGTGCGCCTCACGCCTCGCCGGCGCGAGCGGCAGATGATCGCTCGACGCACGCAGCGCTTCCCACGACGCGCGGTGCCGGTTCTTTTCCCACGCACTGAACGCGCCCGCGAGCGCGAGGAACGTCACCTCCGAGCGATTGAGGCCTGAACGCGTCACGACATCCGCAATCGACGTGAACGCTCCCTGCGCATGCGCGTTGCGCAGTTTCTCCAGCGATTTCTCGCCCATGCCGCGCACGAATCGCCAGCCAATTCTGAGCGCCGGGCGATCCGTGTTCGTCGGCTCCCACGTGCACTCCCAGTTTCCCTCTTTCAAACACGGCGTGCGCACCTCCACGCCACACCGTTTCGCTTCATGAATGAGCGTCGCCGGTGAGTAGAACCCCATCGGCCACGCGTTGAGCAGGCCCAGAAAGAATTCCGTGGGATAATGCACCTTGAGGTACGCCGTGGCGTACGCGATGAGCGCAAAACTCCACGCGTGCGATTCCGGAAATCCATAGTTCGCAAAACTCACGAGGTCCGCGCAGATCGTCGCCGCCAGGTCGGGCGTGAGTCCCTGCCCGATCATCCTGTTTCTGAGCTTGTCGAGCGCCGCGATGAGCCGCGCTTCCTTTCGGATATTCCCCATCGTGCGCCGGAGCTCATCCGCCTCGCCGCCGGTGTACCCGCCCAGCGCCATTGCGATCGCCATCGCCTGTTCCTGAAAAATCGGAATGCCCTGCGTGCGCGCGAGAATCGGCTCGAGCCTGGGATGGAGGAACGTCGGACGCTCGCGCCCGCGCCGGCGCTGTGTGTACGGCTTCACGAACTTCGCCTGGATCGGCCCCGGCCTGATGAGAGCCACCTGCACGACGATGTCGTAGAGAAGCTCGGGGCGCGTGTGCACGATCGACGCGATCTGTGCCCGGCTCTCGATCTGGAACGTGCCCACCGTCTCGCCGCGCGAAATGAGATCGTACGTGGGCTTGTCGTCGTAGGGGAGCGTGTAGAGCTCGAGTCGCTGGTGCGTGCGATCCTCGATGGCGTCAAACGCTCGTCGCACCATCGCGAGTGCCCCGAGCCCCAGGAAATCGAACTTCGGCACGCCGATCGCATCGAGGTCGTCCTT
>DASRAP010000423.1:0-8754 GCA_035638155.1 Gemmatimonadaceae bacterium | reverse complement strand
CCGACCACGTACCGGGCGCGCGGGCTCATCTCAGTCGACCTGCAACACGGCGAGGAACGCTTCCTGCGGGATTTCCACCGAGCCGACCTGCTTCATGCGTTTCTTGCCCTCCTTCTGTTTCTCGAGGAGTTTGCGCTTGCGGGTGATGTCGCCGCCGTAACACTTCGCGAGCACGTCCTTTCGAAGCGGTTTCACCGTAGTTCGCGCGATGATCTTGCTGCCGATGGCGGCCTGAATCGCGACCTCGAACAACTGTCGCGGAATCAATTCCTTCAGCTTGTCCGCGATCTTCCGGCCCCATTCATAGGCCTTGTCCTGGTGAATGATCACGGAGAATGCGTCGATCGCTTCGCCGTTGATCAGCATGTCGAGCTTCACGAGGTCGCTCGCGCGGAGCTCGAGCATTTCATAGTCTAGCGTGGCGTAGCCGCGGCTGATGGTCTTGAGGCGGTCGAAAAAATCGAGAATGATTTCCGCGAGCGGAAACTCCCAGTCGAACTCCACACGCGCGGTGTCGATGTACGACATGCCCTTGTAGACGCCGCGCCGCTCGGTGCCGAGCGTCATGATTGCGCCGATGTAGTCGGCCGGCGCCATGATGCGCGCCTTCACGAACGGCTCCTCGATGCGGTCGATGACGCCGGCCGGGGGCATGAGCGCCGGATTCTCGATGAGCATCTCTTCGCCGTCGGTCTTGTGCACGTGGTATTCCACGCTCGGAACCGTGGTGACCAGCGACAGATCGAATTCGCGCTCGAGACGTTCCTGCACGATTTCCATGTGCAGGAGGCCGAGGAACCCGCAGCGGAATCCGAAGCCGAGCGCCGTGGACGTTTCCGGCTCGTAATGCAGTGACGCGTCGTTGAGCACGAGCTTCTCGAGCGCGTCACGCAGGTTCTCGTATTGCTGCGTGTCGGTGGGATAGATGCCGGCGAACACGAACGACCGCACCGCCTGGTAGCCGGGGAGCGGCTGGGTCGCGTGATTGTCCGCGTCGAAAATGGTGTCGCCCGCGCGTGTTTCGCTCACGGACTTGACGTTGGCGACCACGTAGCCGACCTCGCCCGCCGCGAGCGCGTCCGTCTGAACCTGGCGGAGCTGGCTGTATCCGACTTCCGCGACTTCGTAGATCGAGTCGCTGGCGCCGAACGTGATGCGCGTGCCCTTTCGGAGCGTGCCGTCGACGACGCGCACCATGGGAATGGCGCCGCGGTACTTGTCGTAGTACGAATCGAAAATCAGCGCGCGCAGCGGCGCGTCTTCCTTTCCGCGCGGCGGCGGGACGCGCTTGACGATCGCCTCGAGCAGCTCGGGAACACCAAGGCCTTCCTTCGCGCTCACGCGCAGAATGTCCCCCGGGTCGCAGCCCAGCAGATCGCCGACTTCCGCCGCGCGACGATCGGGTTCTGCGCCGGGAAGGTCGATCTTGTTCAGAACGGGAACGATCTCGAGCCCCGCGTCCATGGCGAGGAAGAGGTTCGAAAGTGTCTGCGCCTGGATGCCCTGCGACGCGTCGACGACGAGCACCGCGCCTTCGCAGGCGGCGAGCGATCGCGAGACTTCGTACGTGAAGTCCACGTGGCCCGGCGTGTCGATGAGATTGAGCTCGTACCGCTGCCCGTCGGCCGCCTTGTACGTCATGCGCACGGCGTTGAGCTTGATCGTGATGCCGCGTTCGCGCTCGAGATCGAGCGTGTCCAGCACCTGGTCCTTCATTTCGCGTTTCGCGAGCGTGCCGGTGGCTTCGATCAGGCGGTCAGCGAGCGTCGACTTGCCGTGATCGATGTGGGCAACGATACAGAAATTGCGGATATGCACGATTCCCGAAAGTTAGTCGCCTGCGTGGGGATCGTCGGCGGACCCGGCCGGCGCCGGGTCGGCGCCGCAAAAAGCTTTTGACGCGGATCACGCGGAAACTGGCACGAAACGGCGCGGATCTTTCCTGCCTCGACCAGCGGGAGAGCATCTCGCGGGAGCCTCTACAAAGAAGCGTCGGAACGACCAGAGGCACGAGCGCGTGCAACTGTCTATGTTTCGGCCCGCGGCATGCCAGAGTCTACCGCAACGAATCGCGCCGACCTGATGGACCCCGCCACGCTCTCCGCCATTGGTGGACTGGAGATTGTGGCGCGCTATGTCGTGGACGGATTCCTCACTGGGTTGCACCGTTCCCCCCGGAAAGGATTCTCCGTCGAGTTCGCCGAGCACCGCCCGTACATGCCGGGCGACGACCTCCGCTACATGGACTGGAAAGTCCTCGCCCGCTCGGACCGCTGGCTCATCAAGCAGTTCGAGGAAGAGACGAATCTGCGTGCGTCCATCGTGCTCGATGTCAGCAAATCCATGGATTGGCGCGGCGATCCGTCCCGGCTGACGAAACTCGCGTACGCCGAGTGCATTGCGGCGTCGGTGGCGCTGCTGCTGCTCAGGCAGCGCGATGCGGTCGGGCTCGTGCGATTTGATTCGGAACCGCGCACCATCCTGGCGCCGCGTGCGCGCATGCAGCAGTGGCGGCACATCGTGAAAGCGCTGGAGGAGCCCGGCGCCGCGCGCGAAACCAATGCGTCGGGCGCGCTCATGGCCGCGGCCAAGGTGCTCAAGCGTCCCGGCCTCGTGTTCATTCTGTCCGACCTGCTGGTCGAGGAGCCCGATTTCTTCGGCGCGGTCTCCGCGCTCCGGGGAGCGGGGCACGACGTGCAGGTCATGCACGTGCTCGACCCCGCCGAGCGCGACCTGCCGGCGGTCGGCGACGCGGAATTCATTGATCCCGAAAGCGGCGTGTCCGTGCACAGCGCGTCCGCCGAGATGCGGACCGCGTACCGCGAGACCGTGGTCCAGGCGATCGAAGAGCTGCGCTCGGGCTGCGCCGCGTCGGGCGCGGGGTACCAGGTGGTCTTCACCGACCAACCCTTTGCGCTGCCACTCAGGCTCGCGTTCGCGAAGCGGCAGCGTTCGCCATGAAGCCGTCCTGATCCAGTGAGTTTTCTCGCGCCGCTCTGGCTCGCGCTCGGCGCCGCCGCCGCGATTCCGATTGTCCTCCACCTGCTGCGACTGCGGCGAGGTGAGCGCGTCGAGTTTCCGGCCATTCGGTATCTCCTGCGGGCCGAGCGCGAGCACCGGCGCGAGCTGCGACTCAGGAATCTCGCGCTGATGGTGCTGCGCGTGGCCATCGTCGCGGCGCTTGCCATGGCGGCCGCGCGCCCCATCGGACCGCTCGGCGGGTCGGGGCACGCGCCGACGGCGCTCGCGATTGTGCTCGACAATTCCATGAGCACCGGCGCCGCGCGGGCGGGCGGCGTGGCGCTGGAATCCCTCCGCAACGCCGGCAAGAGCGTGCTCGATGCGGCGACGCCCGCCGATCGCGTGTGGGTGTTGACGCTCGACGGGCGTGTCACCGCGGGCGACGCGAACGCGGCGCGCGACGCCATCGCGCGCGCGGAGCCGATGGGCGGCGCGGGCGACCTCGTCGGCACCATCGAACGCGCGGCGTCGATGACGCGCGCGAGCGCCTTCGGATCAGCGGCCGTTGTCGTTCTGACCGACGGGCAGGCCAGCGAGTGGTCACGCGCGGCGCGCGTGGGCGATGTGCCGGTGACGATCGTCTCGCTGACCGACGCGCCGCCGCGCAACCGTGCGGTGCGGGACGCGCGGGCAACCCCCGCCCGCTGGGCGCCGCGCGGCACGCTCGAAGTTGCGGTGACGAGCACCGATTCCGCCGACGTGCGCATCGCGCTGGACGACAAGACGCTCGCGCGCACCACCCTGGGACCGGATGGAACGATTTCCGTCCGCGGGGCTGCGGACAAACGTGGCTGGCTCGTGGGCCGCGTCGAGCTCGCGCCCGACGAGCTGCGCGGCGACGATGTGCGCCATTTTGCCGTCTTCGCCGGCGACGCTCCTGCCGTTCGCGTGGACGCGAGCGCCGGGCCATTCGCGCGCGGTGCCGTAGAAACGCTCGCCGACGGCGGGCGGCTCGAGCTCGGCGGCACCATCGCCATCGTGAGCGCGGAGGCAGCCTCAAAAAAACCGATGTTTGCGTTCGCGCCCGCGGATCCGGTGAAGATCGGCGCGGCAAATCGCGCGCTCGCGGCGGCCGGCGTGCCCTGGAAGTTCGGCGATCTCGTGCGCGATGAAGGCGGCGTACACGGGGGTGATCTCGACGGCGTGCACGTGCACAAACGGTATCCCCTCATCGCGACGGGTGCAGGGTCCACCGACACCATTGCGGCCGCGGGCGGCACGCCGTGGATCGTCGCGGGCGACGGATTCCTGCTGGTCGGGTCGCCGCTATCGCCCGACGCAACGGATCTTCCGGTGTCCGCGCGCTTTCTTCCGTGGGTCGAGTCGGTGATTGCGCGCTACCTGCTCACGGACGGCGGACGCGTGATCGAGACCACACCGCTCGCTGACGTCAGCGTGCCACTCGGCGTCGACGAGATTGCGGCGCCCGGGCAGCCCTCGATTCCCGTGCACGGCAGGACCGTGCAGGCACCCGTGCGCGATGGCGTCTACTGGATGCAGCGCGGGGGCGCGATTGCGGGCGCGCTCGTGGTGAACCCCGAGCCGTCGGAGTCACAGCTCGCGCCAATCGACCGCGCGTCGATTGCCGGCCGAATCACCGGGACGCGCGCGCGCGTGCTCGCGCCGACCGATGGCGTCGCCAAGGCGGCATTCGCGACGTCAGCACGCCGGCCGCTCGTGGGAACGCTTCTCGTCCTGCTCGCGATTCTCATTCTGGTCGAGTCGCTCGTTTCGCGCGAACCGCGTTCCAGCGAGCGGAGTCCCGCGTAGTGTCACTGCCACTGCTCGTTGACGCGATCGCCGAGCGAACGGCGTTCGCGCGGCTCAGCGCTTCGCTCCCCGCAGCCGGCGAACGCAGGCACGTCGGCGGGCTGCACGGCTCCGTCGACGCCCCGTTGCTCGTGGCGCTCACACGCGCGCATCCGTCGCGGCTGTTTGCCGTCGTCGCGGACACGCTCCCTGACGCGGAACGGTGGCTCGCCGACCTCACGGCGGTCGACGACACGCTTGCCGTCGCACTCCATCCGCCGCGCGAAGGATTCAGCGAAGCCGAGCCGCACACGGAGATCGCCGGAGAGCGCATCGACACGATCGAGCGACTCTCGCGCGGCGACCTGCGCGTGATTCTCACCACGGGGCGCGCGGTGCTCGAGCGTACATGGCTCCCGAGCGCGCTGCGCACGTTGCGCGAGGAGCTTCGTGTGGGGGATGTCGTTCGCCTGGAGGACCTCTCGGCACGGCTCGACGGCATGGGATTCGAGCGCGTCGAAATGGTGGAGGACGTTGCGCAATACTCCGTCCGCGGCGGCATCGTCGACATTTACTCATTCGGCATGTCGGAGCCGGTGCGCGTCGAATTCTGGGGCGACGACATCGTCGAGCTCAAACACTTCGACCTCAGCACGCAACGGTCCACGCGCGCCGCCCAGGTGGCCGTCGTGCTTCCCGTCGAAGGTGCGAGCGCACTGCCGGTGTCCGTCGCCGGAACGCGGACCAGCATTCACTCGCTCTGGTCACCGGACACGATCGTCGTACGGTCGTACGGCACCGCGCTCGAGCCGGAGTGGCGCCGCATCTGGGACGAGGCCTCGCACCACGCGGAGCTCGCTCGCCGCCGCGGCGAAGACGTGGTGCCGCGCGAGGAATTGTTTCAGCCCGCGGAGCAGGCCATCGCCGCGCTCAACGAGTTCGGAACGCTCATGCTCGGCGCGCCGGATCCCGCGGACGTGCGGTTCCGAGTCCTGCAGCCCGAGCCGATCAACCGCGACATCAAGCGGCTGGCGCGTCTCGTGCGCGACGGCACGGCGACGGTGATCCTCTGCGACAACGAGGGTCAGGCCGAGCGGCTCGAAGAGCTCCTCGGCGGAGACGCGGGAGGTCCGTCGCCTGCGTCGCTTGCGATTGGCGTGCTGCACGGCGGGTTTACGCTCCCGGAAGAGCCCGGCGCGCGTGCGCTCCGTGTGCTCACGGACCACGAGATCTTCCGGCGCGAGCGGCGGCTGCGCCGGCCGCGCAAGTATGCCACGGCCGCGGTCCTCGAAGCGATCACGGCGCTCACGCCGGGCGATTACGTCGTCCACCTGGAGCACGGGGTCGGCATCTATCGCGGACTCGAGCGCATTTTCGTGCGCGAATCCGAGGTGGAAGTCGCTGTCGTCGAATACGCGGGCGGCGACAGGCTCAACGTTCCGCTGTATCGCATTGATCAGCTCGAGCGCTACAGAAGCGCCGAGGGCGCCGATCCCGACGACGCGCCGCCGACGCTGCACCAGATCGGCGGAAAGCGCTGGGCGCAGCAGCGTGACCGGACGCGTTCAGCCATCAATGACATGACGCACGAGCTGCTCGAGCTCCACGCGAAGCGGCAAGTCGCGCGGCGCCCGCCGCACGGCCCCGATTCCGCGTGGCAGCGTCAGCTCGAATCGTCGTTCCTGTTCGAGGACACGCCCGATCAGCGGCGCGCCATCGACAACATCAAACAGGATCTTCAGAGCGAGCGCCCCATGGACCGCCTGCTCGTGGGCGACGTCGGGTACGGCAAGACCGAAGTCGCGGTTCGCGCGGCGTTCAAGGTGGTGCAATCGGCACGGCAGGTGGCGGTGCTGGTGCCGACCACGATTCTCGCCGACCAGCATCTGCGCACGTTCACCGAGCGACTCGCTGATTTCCCCGTGCGCGTGGCGATGCTGAGCCGCTTCCAGACCGCGACGCAACAAAAGGAAATTCTCGCGGAGCTCGCCAAAGGCACCGTCGACATCATCATCGGCACGCACCGCCTGCTCAGCCCCGACGTCAAGTTCGCGCAGCTGGGACTGATCATCGTCGACGAAGAGCACCGCTTCGGCGTGAAGCACAAGGAGCGGCTCAAGCAGCTCAAGCTCGAGACCGATGTGCTGACGCTGACGGCGACGCCGATTCCGCGCACGCTTCATCAATCGCTGGCGGGCCTGCGGGACCTCACGCTCATGCAGACGCCGCCGCGCGACCGTTCACCGGTGCTCACCTTCATCGAACCCTGGGACGACGGCATCATCGAAGAGGGAATCGGGCGCGAGCTCGATCGCGGCGGCCAGGTGTTCTTCGTGCATAACCGGATCGAAACCATCCAGGCGATGGCCGACCACGTGCGGCGTGTGGTGCCGCGCGCGCGCGTCGGCGTGGGGCACGGACAGCTCAGCGACCGCGATCTCGAGGATGTGATGCACAAGTTCGTCGCGGGCGAGACCGATGTGCTCGTGAGCACGATGATCGTCGAGTCGGGCCTCGACGTCGCCAACGCGAACACGATGTTCGTGAATCGCGCGGACTATTTCGGGCTCGCGCAGCTCTACCAGCTTCGCGGGCGTGTGGGGCGCTCCCACCGGCGCGCGTACTGCTATCTCATCGTCCCGGACAATCTCGACGAAGATGCGGAGCGCCGGCTCAAGGTGCTCGAGCATCATACCGAGCTTGGTGCGGGCTACCGGATTGCTCTCAAGGACCTCGAGATTCGCGGTGCCGGAAACCTCCTCGGCGCGGAGCAATCCGGATTCGCCCAGGCGGTCGGATTCGATCTGTATCTCCGGATGCTCGATGAGGCCGTTCGGCGGCTCACGACTGGGGAGGCCAAGCCGGCGCCCCAGCCCCCCGACGTCCAGCTCGACACGCCGGCCTATCTGCCCGATGACTACGTCACGTCACAGGACGCGAAACTGGATGTGTACCGGCGGCTGACCAAGGTGACGGACCCGGCGGGCATCGCCGAGGTCCGGGACGAGCTGCGGGACCGCTTTGGCAGGCTGCCCGCGGCCGCCGAGGCGTTTTTTGCGGTCGCCACGCTCCGGATTGTCGGAGGAGACCTTGGAATCGAGTCGATTTTGGTGCACGGAGGCGCCGGGCGGGTTACCTTTCGAGAGACTGCTACACCGCGGGTCAAGGTCATCGCGTCGGCGTTCCACGACGTTCAGTTTGCCGTGGACGTGCGGCGCGCCGTTCCGTTGGCCCTCAAGGTCGTTCCACAGGGTGCCGTAGCCTTGCTCGATGGGCTCGTGCGCGCGCTTTCGAAGCTGCGTGCGCTGGCCTGACGGCGCCCGCACCAATCCCATTTTCGTCATGAAGCGTACACAGGTTCTGCTCGGTTCCGCCGCGCTTGTACTGTCTGTTGCCGCATGCGACGGACTCCGCGAGGCATTCACGGCTCACGTCGATACGGTCGCGCGCGCGGAGGGCCAGGAGCTCTCGACGGATCGCGTCGCCACGCTGGTCGGCAAGTCCCAGATCCCCGTCAACAAGGACGTGCTGACGGTGGTCTCCGATTTCTGGGTGAGCTACCAATTGCTCGGTCACGCGGGTGCGCACGGTGACGCGCTGAATGACAGCCTCACGAAGAACTGGTGGGTCAAGGACACCAAGGCCATCGACGACGCGATGTGGGCCTCGTTGCTCACGACGAAAACGCAGCGCTTCTACGATCAGGTGAGCAAGACCTTCCCGGCGGCGGACACGACGGGCCTCGACCAGAAGTACGCGCAGGGCAACCTGCTGGCGGCGCAGCACATCCTGTTCATGATGCCGGAGCGCGGGGCGGGAATGTCCAAGCAGAAGCAGGACTCTGTGCGCGCGCGCGCCGAGGACGTGCTCAAGAAAACGAATTCCGGCAACTTCAACGCGATGGCGAAGCAGTACACGGAGGAGAACGGGTCCAAGGAGACGTTTGGTCAGCTTCCCGTGTTTCCGCTCGGGCCGAAGCAGGGA
>DASRAP010000422.1:0-6095 GCA_035638155.1 Gemmatimonadaceae bacterium | reverse complement strand
CAGCCTTGGGAGTGGGCCTGGGAACGCCGGTCTCGGGCCGATTGCCCGGTTCCTGTCTTGGCTGACCGGAGAGCACCCCGTCGCACGAAAGGACTCGGCCGCTGCGGCCGGCGCCGCGCCCGGCACGGTGGGAGCGCGGCTTCCTGAAACGGTGGCCACGGCGGGTCGTTCACACCCCGCGCTCGTCGACATTCCGCGAGGGCAGGGTTGGCGCGCGACGATCAATTTCACGCAGTCGCATCCGCGCCCGCCGCACGGCGCGAACGTGATCGCCGTGGATCCGCGCGCCACGTGCGACGTGTTCCGTGAGGCGAATCCCGTGCAATACGACCTCTGCATCCGTCAGCTCTCGCCGTCGAGCACGGACTATTCGCAATCGACCACGACGGGCGGCGGGCCGGTATTTCGCTTTCCGGCATCGAGCTCCGTCACCGGGAACATGACCTTCAACCTGACCGAGAACTGGGCGGCGTCGTGGCAGACGAGTTTCGACTTGGTGCGACACGAGTTCGCGAGTCAGATTGTGTCCTTGCAACGCGAGCTCAAGGACTGGAAGGCCATGTTTGGATTCCAGCAGGCGCCAAACGGCAACTTCGCGTTCAACTTTCTGATCACGCTCAAGC
Organism: Gemmatimonadaceae bacterium; assembly: GCA_035638155.1. Classification (GTDB taxonomy): domain Bacteria; phylum Gemmatimonadota; class Gemmatimonadetes; order Gemmatimonadales; family Gemmatimonadaceae; genus DASRAP01. The sequence goes on along the minus strand of DASRAP010000422.1, from coordinate 5,472 downwards.
CCGCCCCCGACGTGCAGTTCCCGTACAACCAGCGCACGTACCACGGCCGATGAAATCCACGGTCACGCTCGACGGCGAGACGCTTTCGGTCGCGGACGTCATTGCCGTCGCGCGAAGAGGCGCAGCCGTCGCCCTGAGCGCCGGTGCGCGCACACGCATGGCCGCGACGCGCGGTGTCGTCGAGCAGATCGTCGAGCGCGGCGCACCCGTGTACGGCGTGAACACCGGCTTCGGCAAGCTCTCCGAGATCACGATTCCGAACGACCAGCTCGCCGCGCTCCAGCGCAACCTCATCCGGAGCCACGCTGCGGGTGTCGGCGATCCGCTTCCTGACGAAGTGGTGCGTGCCATGACGCTCCTCCGCGCGAACGTGCTCGCGAAGGGGCATTCGGGCGCGCGGCCGATCATTGCCGATGCGCTGATCGGTTTTCTCACGCACGGCATCGTGCCGGTCGTGCCGGAGCACGGGAGCGTAGGCGCGAGCGGTGATCTCGCGCCGCTGGCGCATCTCGCGCGTGCGCTTCTCGGTGAAGGCAGCGTGCGCGTCGACGGCGCCACGGTCGACGCGGCAGCCGCGCTGGCGAAAGCATCGCTGGAGCCGGTCGTACTCGAGGCAAAGGAAGGCATTGCGCTCATCAACGGCACGCAGGCCCACACGGCCATCGCGGCGCTTGCGGCACACGACACGCGCGTGCTCTGGGAAACGGCAAACGTTGCGGGCGCGATGTCGCTCGAAGCCCTCATGGGCACGCCCGATGCATTCGACGCGCGCATTCACGCGGTACGCGGCCAGACCGGACAGGCTGTTGCGGGCGAGCGCCTGCGGATGTTGCTCGCCAATAGCGAGATCCGTGAATCGCACCGCGCGAATGATCCGCGCGTGCAGGATGCGTACGCCCTGAGGTGCATGCCGCAGGTGCACGGTCCCGCGTGGGACGCGCTCGAGTTTGCCACCGGCGTGATCACGCGCGAGCTCAACGCGGCCACCGACAATCCGCTGGTGTTCGCCGATGGCTCCATGCTGTCGGGCGGGAATTTTCACGGACAGGCCGTCGGCATGGCGTGCGACGTCCTCGCGATTGCGGTGGCGAATCTTGCGGTGATGGCGGAGCGTCGCATCGACCGGCTCGTCAATCCCGATCTCAACCAGGGACTCACGGCCTTTCTCGCCGCGCAGCCCGGCCTCGAATCGGGACTCATGATGGTGCAGGTCACCGCCGCCGCGCTTGCGAGCGAATGCAAGCTGCTCGCACATCCGGCGACCGTGGATTCCATTCCGACCGACGGGAGCAGGGAAGACGTGGTTCCGATGGCGATGGGCGCAGCGCGAAAGCTGCGACGCTCAGTGCAGCACCTCACGAGCGTCCTTGCCATCGAGCTCGTGTGTGGCGCCGCCGGTCTCGACCAGCGAGCGCCGCTTCGTCCGTCGCGCGAGGTGGTCAAGGCGCACGCCGCCGTACGAAATCTGGTTGCAGCGCAGGTGCACGACCGCGCGCCGAGTGACGATATCGCCCGCATTGCGGCCGCAATCACGGCCGGCACGTTCGTCCCGGCGGGAGTGATGTCATGACCGCGGTCGCGGGTCCGCGAGTGGTGCGTGCGCCGCGCGGAACGGCGATCAGTTGTCGCGGATGGCAGCAGGAAGCCGCGCTCCGGATGATCTGCAACAACCTGGATCCAGAGGTCGCCGAGCGGCCTGATGATCTCGTGGTGTACGGCGGGACGGGAAAAGCGGCGCGCGATTGGGAATCGTTCGAAGCAATCGTCGCGACGCTCAAGCGGCTGGGCGACGACGAGACTCTGCTGGTGCAGAGCGGAAAACCGGTCGCGGTCTTTCGGACGCACGCCTGGGCGCCGCGGGTGCTCATCGCGAACGCGAACCTCGTGGGTCGGTGGGCCACGTGGGCGCATTTCCGCGAGCTCGAACGCAAAGGCCTGATGATGTATGGCCAGATGACGGCGGGCTCGTGGATCTACATCGGCTCGCAAGGCATCGTGCAAGGCACGTACGAGACGTTCGGGGCGGTCGCGCGCGCGCATTTCGGCGGCACACTCGCGGGACGCTTCGTACTGTCCGCGGGCCTCGGTGGCATGGGCGGCGCGCAGCCTCTTGCCGCAACCATGCTTGGCGCGGCGTTTCTCGGCGTCGATGTCGATCCCACGCGCATCGAGAAGCGCATCGTCACGCGCTACTGCGACCGCATGACGTCGTCGCTCGAGGAAGCTCTCAGCTGGATTCGCGAGGCGCGCGAACGAAAACGCGGACTCTCGGTCGGCCTGGTCGGAAATGCTGCGACGGTCCATCCCGAATTGGTTCGCCGCGGCGTGATTCCCGACGTCGTGACCGATCAGACGTCCGCGCACGACATGCTGGCCGGTTACGTGCCGGACGGGTTGTCGCTGGACGAGGCAAACGCGCTGCGGACGGCGAATCCGGCGGAGTACGTGAAGCGCTCCACGGATGCAGCCTCGCGCCACGTGCGCGCCATGCGCGCCATGCAGGAGAAGGGTGCCGTTGCGTTCGATTACGGGAACAACATTCGAACGGTCGCGTTCGATGCCGGAGTCAAAGACGCGTTCGAGATTGCCGGCTTCGTGCCCGAGTACATCCGTCCGCTGTTCTGCGAGGGAAAGGGACCGTTTCGCTGGGTCGCGCTCTCGGGAGACCCGGCCGACATCGCGCGGACCGACGCGCTTGCGCTCGAGATGTTTCCCGGCGACACGCACCTCCGCACGTGGCTGACGCTCGCCAAAGAGCGCATTGCATTTCAGGGACTGCCGGCCCGCATCTGCTGGCTGGGGCAGGGGGACCGTGCACGATTCGGCGTCGCGATGAACGATCTCGTTGCACGCGGAGAGTTGCGCGCGCCGATCGTCATCGGGCGCGATCATCTCGACACCGGGAGCGTCGCGTCGCCGTTTCGTGAGACGGAAGCGATGCGTGACGGCACCGATGCGGTGGCGGACTGGCCCATTCTCAACGCGCTGCTCAACACGGCGAGCGGCGCATCGTGGGTGTCGTTCCATCACGGCGGCGGCGTTGGCATCGGCAATTCGCTGCACGCGGGGCAGGTATTGGTGGCCGACGGCACGCCGGAAATGCGCGTCCGCATCGAGCGTGTGCTCACGAACGATCCTGGCATCGGCGTGGTGCGCCACGCAGAGGCCGGCTACGACATCGCCATTGCGGCAGCCCGCGCGGCGCACATCGACCGTCCGCTCGCGGACTGACGGCGCATGCTGAGCGCGCGGTTCTCGCCGCTGCACGTGCCGCTCTTCGCGGCGAAGTACGCATGGCTGCGTGCGCGCCGGATGCCCGTGCTGGTGAACTTCGAAGTCACCATGCGGTGCAACGCGCGGTGTGGATTCTGCGATTACTGGAAAACGCCGTCGGCCGAAAAGGCGAATGAGCTGGCCTCGTTCGCCGACGCCGCGCGGCATTTCGATCCGGTGATGATCACGTTCACCGGTGGCGAGCCGCTGTTGCGCGCCGATCTCGAGGACATTGTCGCCGCGGTCGACCGCAGCATCCGCATCAAGTATCTCACGCTGCTCACGCATGGCGCGATGCTGACGCGGGAGCGCGCGGCCGCGCTCTGGAACGCCGGCCTCAACCAGTTCAACATTTCGCTGGATTACATCGACGGCCGCCATGACGGCACGCGCGGAATTCCAGGACTCACCGCGAAAATCTGGCGCGCGGTCGACGGCATGCGCGCCGAGGGCATCGACAGCATCCGCTTCAACACCGTCATCAAGAACGACAATCTTGACCAGCTGCTGCCTCTCGTCGAACGGGCCGCGGAGCTCGGGTGCGGTGTCAATTTCTCGCTCTACACGGACAACAAGAACGGGAACGACGCGCACCTCATTCGTGACGACAGGTATGCGGCGCTCGACGACGCGATCGCGTCCCTGCTCGCGTACAAGCGCAAGCACCGCGGCGTCATTACGAATTCGGATTACTACCTCGAAACGATCCCCGCGTACACGCGCGGAACGCTGAAGGGCGCATGCCGGTCCGGCATGTCGACCATTCACGTCACGCCCGCGGGGCACGTGAAGCGGTGTCCGGATTTCCCGACGGATTTTCACTGGCGTGACTTTCGCACGTACAAACCCATCGACTGCAGCGCGTGCTATTACGCGTGCCGCGGCGAGGCACAGGCGCCGTTGACACTCTCGCGCGTTCGGGACGTGATGGCATGACGGCGACGAAACTTTTTCTCAACGCGTCCGAGGTCGTGACGGTCGCGGGCCCGGCTGCCGCGCGCCGCGGGGCGGGGATGGCGGATGCCGGCGTGCGGACCGGACTCGCCGTGGCGGTCGACGGGGAGCGCATCGCGCAGGTGGGCGCCGAAGCGTCCATGCGCAGCGCGTTCCCGGACGCGGAGATCGTCGACTGTGGCGGCGGCGTGCTCACACCGGGTCTCATCGACTCGCATACACACGCGGTATTCGGCGCCGGACGATTCGCCGAGCACGAGCTCCGCGCGACCGGCGTGCCGTACATGGAGATCGCGCGGCGCGGCGGGGGGATTCACTCGTCGGTGCGCGATCTACGGTCGCGCTCGGAGTCGGATCTCGTGAGCCTCGCGCTTCCACGCATCGCGAGAATCGTCGCGAGCGGGGTGACCACGCTGGAGATCAAGTCCGGCTACGGGCTCACGACCGACGATGAGCTCAAAACGTTGCGCGCAATCCGGACACTTCGGTCGCTCGTGCCATGCCGTATCGTGGCGACGTTTCTCGGCGCGCACGAGGTCCCCCTCGAATACCGTGATGCGCCCGGCGGCCGCGACGCGTACATCGCCGAGCTGACCGACGTCATGCTCCCGGCGGTCGCGCGCGAAAAACTGGCCGAATTCGCGGACGTATTCTGCGAGCCCGGCGCGTACACGGTGGCGGAATCGCGGAGGATTCTCACCGCAGCGCGCGACCACGCGCTGAAGCTCAAGCTGCACGCCGATGAGCTCGCCGAAAGTGGGGGCGCCTCGCTCGCTGCTGAGCTCGGCGCGACATCGGCGGACCATCTTGGCGCGATTTCGACCGTCGGGGTCGCGGCGCTGGCGGCGAGTGAAACCGTCGCGACACTGCTTCCCTCCACGATGCTGTTCCTCGGCCGAGAAACGCAGGCACCCGCGCGCGCCCTCATCGACGCCGGCGCAGCGGTCGCGCTCGCCACCGATTTCAACCCTGGCACGAGCCCGCTCGCGAACCTCGGGATCGTGATGACGCTGGGCGTGAGCCGCCTCCACATGCGCGTCGCCGAGTGCCTCGTGGCCGTCACCGCGAACGGCGCGGCCGCCCTCGGGCTCAGTGCCGAAACGGGGCAAATCGCGCCGGGCTTCTCAGCCGACCTCGCGCTCTGGGATGTGAGGGATCACCGCGAGATACCGTACTGGTTCGGGGAGCGCCTTTGCAGGGCGTCCTGGAGGGGCGGAAAGGCTTGTCACCACGAGGGTTGAACGG
>DASRAP010000421.1:0-3608 GCA_035638155.1 Gemmatimonadaceae bacterium | reverse complement strand
CACGAGCGGAGACTACCCCCGGTATGCGGACGGCACAAGCGAGGAAGATCCCCGCCCGGCTCTGCGAATCCCTGCTTCCCTTTTACCTTTTGAACGTCTCTCCCGGTCCAGATGAGCAACGTTCAGTATGTCGTCACAGGCGGCCGCACCTTGTCCGCCGGCGCCACGATCCGCCCCGCTGGGAACAAGAACGCCGCGCTGCCTATCGTGTGCGCCGCGCTCCTCACCAGCGACCCCGTCACGCTCGACAACGTTCCCAGAATCCGGGATATCGAGACGCTGCTCGACCTCGTGCGGGCTGTCGGGGCCTCCGTGGAATGGACCGGAGAGCACCAGCTCCGCATTCACGCCAGGGAGTTGCACGCCGCGTCGCTTGATCCGGCCATGTGCGCGCGCATTCGCGCGTCCATTCTGCTGGCCGGGCCGCTGCTCGCGCGTTGCGGCGAGATCACGCTGGCGCCGCCGGGCGGCGACGTCATCGGCCGGCGGCGCCTCGACACGCATTTCCTCGCGCTCGAAAAACTCGGGGCGCGGTACGTGCTCACCGAGCACATCGAGCTCCGGGCTACGAAGCTCGTCGGCGCCGACGTGTTCCTTGACGAGCCAAGCGTCACGGGAACGGAGAACGCGCTCGTCGCCGCCGCCGCGGCCGAGGGGACCACCGTCCTGCGGAACGCGGCGTCGGAGCCGCACGTCCAGGATCTCGCGCGGTTTCTCGTTGCGCTCGGCGCCGACATCGAAGGAATCGGCACGAATCAACTCACCGTGCACGGCGGCCGGCCGCTCCATGGCTGCACGTACGAGGTTGGTCCCGATCATATCGAAGTCGGTTCGTTCATCGGTATGGCGGCGGTGATGAAATCCGCGCTGCGCATTGAGCGCGCCGGCGTCGAGCATCTCCCCATGGTGCTCATGGGATTCGAGCGGCTGGGCGTGCGGTGTGAAGTGCACGGGCCTGACCTCCTCGTACCCGCCGATCAGAGCCTGCGCGTGCGCAACGATCTCGGGGGCCACGTGCCGAAGATCGAGGACCAGCCCTGGCCCGCGTTTCCCGCCGACCTCATGTCGATTGCGATCGTCGTCGCGACGCAGTGCGAGGGTCTCATTCTCGTGCACGAGAAGATGTTCGAGTCGCGCATGTTCTTCGTCGACAAACTGGTCGCGATGGGCGCGCGGATCGTGCTGTGTGATCCGCACCGGGCGCTCGTGAGCGGTCCGTCGGCGCTGCACGGTTCGCGCGTGGAATCGCCGGACATCCGCGCGGGGATGGCGATGCTGCTGGCGGCGCTCGCGGCGAAGGGAACGAGCGTGATCAACAACGCCGGCCAGATCGAGCGCGGGTACGAGCGCATCTGCGATCGCCTGAACGCGCTCGGTGCCCAGATCGAGCGTCGCGAGATTCCATCGGCGTAGCGGTGGCTGCAGAGCGGGATCCCGTCGGCGCCTTCGCGACGCTCGGAGTCGTGGCGTTCACAACGACGCGCGACGCCGGCGATTACGGCATTCCCCCCGATGGACTCACGGACGCGGCGCGAATGAAGTGGGAAGCGCTCATTCCCGGAATTCCCGGCGCCCTGCGCCTGGCGTCCGCGAAGCAGGTGCACGGCAAGAAGGTCCTCACGCACGGCGCGGACTGGTCCGGCTGGAAACGCGTCGACGGTGCCGACGGCCATGTCACGAACGAACCGGGCACAGCGCTCGCCGTCACCGTCGCCGACTGTGTGCCCGTGTTCCTCGCGCACGCATCCGGTGCCGTGGGGCTTCTGCACGCGGGCTGGCGCGGCGTCGCGGCCGGCATGCTTGCGTCAGGTGTTGAGGCGATGGCGGCGCTCGGGGCTGAGCCGGGCGAACTGCACGTGCACCTTGGTCCCTCGATTTCCGGACGGAATTACGAAGTTGGCGCCGACGTGTATCGCGAGTTGACCGGGTGGGAGACGGCCCGTGCGCGTCGTGTGGATCTGCGCGCGCTGCTCGCGGAGCAAGCGCGCGCGCTCGGAATTCGGCGCGTATCTGCGAGCCCGTTCTGCACGTGGGAGAACGCGGATCAGTTCTACTCGCATCGCCGCGGAGACGCAGGGCGACAGATCGCCGTGATAGTTGCCCCGTCTTTACCCGCGCGTTAGTTTTCCATTCGGTCGCGGTCGGGCCGCATGTGGGGTAGTCACCCCGCATTTTTTTGTCCTTAAAATACGGCGTGAACGAACATGAAGGGTGCGTTGGAACACGCTGTCAGTGAAGAACTTGGGAAGCTTGGGTACGACCTGGTTGAGTTGAAAGTTGGGGGCAGCCGGGTCCGGCCGGTTTTTGACGTCCGGATCGATCGCCAGGACGGTCAGAAAGTCACGATCGACGACTGCACGCGCGCGTCACGTGCGATCGAGGCACGGCTCGAGAGTGAAGCTGATGTGAAGGAGATGCGGTATGTGCTGGAAGTGTCGTCGCCGGGCATCGACCGCAAGCTGGTGCGGGCGCAGGACTGGCGACGTTTTGTTGGGCGGAAAGTGAATCTGAAGACGGCAGCGCTCGGGCGCCGTGCGGATGCGGAGATCATCGGCATCGACGGCCCCGAGGGAAGTGAGGTGATCACGGTGCGCGACACGACCGGTGTCGAACACCACGTCGCGATGGCGGACGTGCTGGAAGCCCGCCTCGCCGTTCACTGGTCATAACAGGGGTCTGGCATGTCTGGTTCGGCTGAAATCCTTGCCGCGATTCGGGAGCTCGCGAACTCGAAGCAACTCGCCAAGTCCGAGTTGCACGAGTTGCTCACGGACGGCATTCAGGCGGCGCTCGCGAAGAAGCACGGCCCGACGGTGCGTGCCGAGATCGAGATCAACGAAGATCGCGGCTCCATCCGCATTGTGCTGCTCAAGACCGTCATCGACGAAGTCACCGATCCGGCGCGGGAGATTTCCCTCGAGGAAGCGCGCTACGAGGATCCCGAGTTCGAGGTCGGCGATCTCATGGAAACGCCGGTGGACTTCGCCGAATTCGGGCGGTCGGCGGTGCAGGCGGCGAAGCAGCGGATCATTCAGCGCGTGCGCGAAGGCGAACGCACGAAAATCCGCGACGAGTTCGCGACGAAGGTGGGCGAGCTCCTGTCCGGCGAGATCCAGCAGATCGAGCGCGGCAAGCTCGTGGTGATGCTCAACAAGTTCCGCGAGGCGGAGGCGGTGATTCCGTATCGCGAGCAGAACCACCGCGAGCACTTCCATCAGGGCGAGTCGATTCGCGCGGTGCTCAAGCGCGTCGAGGAAACGCCCAAGGGGCCGCGCCTCCTGCTGTCGCGTGGCGATCCGATGTTCGTGAAGGCGTTGTTCAAGCTCGAAGTGCCGGAAATCCAGCAGAACATCGTGGAGATTCGCGCGGCCGCCCGCGAAGTCGGGAGCCGCACGAAGATCGCGGTGTTCTCGCGCGACGACGCCATCGATCCGGTCGGTGCGTGCGTGGGCCTGAAGGGCGCGCGCGTGCAGGCGGTCGTGAACGAGCTCGGCGGCGAGCGCATCGACATTGTGCCCTGGTCGTCGGACCCCGAGCGGTTTGCGAAGCTGGCGCTCGCGCCGGCGCGCGTGGCGCGCGTCTTCAGCGAACCGGTGAGCAAGACCATC
>DASRAP010000420.1:0-7803 GCA_035638155.1 Gemmatimonadaceae bacterium | reverse complement strand
GGAGGGGACGAATACCCGATTGCCCGATTGCCCGATTGCCCGATTGCCCGATTGCCCGATTGCCCGTTCGCCCGTTCGCCCGTTCGCCCGTTCGCCCGTTCGCCCGTTCTCCCGTTCTCCCGTTCTCCCGTTCTCTAGTTTTTTTCCAGCCCTTCCCCATGCTCACCAAAACGCAGCTTCCCGAAGTCCAGCGCGCGCTCGCCGACGCCGGCGTTGACGGCTGGCTCCTGTACGATTTCCGCGGCACGAATCCGATCGCGTCGTCGCTGCTCGGGCTCGAGGGGATGGTGTCGCGGCGCGTGTTCGCCTTGATCCCGCGCGACGGCACGCCGGTCGCGATCACGCACGCCATTGAACAGGGACCGTGGAAGCGCTGGCCGAGCGAGTGGGGGCGCGTGGTGTACAGCGGGTGGCGTCAGTTCGAGAGCGAGCTCGCGAAACTGGTGAAAGGGAAGAAACTCGCGATGGAATACGCCGCGGGCGACGCGGTGCCGTATCTCGACCGCATCCCCGCGGGCGTCATCGAGCTCGTGCGCGCATCCGGCGCGGAAGTCGTGACGTCGGGCGATCTCGTCACGCAGTTCTTCGCCGGCTGGTCGCCTGAAGGGTTTGCGTCGCACAAGCGGTCGGCCGAAGCGCTTGGCGCGATCGCGAAGGAGGTAATGCGGGAGTGCGGACGCCGAGCGCGAAGCGACAAGCCCGCGACCGAATACGAGGCCATGGAGTGGATCCGCCAGGCCTTTTCCGCACGCCGGTTGATCACGGATCACGGCCCGAATGTGTCGGTGGGGGCGAACGCCGCGAATCCGCATTACGAGCCGGGCGCGGAGAACTCCGCGGTCATCGAGAACAATCGCGTGCTGCTGATCGACCTCTGGGCGTACGAAGAGGGCGGAATCTGGGCCGATCAGACGTGGATGGCGTGGATCGGGGACGGAGAGATTCCGGCGGACGTGCAGAAGGCGTGGGAGGCGGTGCGCGATGCGCGCGACGCCGCGGCGTCGGCGATCACGAAAAAACTCGCCGCGAAGGAAATCGTCCGCGGCGCCGACGCCGATGACGCCGCGCGCGCCGTGCTCACGGAGCGCGGCTTCGCATCAGCGATCTGGCATCGCACCGGCCACTCGATCGATCCGCAGGCGCTGCACGGGAGTGGGCCGAACATCGATAATCTGGAGACACGCGAAGAGCGCCGGCTCATTGACCGGTGCGGATTCTCGATCGAGCCCGGCGTGTATTTCCCCGGCAAGTTCGGGATGCGAACGGAAGTGAACGGTGTCGTGTGGGACGGCGCGCTCGTCATCACGCCGACTGAGGTTCAGCGTGAGTTGCTGCGGCTGTAACCGCGAAAAACGAAATGAAAATGGAAATTGAAAAGTCAAATTGAAATGGAAGTTTGAAGACCCCCACCGCCGGCGGCGAGGTCTTCAAATTTCAATTTCGATCTTCAATTTCCACTTGCATTTCTATTTCGGTTTTTTAAGTGTGCCGGTCCACCGCCATCGCAACGAACAGCAGGGCCAGATAGAGCAGCGAGTAGCCGTACAGCCGCCATGACGGCTTCACGAAGTCGGCGGCGCGGCGGACGGCGATGACATCGCGCATGAAGATCGCGCCCAGGATCATGGCGGACACGCCGTAAATCCAGCCGAACGCCCCGAATACAAGCGGCAGCAGCGTGAGTGCCACGAGCACGACGCTGTACCACAGCATCTGGTCCTTGGTTTCGCGCTCGCCCCACGCGAGGGGCGCCATGGGCACGCGCGCGTTGCCGTAATCCTTCTGTTTGTTGAGCGCGAGCGCCCAGAAGTGCGGCGGCGTCCAGTAGAAGACGATGAGAAAGAGATAGACGGCGGTGACGTCGATCGTCCCCGTGACGGCCGCCCAGCCGACCAGCGGCGGAAACGCGCCGGCTGCGCCGCCGATCACGATGTTCTGCGGCGTGCTGCGCTTGAGCCAGCGCGTGTACACGAACACGTAGAAGTAGAATCCCGCCAACGCGAGCAGCGCCGTGAGCAGATTCACGAACCGGCCGAGGAGGAACGTCGCCGCCGTGGCGAGCGCAACGCCGAACGCGAGCACCGCGAGCGGCGTGATCCGGCCGCTCGGGATCGGGCGAAGACGCGTCCGCGTCATCACGTCATCGATGTCCTGGTCCAGATACATGTTGACCGCGTTCGCACCGCCGGCCATGAGGTATCCGCCAATCGCGACCAGCAGGACGGTGCTCCACGCCGGTGTGCCCGCGGCGTACATCGGCGCGATGGTCGTGAGGAGCAGCAGCGAAATGATCCGCGGCTTGGTGAGCGAGACGAAATCGCGCACTACGCCCGGCGGCGCGGCCACGCTCGCGGGTGCGGTCACGAGACGCCTCCCGGGGGCAGACGGTTCCCCGGCAGGATGAAATGCAGCGAATCGGGATGCATCGTGCGCCACGTCCACACGAACAGCGCGAGGAGCGACAGGGCGGGGAGGAACGCCCAAACCCACTCGGAAAAGCGCCGCGAACGCGCGTCGGCGCGCATGCCGCGGATGGTGGAGCGAAGAATGAACCCGTGCGCGACCAGCACCGCGGCCACGGCAACGAAGAAGAAGATATCGGCGAGCGGACCTGACATGACGGAAAATAGCAGGCCTGACCGCCGAAGGCCCGCCTCCAGCGCTCAGCGCTCAGCGCTCCAGCGCCAAGCGCCAAGCGCCAAGCGCCAAGCGCTCAAGCGCTCACCGCCCCATCTTTCCTCACCCATGCCCGCCCTCGCCTCGCTCATCGACAAGGTCTCCACGGCGCTCTTCACGTATGTCGTGATGGGCCTCCTGCTTGCCACCGGCGCATTCCTCACCGTGCGGTTCGGTTTCGTGCAACTCCGCCGGCTGGGCGAGGCGTTCCGCGCGATGGTCGCAAAGCAGTCCGCGGACGCCAAGGGCGGTGCGCTCACGCCGTTTCAGGCGTTCATGACGGCGCTCGCCGCTTCGATCGGCACGGGCAACATCGCGGGCGTCGCCACGGCCATCATCTCCGGCGGACCGGGAGCCCTCTTCTGGATCTGGGTGTACGGCTTCGTCGCCACCGCCATCAAGTTCGCCGAAGCCACGCTCGGCGTGACGTACCGTGAAACGCAGGGCGACACGGTGCGATGCGGTCCGATGTATTACCTGCGCGACGGTCTCGGATCCCCGGCGCTCGCGTGGATCTACGCGCTCGTCGCGGGCGTCGCCGCGCTGACCACTACGCCGTTCACGCAGCCGAATTCGATCGCGCTCGCCGTGAACACGGTGTTCGGCGTGCCGACCTGGATCGTTGGCGTCGTGGTCGCCGTGCTCACGTGGGCGGTGATCATCGGCGGCGTGAAGTCGATCGGTCGTGCGGCCGGCCGCCTGGCACCGCTGAAAGTCGGGCTGTATCTGATCGGCGGGCTGATCGTGATCCTGAGCTTCGCCAGCCGGCTGCCACACGTGTTCGGCCTCATCTTCAGCGAAGCGTTCACCACGCGTTCCGCGCTCGGCTTCGGTGTGTTCATCGCGATGCGCTACGGCATCGCGCGCGGTATCTACGCGAACGAAGCGGGTTACGGCACCGCCGCTGTGGCGTACGGGAGCGCGCGCACCGCGCGCCCGTCACAACAAGGCCTGCAGGCAGTCATGGAAGTGTTCATCGTGTCGTTCGTGACCGGCACGATCAGCGCGATGGCGATTCTCGTGAGCGGCGTCGCCGAAACGTCGATCGCGGCGAAACACGCGGGACAGACATTCGTCACGAGCACCGCGGCCGTCGCGTCGGCCTTCAACATGGCGATCCCCACGGTGGGTGGCTGGATCGTCGCGTTCTGCGCGTTTCTCTTCGGTTACACGACGCTGATCGGCTGGGCGTACTACGGAGAGCAGTTTCTCGAGTACTTCCTCGGCCGCCGCGTCACGGTTCCCTATCGCTGGATCTACTGCCTGCTGATTCCGCTCGGCGCCGTGCTCAAGCCGGAGGTTGTCTGGGCCTGGGGCGATCTCATGAACGCGCTGCAGGTCTTCCCGAACCTCATCGGCCTCATAGGTCTGAGCGGGATCGCGGCGCGTTACGCGAAAGCGAGAGCCTGATCAGAAAATCGAGATCCTGATGTACTTCTTCGGGTTCTTCTGAAAGTCCGTCAGCAGAGAGTCGAAGCGCACGAGCAGCGCCCGCATGTCCACTTCCATCTTCGGACTGTTCAACAATCGCGACGCCGTGCCGTCGCCCGTTTCGAGTTTCGTGAGAATCCCGTGGAGCTGCACGTTCGTCGCACCAAGGCTGTCGAGCAACGTGTTGAGGTGCGATGTCGTTTCGCGGAAGCCATCAATCGTCGAATTGAGCTTCGCCGAATCGATCGCGCTCGCGACGCGGCGCAGCGACTCCTGGGATTTCGCCAGCTCCGCCGACTGCGTCTGCGCCACGGTCGAGATCGTCCGGAACATCGAGTCCGCGGAGAGCACGGTCTTCCGGATGCCGGCGATCGTCTTGTCGTCGATCAGCTCCTTGTGGAGCGACGTCATGAGGCTCGTGAGACTGCGCGCGATCGTGTCAACCTTCGCGAGCACGTCGGAGAGCTGCGTGGCGCCGGGACCGGATGGAAGCGTGTCGCCCGCAACGTGCCACTTGCCGGTCGGGCCGCCGCTATGCTGCAGCGCGATGTTCTGGTCGCCGAAAATGCCGTTGGGAACGATGCTCGCGACGGTCTGATCGGGCACTTTCTTGTCGTGGTAGATCCGCATGTGGACGACGAGTCCACCGTTCTCGAGCAGATCCACTTTCTCGACGTATCCGACGTTCACGCCGCTGAACAGCACGGCCTGTCCTTCCTTGAGTCCCGAGCCCCACGGGAACTGGGCATAGAGCGGATACCCGCTCGAGAGGCCGCCGCGCGCCAGCCAACGCATGCCCATCACGAGTCCCACGATGGCGATGATCGTGAACAGGCCCACAAGGACTTCGTCGCGTCGTCTCATGCCTGAAGATACCGGGCGAGAATGAATGCCGTGATCGCATCCAGCAAAAGGATCGCGACCGAGGTGTACACAACTGCGCGCGCCGTCGACCGCCCCACGCCCTCGGCACCGGCGCCGGAGCGATAGCCCTCGTACGTGCAAAGGTAGGCAATCGATGTTCCGAACATGGTCGCCTTGATCAGGCTGTACACCACCTGGAAGCTGCCGTATCCCAGCCGAATGCCTTCGTAAAAATCGTAATAGTGAACGTCGGTCGCCAGCAGCGCGGTCGCGAGTCCGCTCAGGATGCCGATCACGTTCGCGCAGATCACCACCAGCGGCAGCATGAGCGTCGCGGCAATCAGTCGTGGCACCACCAGGTACGCGACCGGATCGTACGCGAGCGTTTCGAGCGCGTCGATCTGCTCCGTGACGCGCATCGTCCCGATCTCGGCCGTCATGCGCGCGCCCACGCGCCCCGCGAGTACGAGTCCCGTGAGCAGCGGTCCGAGCTCGAGCACGATCATCTGTCGCACGGAGAGGCCGACGACCGAGAGGTCGATGCCCGGAAAGAGCTGGTAGCGCACCTGCAGCGCGATGACGCCGCCGATGAATGCGGCGACCACGCCGGCCAGCGGCACCGAGTCGACGCCAATCGCGCGCATCTGCGGAATGACGAGCGGCATCCACGTGCGCACCTCGCCAAACGCACGTCCCACTTCGCGCATGAACACCACGCGCTCACCAATGCCGCCGAGGAATCCCGACGTGACCTTGGCCAGCGGACGAAGCAGCAGGAGTCCCGATCGCCGCACGACGGACATTTCCGACGTCGGCTCGCGTGTGAACCCGGTGTCGGCCGCCGTCACGTGCGAACTTTCGCGAGCAACACGAGCCCTGCGAGACCGAATACCATGCTGGGAATCCACGCCGCCAGCTCGGGAGTGAGCAAGCCTTTGCCGCCGACGGCCTTCGTGAGCTGTACGAGCATCAGGAACAGTACCGTCGTGGCGAGCGCGATGCCGACGCCGAAGGCCGCGCCCCCGCGCTGATTGCTCGTCGCAAGCGGCGCGCCGAACAGGAAAATGATGAGACACGTGACGGGAATCGCCACGCGCAGCATGAGATCGACGCGCGTCGGGTTCACGTTCTGCCCCGACCGCTCCATGGCGCGTACGTAGCGGCCCAGCGCGGCGCGGCGCATCTCGTCAGGCTGTGTCGCTTTTTGCAGGAGATCCCGCGGCGATTCGGTCATGCGGCGGTCACGAAGGGCGACAAAGCGCAGCGCCATTTCCTGGTGTGCGCGATCGGGCTTCCCGACGCTGTCGGTCGGCACGATATGGATCACGCCCTCCTGCAGGTGCCACTGGCGGCCCGTCCACGTCGCGCTCGTCGCCGTCGTCACCACCGTGGGATAATCGGGGCCGCGTCCCTGGCGCCGAATCTCGAGCCCGCGCAGGGACCCGCGGCCGCGCGCGTCGAGCTCATTCACCGTGTACACACGGTTCCCTTCGCCCGAATACGCAAAGCTGTAGCGTGCCGCGTCACCGAACCCTTCTTTCTCCGCGAGAATCGCGTTACGGCGTCCGTTTGCGACCGGCGCAAGCTCGCTCACGACGAGGCCGATCCCCGTCGCGAAAATCGCACCGACGGCGAGCGGCGCAATGAGGCGGTAGAACGAGATCCCGGACGCCTTCGCCGCGGTCACCTCGGAGTGCCGTGTGAGGGAGCCGATGGTGAACACGGTCGCGAAGAGCACGGATGCCGGGAGCACCATTACCAGTGACTCCGGCATGTAGTACACGTAGCTGAGCGCGACCTGCGCCGGCGGGATGTTGCGCGCGAGATACTTCGCGAGGTTGTCGGTCGCGTCGATGATGACGACGAGCAGCGGAAAGCCGAACGCCGTCACAAGGAACACCTTCAGGAATGCGCCGAGGATATAGCGGTCCAGCGGGCGCAGAATGCGAAAGCTCATGCAGGTGCGCTCAGCGTGGCCCGCCGCGCGCGCCAGAATCTGAGACGCTGCACGACTTCCCCGAATCCCGCGCCGCGCGCGCCACCCGCGTATCGCGACATCCCGAGCATGAGGCCGATGCCCACCAGGCCGAAGATGACGTCCGTCGCCCACATGGCGACGACCGGTCCGACCTTGAGGTTATTGGCGAGACTCTCGCCGGCAATCAGGCCCACATAGTACACGGCGAACACGGCGATACTGACGCCGATCGTGAGGCCCACTCCCGAGCGCGGAAAGCGCAGCGCGACGGGCGGTCCGAGCAGCGCGAAGACAAGACACGCGAGGGAAATCGCGAATTTCTTCTGGATCTCGACTTCGTTCTCGGCGATCGTTCGCTCCGCCTGCTCGATCGCGTCGACGGTGACCTGCGCGCCGATCGGGACGTTCGGGTGCGCGCGCACCTTGGGCGTCTTCGCCACCTTTCCTCTCGGCGCGCGAATGGGCGGGATTCCGCCTCGCCCTGGCGGCGGGGGAGAAGGCACGGCCGCGTGCCCCGGCGGGGGCGGAGACGCACCCTTTTGCTGCTGCGGAGGTTCTTCCGCCTGAGCGGCCTTCGGCGCCAGGTTGGCGAGCGCGTCGCAGTACCATTGGCCCGTACGGCTGCCGTAACGCGCGGCGAACTGTTTCGCGGTGGCAGCATCGATCGTGCGGAGCGCGCGGAGGAGGGAGTCGCGCTCGGCCTGAGCCTTGTGGACGACCGCCTGCAGCTCGCACACGGTCATTTCGCGATCGCTTTTGTAGCCGCCTTCTTCGTCCATCACCAGCTCGTTCGCGACGTTCAGCACCCGCATGACGTTCGTCGTGAAGAACGTGTTCTGCAGCCGGTTGGGATC
>DASRAP010000419.1:0-8170 GCA_035638155.1 Gemmatimonadaceae bacterium | reverse complement strand
CCGTGCAGCTCGACGAGGTGTTTCACGATCGCAAGACCAAGGCCGAGGCCGCCGTGTGATCGGGACGCCGAGGAATCGCCCTGGCGGAATCGCTTGAAGAGGTGCGGCATGAGCGCCGGCCCGATGCCGATGCCGGAGTCGCGCACGACGACCTCGGCGAATGAGCCGTGGCGCGTCACCGCGACATCGATGCTGCCTCCCTCCGGCGTGAACTTGACCGCGTTCGACAGGAGGTTCCAGAGAATCTGTTGGATGCGGCTCGCGTCGCCGCGGATCGGCGCGTTCGAGGGGTCGATGACAACGCCAACCTTGAGTTGTTTGCCGTCGGCGCTGGGGCGGATGACATCGAGACTGTTGGCGACGACTTCCGCGAGGTCGACGTCGCCCACTTCGAGCGGCAGCTTGCCGGAAACGATGCGGCTCATGTCGAGCAGGTCGGCGATGAGATCCGCCTGCAAACGCGCATTGCGCGCGATGACCTCCACGCCCTGTGTCATCGTCGCATGATCGAGACTGCTCCGCTGCATCAGATGCGTCCACCCGATAATCGCGTTGAGCGGCGTCCTGAGCTCGTGCGACAGCGTGGCGAGGAAATCGTCCTTGAGGCGGCTTGCTTCTTCCGCTTCGGCGCGCGCCGCGCGTTCCACACGCTCGCTCTCGCGCCGCCGCGCGATGTCGCGAAATACGAGCACGCATCCCGCGATCGATCCGGAGCGGTGGCGGATCGGCGCCGCGCTGTCATCGATCGGCAGCTCCTCACCATCCTTGCGGATAAGTACGGTGTGATTCGCGAGCCCCACGATCACGCCCTCGCGCAACGCACGCTCCGCGGGATTTTCCACCTTCTCGCGCGTTTCCTCGTTGACGATGTGAAACACGTCGGCGAGCGGCCGGTCGAGGGCGTCGCCCGCGGACCACCCCGTCAGCGATTCGGCGACGGGATTCATCGAGGTGATGCGCCCGTCCGCGTCCGTCGTAATGACGGCGTCTCCGATGCTCGCGAGCGTCGTTCCCAGGAGCTCCTTTTCTTCCGCCAGCGCGTCGCGCGCGGCAATGACCTCGGTGATGTCGTGCGCAATCTTCGAGGCGCCGATCACGTGGCCATCCGCGTCCCGGATCGGGGAGACGGTGATGGCCACGGGAATGTGCGTGCCGTCCTTGGCGATGCGGACGGTTTCGAAGCGTTCGACGGGCCTGCCGTTCCGGATGCGTGAGAGAATCTCGAGCTCTTCGTTCAGATGATCCGGCGGGATGATCATCGTGACGGGTTTGCCAATGGCTTCTTCGGGGCGGTACCCAAAGAGGTGCGCTGCGCTTTCGTTCCACGTCTGAATGATGCCGTCGAGATTCTTGGTCACGATGGCCTCGCCCGACGACTCGACAATCGCGGCGAGACGCGCGCGCGAGAGTTGCGTGGCGCGCTGCTCGCGCACATCGCGAAAGACGAGCACGATTCCCACGAGGGCGCCGTTCCTGTCCCGAATCGGCGCGGCGCTGTCGTCGATGGGGACTTCAGCGCCGTTCTGCGCGATGAGGACCGTGTGGTTCGCGAGGCCCACGGTCGTCCCGCGCCGAATGACGAGCTCGACGGGATTCTCGACCGGCTGGCGCGTCTGTTCGTTGACGATGCGGAACACTTCGGTGAGCGGGCGCCCGCGCGCGGCAGCTTCGCTCCAACCGGTCAGCCGCTCCGCTTCCGGATTGAGCGACAGAACGCCGCCCGACGCGTCCGTGACGACGACGCCATCGCCGATGCTGGCGAGCGTGACGCCAAGCAGATCTTTCTGCCGTCGTTCTGATTCCTCGGTCGCCGCACGCTCCATCGCTTCATGTTCGGCGCGCTCGCGAGCGCGGTGCATCGCCTCGCCGGTGACGATGATGAAGCCGGCGGAAATCGCGTAGAGGACGAACTCGGAGAGCACGAACGAGTTTGTTTCCGGCGTGTGCGGCTCGATCACGAAGTGCACGAGCAGGAACGCCGCCACCGCTGCTACCGTCGCAGCGCGCCAGCGCGCGAGCCAGACGGCGAGCGCAACGCCGCCGAAAATCGTGAGGTAAGGCCGCTGACCGGACAGGATCGGCTGAAACAGCATCCGCACGCCAATGGCGAGGAGCATCGCCAGCAGCGCGGTCACGTATCGAGCAACCGGTCCAGCGACAACGAGTCCGCGGGCCTTCGTCGCCGGATTAGTCAGCGTTCCGGAGTCCATGGCGCGGAATAATGGGGCTGGATTCCTGGGCGGGTGGACGACAACAATTAGCAGGCGAGCGGGAAAAATAGAACCGCGAAAGCCCGCTGACGCTAATCCCCCGAGACGGGGTTCGGCGTTCCCATGTTCCCAAGTTCCACCGGTACCGTGGCGCGCACCCCGCGGCCCTATATTTCAGGCCCCAAGGCTGGGTAGCTCAGGTGGTTAGAGCACGGCACTCATAATGCCGGGGTCGTGGGTTCGAGTCCCACCCCAGCTATTTGCAGCAGCACGACTTAGGGCGCAACGGGCAACGGGCAACGGGCAACGGGCGAAGGGCCACGGGCGAACGGGCAAGCGCCAAACGTCCAGCGCCCAGCGTTCAGCGTTCAGCGCCAAGCGCCCAGCGTCCAGCGCCCAGCGCCCAGCGCCAAGCGCCAAGCGCCAAGCGATCAGTCCGCCCGCAGCGCAGCCGTAGGATCGACTTGCACGGCTCTCCGCGCCGGCACATAAGTCGCGACGAGCGACACGAGTGCGACCGCGACGGCCGCGCCCGCGATCACCGCGGGATCCGCAGGCTTGGCTTCGAACAGCATGCTCGTGAGCACCCGCGCGAGCGCGATCGCACCAACGGCGCCCACGGCCACGCCGATCGCGCTCACCCACACACCCTCGCGAAGCACGAGCGTCACGACATCGCGCGCGTTCGCGCCGAGCGCCATGCGCACGCCGAGCTCGCGCTTGCGCTGCCGCACGCTGAGCGCGATGACGCCGTAGAGCCCCACGACGGCGAGGAGCAGTGACGCGGCGGCGAAGATCACGATCACCGACATGCTGAATCGCTGTCGGGCAACCGACGTGCCCACGAGGTCTTCGAGCTCCCGCACCTGCGCGACCGCGACGTTCGGATCGATGGCGCCCACGGCGTTCTTCAGCGCGGGGATCAGTGTCCGGGCATCGGTGCCCGCGGAACGCACCACGACGTTCATGAACGGATACGGCAGCTGCGACTCGGGAACGTAGACCTGCGGCGTTGTTGCCTCGCCGAGTCCGGCCTGATGTGCGTCCTCAACCACGCCGATGATCGTGCGCGCCGGCGGATCGGCCCGGAATTCGAAGCGCGGATTGAGCTGCTGGCCGATGGGATTCGCCGCACCGAAATACGCCTTCGCGAACGCGCGATTCACCACGATCGCCGGTGTCCCGTCCGTCACGTCGCGCTCGTCGAAGCCGCGCCCGCTCAACACGCGAATGCCCATCGCGCCGAAGAAGTCGCCATCGACGACCCCATAAATCGTCCGAAGGCCGCGGCCGTTCGGCGGCGGCGTCTGACCGACGATCGTGACACTGCTCCACTCGTCCTGTCCGGTGAGCGGCAACACGCTGCTTCCGCCGGCGGCCTTGACGCCCGGCGCCTGCCGCAAGCGATCCATCAACTGGCGGTAAAACTGCTGGTACTTCGGGCCATCCAAAATTGGCCGGAATCCATTCGGCAGCGGCATGCGCACCGATGCGGTGATTGCGTTGGATGGATCAAAGCCAGGGTCGACGCGTTCGAGCCGGATGAAACTCAGCGTGAGTTGCACTGCGCCGATGAGCAGCATCAGCGAGAGCGCGATTTCCGCCGCTACGAGGCCGCGGCGACCGATTCGGCGTCTGCCGCCGGCGACGCGGCCCGTGGAGTGCTGAAGCGTTGTGCCGATGTTGGCACGCCTGAGGTGCAGCGCCGCGGCGAGCGCGAACGCGACCCCGCACGCGAACGCGACACCGACCGCGAGCGCAATGACACGCCAATCGACGTGGACATCGTCGGCGCGCGGCATCCCCGACGGGACGAGCGAGAGCATTGCACGCACGGCCCACACGGACAAGAGAACCCCAAGGATTGTTCCTGTACCGGCGAGCACGACGTTCTCGGTGATGAGCTGGCGCGCGATCCGGCCGCGGCCGGCGCCGAGTGCCGCACGCACGGCGAATTCCCGCGATCGTGACGCCGTGCGCCCGATCAGAAGATTCGCCACGTTCGCGCACGCGATGAGCAGCACGAACGCGACCGCCCCCATGAGCACGAGCAGGCTGCGGCGGACCGTCGTGCTCGCCTGATCCTTGAGTGTGATCAGCCGGTAGTCCATCTGCGTTCGCGTGTTGAACGTGCGCAGAAGCTCGTGCAGCCTGGCCGTCATCGTCGCCTCGGCTTGCAGGCGCTGCACGCCGGGCTTGAGCCGCGCAACACCGGAGAGGTTCATCGTGCCGAAATTGCGGCGATCGCCTTCGCTGATGATGAGCGGCGTCCAGATGTCCGTGCGCGGCGCGAATTGGAAGCCCGCCGGGAGCTCGGCGCCGCGCGGAAACGCGAACCCGGGGGGCATCACGCCGATGATCGTGAACGTTTCACCGCTCAGCGTGACCGGTTTGCCAACAATGTCCTTCGCGCCTCCGAAGCGCCGTTCCCAGAACCCATGCGACAGCACGGCGACCTTGGCATCGTTCGTATCGGAGAACGTGCGACCGAGCATGGGCAGCACGCCCAGCACGTCGAAGAACTTGAACGTCACACGGGCGCCGCGAACTTCCTCGGCCGCACCCGACGTTGCACCGGTGTACGTCCAGCTTCGGAAGGCCGCGGCGTCAACCGGTGAGCTCGCATCGTCATTGAGATTTGCGAAATAGCCGGTCGTGAGGGGCAAGGTCGCGCCACCGCCATCTTCGGGCCCTGCAAGCCAGACCATGGCCAGCCGGGACGGATCCTTGTACGGAAAGGGGCGCAAGAGCACGCCATTCACAATCGTGAACACCGCGACGGTCGCGCCGATGCCCAGCGTGAGTGTTGCGACGACCGCGGCGGTGAATCCAGGATTCTTGCGCAGCGCGCGCAACGCGTACCCAATGTCCATTGTCAGCGCGCCGAGCCAATCGCGGCGCTCGGTGCGTTCGACGTAGGCAATTCTGTTGCCGCGAACTTCCGCCTCGATGGCGGAGAGATCGCCGAACGCGCGCCGCGCCGCGCGCTGCGCCTCCTCGGGGCTCATGCCCTGCGCGATGAACTCCTGTGCTCGTGCGTCGATGTGAAAACGGAGCTCGTCCTTGACGTCGCGGACGGCGCCGGCGCGCCCGCTGGAAAAACGGAAAAGGCGTTTCATGTTCGCCCCAGGGCGTAGGTGACGGAGCGCGCGACGTTCGTCCAGCGCTTGGCTTCGGCCACGAGATGTTTGCGACCTGCCGCGCTCAGCGTGTAGAACTTCGCGGCGCGGCCCCCGTCGCTCTGGCCCCACTTCTCGAGGAGCAGGCCCTTTCGTTCGAGGCGATGCAGGGCGGGGTACAGCACGCCTTCCTGCACGATGACGTTGTCACCGGTGTTCTGGCGGATCCACTTGCCGATGCCGTAGCCGTGCTCGGGCCCCCAGCTAACGGCTTTCAGAATCAGAATGTCCAACGTACCGGTGATGATGTCCGATCCAGGCATGCGTGTCTCGCGTCAGTTGCTGTCGCGAGATTAGAAGCTGGAAACCCCTATGTCAACTAGGGGTGGGGTGAAAGGATTGCAAATGGCGCCGGTGACGCATCAGCGAATGTTGATCCCACTCACTTCGGCGACGACCTGCGCCGAGGTGCGGGGATAGGCGACGGCGAGGTCCCGTCGCTCTCCCGGCAGGAGTGTGATGTAGTTGTCCTCCCATCGCACCGGCAGCATTTCGTCGCCGCCGCGGCCGGCTACGAGCTTCACCCGCACATGAAACGCGAGTGTCTTCCCGGTGTTCTCGACGCGCACGCGCGATACATCCCCGCTGTCGGCGTGGACAGCGCCGAGCACGGTCGCGTTCACGGTTGCGGGCGGGAGCGATGCGAGCGCGGTGAAATCCGCAAACGTTTTCGTCGGCGCGCCATACCACTGCGAATTGGCGAGATCGGGCACGTCGGACCTGGCCGACAGCCAGTACGTGTTGATGCTCACGGAACGCCCTGCCGAATCCGTCATGCGCAGGTCGGTGATGTACGTCGCCGGAGCGTTGGGAAAATCCGGAAGCCTGAAGAGTCTGATGCTGCTATCCGCGGGCGCGCTGATCGTCGTGTCCTTGGTGTAGAGCGGAGCCATGTCGAGCCCGAACGCGCTCACGTGAACACGGAGTCTGCGCACGGCCGATGTCGTGTGATTTACCACCGCGATCGAACGGTCGTCCGGCGAGAACATCACATGCAGGGGCTCGTTGGCCTTCTTTGCGCCGAAGTATCCGCCGCCGGGGCGCAGGTAGTAGTCGTAGAGGTGCCAGATGAGCGACGGCCATCCGTTGTTCAGCATCCACTGGATCACGCCCGTCGACACATACTTGTTTCGCGCGTACGCCTCGAACATCGCCCGCTCGGCTTCATACGTCGCGATCTGTGACTTCGTCGCGAAATCCTCGGCGCTCGTCGGCGCCCCATACCGCGCGTTCATCGCGTCGAGATACTTCGTGAACTTGGTGAATTGTCCGCCGCCGCCGTGGAATCCCCACACCGAGTCAATCGGCCAGAGGTGATCCGCGGGCAACATTTGTTTGAGACTCTCGATCGGCGGGATGGCGGGGCCGGGGCTCGTCTCCGTATTGAACCCGCGCGCGCCGCCGAGCGTGTCGGCGAGCAGCCAGTACACTGGAGGCACCCAGTCGTATGGCCCGGTCATCTTGACCCCGCTCGGTCCTGTGGCCGCGCGTTTTGCAGAGGCGGACGAAAGCACAGGGTTCTGCCACTCGAGCTCTTTCAGAATGCCGACGTACGTGCTCTCGACTTTCGCCGGTGGAGGATTGTCGCTGCCGTTGAGCCAGACGAGCACGCTGGCACGATTGCGAATGCGCCGGATCTCGTCACGCTGCGACTGCGCCGCGATGAGCGTGTCGTCCTTCGTCCACTTGCTCCAGAGCTCCCACTGATCGCAGCATGACCAGCCGGCCATGACGAGAACGCCGAGCTTGTCGGCGATGTCGTAGAAGCTCTCGTCTTCGTGTTTGCCCTCGAGGCGCACCGTGTTGAGATGCATGTCGCGCACATAGCGCAATTCGGCTTCCTGACGCTGCGGCGTGGCGCGCAACAGCATGTCCGGCGCCCAGCCGCCACCCCGCACCAGAATGCGCCGCCCGTTCACGCGAAAGAGACGTCCGCCCTGTGGCGTGAGCTCGGACGTGATCTCCCGCATGCCGAAGCGCACGCGATCTCGATCGGTGACCACGCTGCCTTTGGTGAACGCAACCGTGAGATCGTACAAGTTCTGTGCGCCCATCTCCGCGGGCCACCAGAGGCGCGGATTCACAAAGTGTATCGCCGGCAGGTGCACGAGCCTCGTTTCATGCGGCGCGAGCGCAACGACCGTAGTGCGCCGGGCTCCCTCAATCGCAGCTGACAGTGTACCCATGGCCGCCTGCGACGAAAGATTGCGTACTTCAACAGAGACCGACACGTCCGCGGACGACCCTTCGGCCCGTTGGCCCTCCGACCTGTTGACCCTTGTCACCACGTGCGGGAATCGCAGTTGCACGTCTCCGCTCGTCGTGACGTACACCGGCCGCCACAGTCCCATATCCTTGTCCGGCGGCGTCGGATTCCAGTCCACCCAATTCATCCCGAGATCTGCCGCGCCCTGCGCGAACACCTCCACCGCGAGCGCGTTTGACTCGTTGAACTTGATGCCGTCAGTGACATCGAACTCGTACGAGCGGTACGCGCCGGCCACGTTCGTGCGGGACGAGAGCTGCTTTCCGTTGAGCCAGATGTTGGCGCGATAATTGATCCCGCCGAAATGCAGCGCGATGTGATCGCTCGCATGCTCGGCGGGCAGGCGGAACTCGGTGCGGTACCACCACGACACAGCGAACGGACTCGTCGGCTTCATGTCGGTGTGCACGAAATTCGCGCCGATCGGGTACGAATCCATGCCTGGAATGGCACGGAGATTCATGCCGACGTACGGATCCTTGTACGTGCCGTTCGCGACGAGAGCCGCGACAACG
>DASRAP010000418.1:0-19351 GCA_035638155.1 Gemmatimonadaceae bacterium | reverse complement strand
CTCGCGACGTTGAAGCCGTCGTTCGAGAAAGACGGCACCGTCACCGCGGGCAACGCCCCCGGCTTGAACGACGGCGCCAGCGCGCTGGTGGTCGCGTCGCTCGCATTCGCCAAGGCGCACGGCCTGAAGCCGCTCGCGCGCGTGACGGCCTACGCCACGGGCGGCGGTGAGCCCAAGGACCTATTCTTCGCGCCGATTTTCGCCGTGCAGAACCTGATGAAGAAGGCGGGCACGAAGATCGGCGATTACGACCTCATCGAAGCCAACGAAGCGTTTGCCGTGCAGGCGCTGGCCGACGGTGACGCGCTCGGCTGGGACTGGGATCGAGTGAACGTGAACGGCGGCGCCATTGCGCTCGGCCATCCCATCGGTGCGAGCGGCGCGCGCGTCCTCACGACGTTGCTCCACGCCATGCGCGATCGTGATAAGCGCACCGGCCTCGCCACGCTCTGCCTCGGCGGCGGCAATGCCGTGGCCCTTTCGGTGGAACGGATCTGAACATGGGTGAACGCATCGCGGTCGTCGGCGCCGGGCAGATGGGGAACGGCATCGCGCACGTGTTCGCGGTGTCGGGCTTCGACGTGTCGATGGTCGACATCTCCGAGGAGGCGCTCGCGAAGGGCAAGGGCACGATCACGTCGAATCTCGATCGCCAGGTCAAGAAGGGAACGATCGACGCCGCCGCGAAAGACGCGGCGCTCGCGCGCATCACGACGTCGACATCAATGGATGCCGCCTCCGAGGCAACGCTGGTGATCGAGGCGGCGACCGAGCGCGCCGATCTCAAGTTCCAGATCTTCGAGAAGCTGGACCGGATTGCGCCGCCCGAGTCGGTGCTGGCGAGCAACACGAGCTCCATCTCCATCACGCAGATCGGCGCGCGCACCAAGCGCCCGGCGTCCGTGGTCGGCATGCACTTCATGAATCCGGTGCCGGTCATGCAGCTCGTCGAAATCATTCGCGGCCAGGCTACGTCGGAAGAGACGACCGCGCGCGTGGTCGCGCTGGCACGGCAGCTGGGCAAAACGCCCGTCGAGGCGAGTGATTACCCGGGGTTCATTGCCAACCGCATCCTGATGCCGATGATCAATGAGGCCGTGTTCTGCCTCATGGAGGGTGTCGGGTCGGCGGAGGCGATTGACACCGTCATGAAGCTCGGCATGAACCACCCGCTCGGGCCGCTGGCGCTGGCGGATCTCATTGGGCTGGATACCTGTCTCGCCATTCTCGAAGTGCTCCACACCGGCCTTGGCGATCCCAAGTACCGTCCGTGCCCGCTCCTGCGGAAATACGTCGACGCCGGGTGGACGGGGCGCAAATCAGGTCGGGGGTTCTATCAGTATTAGGCACGCCTGTGCGACCCCCGCCGGAGTGGTAGCTTTCCGCGAAACATCTCACCGCTGAAGGGTTTCGCCACCCCGAATGGATCTCACTCCGCTCACCGAACAGCAGCGCGCGATCGTCGAGACCGCGCGGGAGTTCGCGGCGACCGAGCTTGCACCGTACGCGGCCGGGTGGGATCGCGATGCGTCGTACGATGACCGCGTGGTCGAGCGGCTGGGCGAGTTGGGGTTCATGGGCATGCTTCTGCCCGAGGAGTACGACGGGCTCGCGCTCGACACGCTGACGTACCTCCTCGTGCTCGAGGAGATCGCGGCCGTCGACGCCGCCACGGCCGTGTTGCTGAGCGTGCACAACACGTTTCCGACGCAGATGATCCAGAACGTCGGAACGGCCGCGCAGAAGGCCGCCTACCTCAAACGCGTGGCCCGCGGAGAGCTGCTGGGCGCGTTTTCCCTGAGCGAGCCCGACGCGGGCTCAGACGCCGCGTCGCTCACAACGCAGGCGACGCGTGACGGCGACGACTGGATTCTGAACGGACGCAAGTCCTGGGTCACCAACGGCAACCGCGCCGGTGTGATCATGGCGATGGCGCGGACCGATCTGCCCGGCGCGCGAAAGCGGGCCAAGGGGATCTCGGCGTTCATCATTACGCCGGACCTTCCCGGTTTTCACGTGGGCAAGAAGGAAGACAAGATGGGGCTGCGCGGGTCGCCGACGGTGCAGCTCGTGTTCGAAAACATGCGCGTGCCGGGAGATCGTCTGCTCGGCGCGGAAGGGCAGGGCTTTGCATACTCCATGCAATCGCTCGAGCACGGACGCATGGGGATCGCGGCGCAGGCCATTGGCATTGCGCGCGCCGCGATGGAGGCGAGCGTCGCCTACGCGAAGGAACGCAAGCAGTTCGGCAAACCCATCGCGGAATTCCAGGCGATTCAGTACAAGCTGGCCGACATGCGCACGCGCATTACGGCCGCCCGGGCATTGCTGCACGCCACGGCCGCGGCAAAGGACCGCGGCGTCGTGGTTCGCGCCGAGAGCTCGATGTCCAAGTTGCTCGCGTCAGAAACGGCGATGTGGGTGACAACCGAAGCGATCCAGGTATTCGGGGGCTACGGGTACGTCGCCGAGTATCCCGTGGAGCGATATTTCCGCGACGCAAAGGTCACCGAGATTTACGAAGGCACGTCCGAGATCCAGCGAGTGGTCATTGCAAGAGCCTTGCTGAGGGGCTGAACGCTGTGGGCTCGAGAGCTGGAGAATTTCCCTTCGCTGTTTTCCGTTCCCTGTAATCGCTTACAAACATCCATGAATTTTTTTGAAACGATCGCCGAGATGGGCCACGAGCAGATTGCGATCTGTCACGACAAGGCGTCCGGCTACCGCGGCATCATCGCGATTCACAGCACCGTCCTCGGTCCCGCGCTGGGCGGGACGCGCTTCTGGCAGTACGACAGCGACGAAGCCGCCCTGACCGACGCGCTGCGCCTTGCGCGCGGCATGACGTACAAGAACGCCGTCGCCGGACTCAACCTCGGCGGCGGCAAAGCGGTGATCATCGGCGACAACCAGTCGCGCGACCGCGAGATGACGTTCCGCGCGCACGGGCGGTTCGTCGAGTCCCTTGGTGGCCGCTACATCACTGCGGAGGACGTGGGCACGTCGACGGGCGACATGGACTACGTGCACATGGAAACCGAGTACGTGGCCGGACTGGGGACGCGCTCCGGCGATCCCTCGCCCGTGACGGCGCGTGGCGTATTCCGCTCGATCCTCGCGTCCGCGCAGTGGCGCTGGGGCAGCACGTCGCTCGAAGGGAAGACCGTGGTGGTGCAGGGCATCGGCAATGTCGGCCGCTTCCTGTGCGGCGAGCTCGCCGCCGTTGGCGCGAAGCTCAAGGTGTACGACCTGCGCGCGGAGCGCGCCGAAGCCATGGTCAAGCAGTACAAGGCGACCATGGTGTCCGACCAGGAGGTCTACACGACGCCCGCGGATATCTTCGCGCCGTGCGCACTCGGCGCGATCCTGAACGACGACACGATCCCGAAGCTCAAGTGTGAAATCGTCGCGGGCGGCGCCAATAACCAGCTCCTCGAGCGGGACCGGCATGCGGCGGCGCTCGAACAGCGCAACATCCTCTACGCGCCGGATTTCGTCGCGAACGCGGGTGGCGTGATCAACGTGTACTCCGAGCTGGTGGGCTGGACCCACGAACGCGCGCTCCGGAAGGCCGACGAGATCTTCGACACGCTGCTTGGGGTGTATAAGATCGCGAAGGAGCAGAAGATCACGACCGCCCTCGCCGCAGACCGGCTTGCGGAACGCCGTCTGGCCCAGGTGGGCGGGCTCGTGAAAACGTGGCCACAGTTTCCGCGCAAATCCTGAGCAATGTCCGAACGCATTCCCATCGCGAGTGATCACGCGGGCTTCGAAATGAAGGAGAAGCTCGCCGGCGTTCTTCGCCAGCTCGGGTATGACGTCGAAGACATGGGTACGCATTCCCCGGCGTCGACGGATTATCCGGACTACGCGCATCCACTCGCCGAAAAAGTGGAGCAGGGCGACGTCAAGCGCGGCGTGCTGCTGTGCGGCACCGGGCTCGGCATGGCGTACGCGGCAAACCGCCACCACGGCGTGCGTGCCGCGGTCGCATGGACGCCGGAAATCGCGAAGCTGGCGCGCGAGCACAACGACGCGAACGTGCTCGTGCTTCCCGCGCGTTTCGTGAGCGACGAAGACGGCGTGCAGATTCTCAAGACGTGGCTCGACACGCCCTTCGAGGGCGGACGCCACCAGCGCCGCGTCGACAAGATCGATGACGATCCCCCCGGCTCGAGGGACATTCCGGCCTCATGACCGATTGGACGAAATGGGACCGGCGGGGCGGAAGCGCCGAGCTTATCGCCGCCGATCCCGTCATCGCGGGACTCATCAACGCCGAAACGAAGCGCCAGAACGAAGGCCTCGAGCTGATCGCGAGCGAGAACTTCGTGTCCCCCGCGGTCATGGAGGCTATGGGGACACCGCTCACGAACAAGTACGCCGAAGGTCTCCCCGGAAAACGCTACTACGGCGGGTGTGAAGTCGTCGACGAAGTCGAGCGGCTCGCGATTGAGCGCGCGAAACAGTTGTTCGGCGCCGAGCATGCCAACGTGCAGCCGCATTCCGGCGCGCAGGCAAACGCGGCCGTGTACCTCGCCTTCTGCAAACCGGGCGACGTCGTCCTCGGCATGGACCTGTCGCAGGGCGGGCACCTGACACACGGATCGCCGGTGAATTTCTCGGGTCTGCTCTACAAACCCGTGCACTACGGCGTGAACGACGACGGGCTGATCGATTACGACGCGATGCGTGCGACGGCGCGCGAGCACCGGCCGAAAATGATCATCGCCGGCTACTCGGCGTATTCGCGCCATCTCGACTACACGGCGTTCGCCGAGGCCGCGCGGGAAGTCGGCGCGATCTTCTGGGTGGACATGGCGCACTTCGCGGGGCTCGCGGCGACTGGCGTGTATCCGTCGCCCGTGGCGCACGCCGACGTCGTGACCACGACCACGCACAAAACGCTGCGCGGTCCGCGAGGTGGCATGGTGCTCTGCAAGGCCGCGCATGCCAAGGCGGTGGACAAGGCGATGTTCCCGGGCACGCAGGGCGGCCCGCTCATGCACATCATCGCCGCGAAGGCGGTCGCGTTCGAAGAAGCGCTCCAGCCCGAGTTCAGGAAATACTGCGAGCAGGTGGTCGCGAACGCGCGCACGCTCGCAGCGGCGCTCATGCGCGACGGGTTCACGATTGTGAGCGGGGGCACGGACAATCACCTCATGCTGATCGACCTTCGCAACAAGGGCCTGACCGGCAAGGTGGCGGAGCACGCGCTGAACGAAGCGGGGATCACCGTGAACAAGAACACCGTGCCGCGCGAGACGGAGTCGCCGTTCGTGACCAGCGGCATCCGCATCGGAACGCCGGCAGTGACCACGCGCGGCATGCGCGAGCCGCAGATGGAGCAGATCGCCGCGCTCATCAGCCGCGTTCTCGCATCGCCCACGGACACGAGCATCCGGGAAGCCGTGCGCGCGGATGTACGCGCACTTGCCAGGGAATTTCCGCTTTACTGAAGGGCTGGAGGGCTAGAGGGCTAGAGGGCTGGAGGGACCCCTGTTCCTCTGTCCCCCTGTCCCCCTGTCCCCCGTCCCGCTCTCTCGTTCTCCCGCTCTCCCGCTCTCTGTCGTCGTTGTCAAGTATTGTCCAGACTCGCTCCGGCTCCCATCTTGTCCGTCATGCCTGAGTTGGCATTTCGCGACGGCGTGATGGATCGCCTTCGGCTCATCGAACCGCGTTTCGATGAGCGCGCGTATCTGTTCGTGTTGCAGGCCCTGGAGTTTTCGCAGACCAAGCTCCCGGAGCGGCGCCACATTTCTGGGCCGGAGCTTGCCGGTGCGTGCCGCGACCTCGCGCTCGACCGCTACGGTGTCATGGCGCGCATGGTGCTCGAACACTGGGGCATCAAGTGCACGCGCGATATCGGCGACGTGGTCTTCGCCCTGGTCGAGTTCGGCCTCCTGATCAGCCAGCCGACCGACTCCAAGGACGATTTTCTCAACATCTTCGATTTCGACCGCGCGTTCGAGCGGGATTACCCCTGGAACGCAACAGCGACTGAGCACTGAGGCACGCGCCTCACTCGTCACCCTCGTGCCGGTTTTCGTCACAACTGCTCAGCAAGCCGCCGCCCGCGACGCCGCTGCGATCGCGGCCGGAACGCCATCGTCCGAACTGATGGCGCGGGCGGGCCGCGCGGCGACCGATGTGCTGCTGCGACGCGCGAAGGATCGCGTCCAGGGCGGCGTCGCCATCTTTGCGGGCACCGGCAACAATGGCGGCGATGCGTGGGTCGTCGCGGAGCTCCTGCGCGCGCAGGGCGTCGTGGTGCGTGTGCACGCGCTGGGTGAGCCATCCACGCCCGATGCGCGCGCCGCGCGCGATCGCGCCGTTCACGCCGGACCGTTCGAGCCTCCCCATGGTTTTGAAGCGATCGCCGTGGACGGCGTGCTCGGTACCGGCGCTCGCGGCGTCCCGCGACTCGATGTGATTCCGGCGCTTCAGGCGCTCGCGCAGATTCGTCACCGCGGCGCCTACGTGCTCGCGCTCGACGTGCCGAGCGGACTCGATGCGTCGACGGGCGAGGTTCCGCCGCAATGCGTGCCGGCGGACTCCACGGTCACGTTCGGGACGGTGAAGCGCGGGCTCCTCATTGCGCGCGGAGTTTCCGGTGCCATTGATGTCGCCGACATCGGGCTCGGCGCGCACGCGGCGCTTGCTGACGGTGCGCCGCCCCTCGTGGACGAAGCAGCCGTTCGCGCTTCGATTCCGCGCATCACTGCCGACGCACACAAGGGCACGCGCGGCCGTGTCGCGATCGTCGGGGGACGCGAGGGCATGGCCGGCGCGACGATCCTCGCGGCGCGAGGCGCGCTCCGGTCCGGAGCGGGCCTCGTGCGCGTGGTCGTCGCGGCGGAGAGTTTGGCCGCGCTTCAGTCCGGCGTGCCTGAAGCGACGGGAGCCACGTGGCCGGTGGACGACGCTGGTGTCGAAGGCGCACTGGGAAATCCGGACGCGCTGGTGCTCGGCCCGGGCTTTGGCGCGGGCGCGCGGCCGGTGGTCGAGCGTATTCTGCAGAATGTGTCCGCGCCCGCCGTGCTCGACGCCGATGCACTCAACGCCTTCACCGGCGACGTGGTCGCCCTTCGCGCCGCGCTCGGGGTACGACAGGCCGTGATCACACCGCATCCGGCAGAGTGTGCGAGACTCGCGGGCGTCTCGACGGACGACGTGCTGCGCGACCGGTTCGAGATCGGTCTCCGGCTCGCGTCGATGACCAACGCGGTCGTCGTGCTCAAGGGCACACCCACGGTCGTCTCCGCTCCCGACGGTCGCGTCACGGTCGCGCCTGTCGGCTCGCCCGTGCTCGCGACCGGCGGGAGCGGAGACGTGCTCGCCGGCATTACCGGTGCGCTGCTCGCCGTGATGTCTGACGCGCACGACGCCGCGCTTGCCGCGGTGTGGGCGCACGGGACGGCCGCGGAGCTCGTCGCGCGAACGGCCGTGCGCGGCAGCGCCCTCACGGACGTTGTTGACGCGCTGCGCGACGCGTGGTCGCACGTGAGTGCGCCGCTTCCTGACGGACTCCTCGCCATGCTGCCCGCCGTGGGCGAACAATGAACGCGCGCGCTGCTGCGCTCACCGCTGCCATCGCGGCGGTTGCGGCCGTGTCGTGCGCGCCGCCCGGTGCGGGCGGCGCGAGCGGCGAGCCCGCGCCGACGCCCGGTGGTTCGACACGCGCCACCGATCGCGTCGTGATTCCCGCGATGACGACGATCACCGCGATCGGTGTGGGTGACCGCTACACGTTCATCGCCACGCCCGGCGGACTCGGCATCTACGATCACCGGTTCAACCAGTGGCATCCACCGGTTACGCGTGTCGACGGCTGGCCGGATGCGACGGTGACCCTCATGTTGGCCGATCCGGCTGATCCGGCGGCCATCTGGTTCGCCGCGGACAACATGGTGTTTCACTACCGCGTGGGGTTCGACGAGATCGTGCGCACGCTCGTGCCCGATCGTGTGAACGCCTTCTTTGTCGATCCGGCGGACATTGCCGGCGGTGTGATCGTGGGAAGCTCGACCGGGTATCTCCGCGTCTCCGCAGCGGGGGGTGTGCAGCCGTACGTGCAGGCGCCCGGCGCGGCTCGTCCGCCGACGACCGGGGGCAGCCAGCGCATCTTTCCGCAGACCGTGGCGAGCGTCTACAAGCAGTATCCCGCGCTCCAGGGGTACGAGCGACTCATCACGCGCGATGCGCAGCTGCGCTCGTGGCCGGTGATCAGTGCCGCCGCGACGCCCGGCGTGAGTGAAGTGTGGCTTGGAACCGCCGGTGGCGGGCTCTTCAAGGCCGACCCGCTGTTCTTTCGCGGAGAATCGGTGCCATTCGGCTTGATTGGCGACGGCACCGGCGCCGTCGCCCGCGCAGCGGACGGCGTGTGGTTCGGCAGTCTTGGCGGCACCGCCGCATCGCGCGGCGGTGTGACGTTCGTCGACGCGGAATTCCGCACCTGGCGGTGGCTCGATGGCGGAACGGCGTCGCCCCTCGCGAATGCGCGGATCACATCGCTCGTGCAATCGGGGACCACGCTCTGGATCGGAAGCGATCGCGGCCTCGTTCATCTCGACGCGCAAACTGGCGGCGTTCTGCGCCGCGTTGATGACATGGGCGCCAGTTCCGTGGCCCTCGCGCTCGAGGTCGCCGACGGCGGTGTGTGGGTGGGGACGACGCGAGGCCTGTCGTTCATTCCGGACAGCGAAACGTCGCGCAGCCGCAACGACGTGCAGACCGCGCTGCTCAACACGACGGTGCGCGCGCTCGTCATGCGCAGCGACACGCTCTGGATCGCCTCGGATCTCGGATTGTTCGCGCTGCCGCGCGGAGAATCGCAGCCGCGCCGCGTGCGTTCCGCGGCGAGCGATACGCGTGTCAACACGGCGGTCACGGCGATTGCGACTGTTGATTCGATTGTCGTCATCGCGAACGCGGAAGGCGAGGTGGTCCGCATCTCGGCGCGTTCGGGCCAGGTGCTCGATCCGGTATCGCTCGTCAACACGTCGCGTGTCGGCCGTGTGTACGGCCTTGCTGCGGACGCGAACACGATCTGGATTGCCGGTGAACGCGGGGTGCTGATTTCGCAGCGCGCCGCGAACACGCAGCGATTCCTCGCGAACGGCCCTGACCTTCCGGGCGAAGCGTTCGGCCTCGTGCTTACGCCGCGATACGCCTGGATCGCCACGCGCGGCGGCGGCGTCCGGGTTCGCAGAGCCGACGACGGCATGGTGCGGTGACGCCGCACACCCCGCTCGGCACCGGCAAGGAGTTCGACGCGATTCGCGCGATGGTTGCGCGTTGGGGTGCAAGCGCCGACGGCATTGGCGACGATGCCGCGCTTCTCGACGCGCAGCCGGGCGAATCCATTGCCGTCAGCACTGACACCAGCGTGGAAAATGTGCACTTCCGGCGCGCGTGGCTCACGCCGGAAGAAATCGGCTGGCGCGCGACGACGGCGGCGTTGAGCGATCTCGCGGCCGTCGGCGCGAGGCCCCTCGGCGTGCTGACGGCGCTCACCGTGCCGCCGAGCTGGCGTCCCGAGCTCGACGCGCTGTCGTCCGGCATCGGCGCCGCGGTTGCGGCGGCGGGCACGCGAGTGATCGGAGGAGATCTCACGTCGGGCGGCGAGCTCTCCATCACGGTGACCGTGATCGGCGCGTGCACGCGTCCGCTGGTGCGTGCCGGTGCGCGCGCCGGCGACGATGTCTGGGTGACGGGACATCTCGGCGGCCCGGGCCTCGCGTTGCATGCGTGGCAAAGCCATCGCGAGCCGCCGGCGGCGGCCCGGGCCCGGTTCGCGCGCCCTGAAGCGCGCATAGCTGCGGCGCGGTGGCTCGCGGATCACGGTTGTACGGCGGCAATCGACGTCTCCGACGGACTGGTCGCGGACGCGCGCCATGTCGCCATGGCCAGCGGGCATGTGCTCACGCTTCACCTCGACGATGTTCCGTGCGTGGATGGCGCGGACGCGCTCGCGGCGGCGGTAAGCGGCGAGGAATACGAGCTGCTCGTGACCGCAGCGGCCGGTGCGATCGATGCGGGCGCATTTGCGCGCGCGTCCGGGGTCGCGCTCACGAAAATCGGCGCCGTCGCGAGCGGAACGCCCGGGGTGGTGGTGCTGCGTGGCGGGAATCGCGTTGAAATCAGTGCGGGGCACGATCACTTTTCAGCGTGATTCGCACGGCGCTGGTCCTCGCGGCTTTTCTCGTATTCACTCCGTGGTATGCAGCGCTGATCATCGGCGCGTCCCTGCTTGGCGTTCCCTACCGTGAGGGGAGCGTGCTTGCGTGGGGCCCGCGTGCGTGGAGCCGGAAGATCTGCTGGGCCGCGGGCGTGCGCGTTGAAACGCACGGGAATTTCGGGCTGATCACGAGTCCCGCGCCGCGGGTGATCGTCGCCAACCACGTCAGCTGGTTCGACGTGTTCGCCCTCGCATCCGTCCTGCCGCGGTTTGCGTTCGTCGCGAAGGCCGAGCTGAGGAAGATCCCACTGTTCGGGCCGTCGGCGGAGGCATCCGGGCAGGTGTTCATCGAGCGGGCCAACCGGAAGGCGGCGTTCGCCGAGTACGAGAAGGCCGCGGAGCGAATCGGAGAGGGCACCACAGTCGTCATCTTCCCGGAAGGAACGCGCGGGTCCGACTATCCCCTCCGCCGGTTCAAGAAGGGACCGTTCGTGCTCGCGATTTCCGCGCAGGCGCCGGTTGTGCCCGTGCTGGTGCACGGATCGATCGAAGTCCTGAAAAAAGGCGACTACCGCGTGCGCGCGGGCGTGATTCACATTCATGTCCTCGATCCGATTCCGACGACGGGAATGACCTACGACGAACGCGACAAGCTCGCGCGCCTGACGTACGCAGCAATGGCCCGCGCGCAGGAGGAGCTGTACGGCATTCGATCGCCGGAATTCGGTAGTTGAGGGTCCCGTTGAGGGTCCCGTTCTCTCGTTCTCCCGCTCTCGCCTTTCTCAAATGACTATTATCCGCATTACTGGCCGCGAAATACTCGATTCCCGCGGCAATCCCACGGTCGAAGTCGAAATCGAGCTCGAGAACGGCGCGGTTGGCCGCGCTGCCGTGCCCAGCGGTGCGTCCACCGGTACGCATGAAGCCGTCGAGCTGCGCGACGGTGACGCGAAGCGATACGGCGGCAAGGGGGTGCGCAAGGCGGTCGAGAATGTGCGCGGCCCGATCGCGAAAGCCCTCCTCGGCCACTCCGCGAGTGACCAGGTGGCGGTCGATAACGCGCTCAACGCCCTCGACGGCACGCCCAACAAGGGCAAGCTCGGCGCGAACGCGATTCTCGGGGCGTCGATGGCCTGCGCGCGTGCCGCCGCGACGTCGCACGGCCTTCCGCTCTTCCGTTATCTCGGGGGACCGAATGCGCGCACGCTTCCGGTTCCCATGATGAACATCCTGAATGGCGGCGCACACGCGACGAACACCGTCGACTTCCAGGAATACATGGTCGTGCCGGTCGGCGCGGCGTCGTTCGATGACGCGTTGCGCATGGGCGCGGAAGTGTTTCACGCGCTCAAGAAAGTGCTCGTCAAGAAGAAGATGAGCACGGGTGTCGGCGATGAAGGCGGATTCGCTCCCGATCTCGCGAGCGACCAGCAGGCGCTCGATGTCGTGATCGAAGCCATTGAATCCGCGGGATACGCACCCGGCAAGCAGGTCGCGATCGCGCTCGACTGCGCGTCGTCCGAGCTCTACGACAAGGGCAAGTACACGTTCAAGAAGAGCGGCGGCGGCACCAGGACGGCCGAGGGCATGATCGACTTGTTCGAACGCTGGATCGACAAGTATCCGATCGTCTCGATCGAAGACGGCCTCGCGGAAGGCGACTGGGCGGGCTGGAAGCAGCTCACGGATGCGCTCGGTGACCGCGTGCAGCTGGTGGGCGACGATCTGTTCGTAACCAACGTCGAATACCTCACGCGCGGCATCGAGGAAGACGTCGCGAACGCCATCCTCGTGAAAGTGAATCAGATCGGGACAGTGACCGAGACGCTCGAGGCGATGGAGCTCGCCCGCAGGAACGGATACCAGTCGATCGTGTCGCACCGAAGCGGCGAGACGGAAGACACGTTCATCGCCGATCTTGCGGTCGCGACGAACGCGGGCCAGATCAAGACCGGATCAGCGTCGCGCACGGATCGTGTGGCCAAGTACAACCAGCTGCTGCGCATCGAGGAAGCACTCGGTGATTCGTCGCTCTTCCCGGGCGGCGCCGTGTACGGTCTCGACAGGAAATGAGTCCGGCGAAGAAGCCCAAGGATCCGCCGCCGCCGCGCGACGCGCGCAAGAAGCGCGGCGTCGGACGGCGGCTGCTCTTGCTCGCCGGGATCATCGGCGTCGCGTGGTACGCGGTGCAGGGCGGGGAGTACAGCACCTTCGCGCTGCTGTCACAGCGTTCGAAGCGTGATCAGCTGCGCGAAGATGTGGCCGCGATGCAGCGCGAGGTCGACTCGCTGGCAAAATGGAAGCGCGCCGTGCTCAACGACCCCGTCGTGCAGGAGAAAATCGCGCGCGAGGAGTTCGGAATGGTGCGCGGCAACAAGGAGCTGCTGTACCGTTTCTACGACTCGGTGCGGAAGAACTGATCGATCGATCTACTGCGTCTTCTGAATGCCGCCCGATCGCAGAAAATCGACGGCGAGATTGCTCATCGCTCGCACGCCCACGGGCAGCGCCCTGTCGTCCGCCTGAAAGAGAGGAGAGTGATTGCTCGCCACCTTCGCCGGGTCGAGGCCGGGAGGGGTCACGCCGAGGTGGATGAACATGCCGGGAGCGAGCTCGGCGTAGCGCGAAAAATCCTCGGCCGGCATCTGTAGCGGTGCTTCCGAGACGCCGGCGTCGCCGGCCACGCGCTTGAGCGTCGCGACAAACCGTGTGGTCAGCGCAGGGTTGTTGACCGTGACCGGGTAGCCATCCACGATTTCGACCGACGCGGTGGCTCCGCTCGCAATCGCGATGTTCTCCGCAATCTTCTTCATGCGCGCGTGAATCTGGCGGCGCACGGTGTCGCTGAACGTGCGGATCGTGCCGATCATCCACACTGAATCCGGGATGATGTTCTCGCGAAGGCCGCCGTGAAATGCGCCCACGGTCACGACCGCGGGTGACATGGTCAGGTCGATCTGGCGCGAGACGATCGTCTGCAGCGCGGTCACGATCTCGGCGCCAATCACGATTGGATCCACGCCTTCCGCCGGCTTTGCCCCGTGCGACTGCTTGCCGTGAACAATGATCTTCCAGTTGTCCGCGCTCGCCTGGAGCGGGCCCGCGCGGTACTGGATGGAGCCGAGTTTTCCCGGGAACACGTGCAGGCCGAACACCGCGTCGACGCCATTCATGACGCCCGCGGCGATCATCGGTTGGGCGCCGCCCTTCGGCGCCACCTCCTCCGCGGGCTGGAAGATGAACTTGACGGTGCCACTCAGCCGGTCCTTGAGCCCAGCGAGTACTTCGGCCGTGCCCATCAGCATCGCGACGTGCGTGTCGTGCCCGCACGCGTGCATCACGCCGGTTTCCTGCCCGTTGTACGTGGTGCGCACCGTGGACTTGAACGGCACGTCGACCTGTTCCGCCACCGGCAGTGCATCCATATCGGCGCGCAGCGCGACGGTGGGACCGGGCTTTGCCCCGTGAAGAATTCCCACCACGCCCGGAATGCCGCCGACGTGTTCCTGCACTTCGAGACCGAGCGACTTGAGATGTGCGGCGACGATCCCCGCCGTGCGCGTCTCGGCGTAACCGAGCTCGGGGTGCTGGTGAATGTCGTGCCGCCACGCCGTCACCTTGTCGGTGATGGCAGCAGTCCGGCGATCGATCTCAGCCGCAAGGGCGGGATCAGCCGTGATCTGCTGCGCGCTCGCCGCCGTGGCGAGGCTGAATAGTGCTGGAAGAAAAAGTCGCATGGGAGTGCCCGATTGCCCGAATACCCGATTAGCCGATTGGCCGATTGGCCGATTGGCCGATTGACGGCCTGCTTACATTCAATATGGACACTGGCACAGGATCCGATAATGCGAATGACCCTCGCCGCCGTCGCGCTTGTTGGCGCGTACCTCGCGGCTTCCGCAGCGCCCGCGGGCGCGCAATCACAGTCGACCGCTCAGGTGGCGGCCAAACCCGCCGATGCCGCTCCCAAGTGGAATCCCGGGACGCCGTTCGTCAAACCGACCGACGCTGATCTCAAGAAGCGCCTCACGCCGCTGCAGTACCAGGTCACGCAGCACGAATACACGGAAACGCCGTTCCAGAATGAATTCTGGAACAACCATCAGGCGGGCATCTACGTCGACGTCGTGTCCGGCGAGCCGCTTTTCAGCTCGCTCGACAAGTTCGATTCGGGAACGGGCTGGCCGAGTTTCACGAAGCCGCTCGTGAAGGCGAACATCAAGGAGAACGACGACAAGACCCTCGGCATGGACCGGACCGAAGTGCGGTCGAAGAATGCCGACTCGCACCTCGGTCACGTGTTCGACGACGGCCCCGAGCCGACGGGCCTCCGCTACTGCATCAACTCGGCGTCGCTGCGCTTCATTCCCGTCTCTCGCCTCGCGGCGGAAGGATACGGGGAATACGTGAAGCTCTTTGCAGGCAGAAAATAGACTGCCCGAATCGGGCAGTCTATTTGTCCATCGCCTGTCCGAGCCCAATGAGCTCGCCGCTGGCGAGCACGTGTCCCTTCATCGCGTCGACGAGGCCTGAGTAGGTCGCGACCGCAGCGTCGGGAATCACCGTATCGAGCGCGAAGACCTGCACGTGGTAGCGGTGTTTTGGGCCCGGCGGCGTACGCGGTCCGAGGTACGCCTGGTGCTCGCCCCGGATATTGGGGCCGAACATTGCGCCCGTTGGCGGCGTTGTCAGCGCGGTGTCGAGCGTCGTCACGCTGGCCGGGATGTTCACCATCGTCCAGTGCAGAATCGGCGCGTTGTTCTGCAGCGCGTCGGCATCCTGCATGATCACGACATACGACCGCGTTCCGGTCGGGCCGGCATTCCACGCAAATCCCGGGAATACGTTGCCCTTGTACTGCGTGTACTCGAACGGAATGTCGCCACCGGCGACGAACGATGGCGACGTGATGGTCAGAACGCTGGTCGACGACGCAGGGAGCGTTCTGATCGCGAGCAGGGTGGCGCCTGGCTCGGTCGCGGGCGGCGGTGGATGCTGTTGCGCACGCAGTGCGGCCGGGACGATCGCGGCGAGCGTCAAGCTGGCGGCAATCCATTTCTTCATGGGCTGTCCTCCTCGTCTTCCGGTGAATGATGAGGACGATTCGCGCGGAACCGTCGACGCATATGAGCAATACCACAGTGCTCCTGCGACGATCCGCGCGCACACGGGAGAAATCAGTTACCGCGACGCGCGACTCAATTCTCAGCGTCGCGCGCAGTGATGTGCGTTATGACTCCGTGGTGTCCGCGGGTACGATCCCAACGCGGAGCGCGTAGCGCACGAGTCCGACGACGTCGTGAATGCCGAGTCGCTTCATGACTTCACCGCGATGCGTGTCGATGGTTTTGTCACTGAGCTTGAGCCGGCGTGCGATCCCGGGCGTCGTATTTCCCTCCGCGACGAGCCGTAACACCTGTAGCTGTCGCGGGCTGAGCTTCTGAAGGGGCCGCCGCACTGCGATCGCGGACTGAATGGCGACCGGAAGCCGGTGGATGTTCGACCGCACAACGATGTCCTCGGCGCCGGCGCGAATGGCCGCCACCGCGGCACGGCCGTCGATGGTGTCGGTGACGACGATGACCGGGGTCGTCGGCGTGTGCGCGCGTACGGCGTCCATGGCGGCGCGCGCATGCACCGCGCCGGCGCCGCTTTCGCTGAGGACCACATGCGGATTGAAATCGCGCAGCGCGGAAACCAGGCCCTCGCGCGTCTCGCCGCGCTGAGCGGTGACATCGAATCCAGCGCCTTGCAGCTCTTGCGAAATGAGCTTTGCGTCTGCGTCGCCGTGATCAACCAACAGAATACGAAGGTCCTTCGTCATCCTATGCGCGTGGGCCTGCGACCCTGTCCCGAATTGTCCTGAATATCCGCAGAGTGGTACACCGCGACGGGGGGATCGTTTCGGTTATGCGGAACGTGTTTGAGCGGCTCTTCGACATCTGCCGTTCAGGCGACGAGGCAGAGTACCCCTACGTCCTTCCCGTTACCATCGGGTGACACCCCTACTCGCGCGCTCCCTCGGCGCTCCCTTTCCGCGGCCGATGCGCTACTTGGCTTTTACTTCGCCGTGCGACTCGAGGATCTTGATCGTCCGCTGCTGCGGCAACAGGCGGAAGTCGACCATCTGTTTCTCGCCGGCCGCCACGGCGATCTGCACCAGCTCGCGATCGAACTTCGCGTTGGCGGGTGCATCGCTCGCGCGGATCGCGACCGTGTACGTGCCCGGGGTGACGCGGCCAAAGTTCACGCGCCCCTGGTCGTCGGACGTCTGATAGAGCGTATCGCGCGCGCTTTCAAGGCGCACGAGGAATCCCGTCGCGGCGCCCGCGTCGACCAGCGAGTCCGCAGCCGCACCGACGCTTCCCGCGCGCGCCAGCGTTCGTACCGTCGCCGCGACCTGCGCGCC
Organism: Gemmatimonadaceae bacterium; assembly: GCA_035638155.1. GTDB lineage: Bacteria > Gemmatimonadota > Gemmatimonadetes > Gemmatimonadales > Gemmatimonadaceae > DASRAP01. The sequence continues at coordinate 2,762 of DASRAP010000418.1, read as the reverse complement.
GCGTGTCACCGCGAGTGAAAAAGCCGTCGGGGCCGTGGCTGCATCGGGCACGCGAACCACGACATCGCCCGTGAGCATGGCGCCGGCCGCATCGCCCTTGGCCTCGAGCGCAACGCGATACGACGCTGCTTCCACGCTGCTGAACTCCACGCGACCGTCGCGGTCGGTGATGGCGGCGTACGTCCCGAGGCGGACGAGAGCGCCGGCCACCGGCGTGCCGTCGTCGCTATGCATCACCCGTCCGATGACGCGGCCGCGCTGCGGTGCTCGCGTCACCGGAAGCCGGAGCGGCGTGCGGTACTCAACGTAGACGGCGCTCTGGCTCCTGCCGTTGTTGACGTACGGGCTTTGCAACGTGCGCCCATGCATGCCCATCACGGCGCCACTCGCGAAGCGGTGATCGAGACGCGCGTCCATCACGCTGAACCACGTACCCGAGCTGTCGAGCACGCCGATCGTGGCGCGCTGCGCCGAGCCGGCCATACCGAACTCGAATCCGAGCGGAAGTTTGACGGTCGCGTTGATGCCGAAGTTCACGACGCCGGTGCTGGCTCCCACGAGCGTGTTGCCGCTGCTGTACGTGCTGCTCACGCCCATCGCGCCGCGCTTGCCGAAATCGGCGTTCAGAGAAGCCGAGACCTGCGTGTAGGCCTGCTGACGCGCCGAGTCCGTCTGGTCCACCACGCCGCGCTCTGCGCCGGCCGTGACCATGAGTCGCGAAACTCTGTGCGAGACCGTGAACCTCGCTCCTTGCTGCGTGCCGCCGATCGACGCGTCCGTAAGGTCGCGCCGGCCCAGGCGTCCATAGTCGAGCGTGACGGAGCCCTTCCAGCTGAGCGAGGCGTTTCGAGTGGTGAGATGCTCGCCCGTCAGCGCGCCGCGAAGAGTGGGCGCTCCCCATTCGGTTGTCCGCGTGCTGGTCGTGAGGCTCAGCGATGGTGTCAGCTGTGCCGCGATAATCGCGCCGCGCGAGTCGTTGCCGCGATACGGTCCGGCGAACATCAATCCACCGTGCGCGGCGTCGGCATCGTAGTTCACGCGGCCAATCGCGCCGCTGATGCGTCCGCGAAGGGCGTGGTCGCGAACACCCGCCGTATCGCTCGCGGCGCCTTCCACGTCGACCCGCGCCACGTGTCCGGCGCGGAGGGTACCGCGCAGGCTCGCGACACGCACATCGCCGCCCTGCGCGGGCTGCCGAACGAGCATCGTCGCCGTGCCGCGAGCGATGGAATCGGCAGAAACGCCCACGTAGAAGCCTTCTTCGGCGCGCACGCCCGGACTCCAGCGCGGCCGCTGGACGTACGCGCCCCCTTCCATGCCATTGCCCGTCGCGCGCACTTCCGCGCCCGTGCCGAGCATCGCGCTCGACGCGAGCGGCGACCAGCCAAAGAGCTGGTCTCCCAGGCGAACACGAGCGTGCTCGGACGTAACGCTGAGCCGGTATTCATCGCGTTCACCGAACCCGACCGGCGCATTCTGGTTCGTGGGGGCCTGCAGGAGAAAGTCGACGGTCGTTTTGCTGTTGCCGATCGCGCCGGCGCCGGAAAGCACCACCGGCGCAACGCCCGCCGCCCCGGCGGATGAACGCACCGCCAGCATGCCGGGCACCGTCTCAAAGCGCGCTGGCGAGCGTGAGTCCGACACGAGAAGTGTGTGCGTGCTCGCGACCGCTGATGCGCCCGGGTCCGCGATGTCCGCAGCGATGAGCTCGATGACGTCATCGGACGTCGTGACGATCGCCGTGCTATGCGCCACACGCACGATCACCCGGGCGGTTGCCCCCGGCGCGAGCGTGGCAGACGCAGGCACGGCCGAGGCCCGTACGCCACGGCTCGTCGTGCCGGTGAATTTCACCGTGCTCGTCACGTTGCCGCGGTTGCGGACCACGAACGCCGATTCGTAGTCCCCCGACATCGCGGCCCAGCCTGGCGCTTCGCTCACGTGCACTTCGAGCCCGCGCCGCTCGCCGACGACGACGATGATCGAGTCACGCAGCTCGACGCCGTTCGCGGTTGCCGAGGCCTGAATCACGTACGAGCCGGCGGCCACATTCGCGGGAAGCGCAACGCCGCTGATCCACGTTTCCGAAGACGCCGGAGCAACGAAAGTCGGCGCCAGTCCCGTCACCGCGTTCCACCCATGCGGCAGTGCAAGCTCGGCTTTCACGCGTACCGAATCGCGCGTGCTGTTGGCCAGCGAGAATACGGCCGTGACGACGGACTGATCGTCGGAGTGCAGCGTTGCGCGCGCTGCATGAAGCGTGACGCCGTTCACCGGGGCCTGCGCACGCGCGAACGGCGCCGCCGCGAAAACCACCGCGACGACCGCCGTCAGCATCACGCGCACGCGAAGGGACATGTGAAGCTCGTTCCGAGATCAGTAGTTTCAGTAGTTGATGACGTACTGGACGGCCGACACGGCCTCGTCGCCCGTATCGGCGAACACCACGGCCTTGTACTTCCCGGCGGGAAGAGACCCGAGATCGAACTGCTGGTGGAGCGACGTGCCAGGGTAGAGAAGGCCGCGGGTCTGCTTCGCTTTCGCCTTCAGCGTGCCCTGGGCATCGTAGACCTCGATCCAGAGCGACGGACGGTAGCCACGCTCGCCGTCGTCATACACGTTGACGTCGAAGAGCGCGGCACCCGTGGTGCTTCGCGATGCCGACGGCGCGTCGAAGCGCACCGTGCGCGCGCCCGAGGACTGGATGTGCGTCGCCACCTGGACGGCGTACCGCAGGATCGCACCAACGCCGACGGCGGGCT
>DASRAP010000417.1:0-6878 GCA_035638155.1 Gemmatimonadaceae bacterium | reverse complement strand
CGCGGACCTGGCGCGCGCCGAGCCACGCCAGTGGTGTCCCGACGACAATGCCGATGCCGGCCGCGACAAGCGACGCACTCAGCGCGAGCCGCAATACGCTCGACTGGGGGGCGCCGAGCGCCATCCGAATGCCGAATTCTCGCTTGCGTGATTCCACGAGATACGCACACACGCCGTAGACGCCGACGGCAGACAGAAAGAGCGCCGCGATCGCGAACACCAGCATCAACTGCATTGGAAGGCGGCGCCCCGAGAGCGCGCCCCACCGCCAGTCGGCCATCGTTGTGAACTGCATCATCGGGAGCAGCGGATCGACTTGCTTGAGCGCACTGCGAAGCGCGTTCTCGAACCCGGCGGCCGCGCTCGTGGTTCTCACCACAACAGTGCCCGAGCCCCAGTGATCCTGGCGCTGCGACACGTACGCGGTCGGCTGGGGCTCACCGTCGACACCGGGCGAAACGTCGGCAGCGACACCAATGATCGTCTCCCATGGTTGGCTGGGATCCGGGCCGAGCCTGATGCGCGCACCGACCGGGTCCTCGCCCTCCCAGTATTTCCGCGCCGCCGACGCGCTGATCACCACAACGCCCGGTGCGGTCGCATTATCGGCGGAGGTGAATGTGCGCCCCTTGAGGAGCGGAATGCCCATCGCGCGGAAGTAGTCATCCGAGACGGGGACGTAGCGCACCTCCGGCAGTTTCGCCGCATCAGCCGGCTTCCGTTCGATCGCGAGGCTCGAGCTCGACGAGCCGCCGAGTGGCACATAGCCCGCGCCGCCCACCGCTTCGACGCCGGGCAGCGCCGCGACCCGCGCATACAACGAGCTCCAGAATTGATCTTCCGCGCCGTTGTTGGGATAACGCGTGGCGGGCAGTACGACGAAAAACGCCGCCGATTGCGCGGTTTCGTATCCAAGATCGCGCGCGAGAAGATTGCGCAGGCTCTTGCTCAGCAAGCCGGCGCCCACGAGCAGAACAACCGTGACGGTCAGCTGGGCCGCAATGAGTGACGTTCGGAGCCGTGCGCGAAGCGCCGGCGCTGCGCCACGGCTGCCGGCACCACTCAGCGACCGCGCCGGCGTGCGCGATGCGGCCAGGGCGGGGACGAGCGTGAACAGGACGCCGCCGGCGACGCCCGCCGCCAGCGCGAACAACATGACGCGAGGTTCAAGCGAGATCGTGGTGCCCGGTGGCAATGCCGTGCGCGCAATGCGCCGGATGATCGCGATGCCGGCGCCGGCGAATGCCACGCCGACGATCGTTCCCGCCGCGGCGAGCATGATGCCTTCTGCCGCAAACTGCCGCGCAATTCTGAAACGCCCCGCGCCGAGCGCCGTGCGAATGGACAGCTCGTGCGTTCGCGCGGCCGCGCGCGTGAGGAGCACGCCGGCAATGTTCGCGCACGCAATGAGCAGCAGCATGCCGGCCGCGCCGGCAAGCAGCCAGAGCCGCTCTGAGAGCTCGCCGGTCATCTCCACCCGGACCGGCGTCCATTTCGCGCCAAGACTTTCGTACGCGTCGGGATGCTCGGACTTGAGTTGGGCAAACGTCCGGTCAATGTCTGCCTGCGCTGATACCGGCGTGGCACCGGGCGCGAGGCGCGCGAGGGCCCGCAGAAAGCGGAATTTCTGCACGCGATTCACATCGCGCATCACGGGCGCAAGCGACAACGGTGTCCACACGTCCGCGTCCTCGTACGTCGGCAGCCTGAAGCCGCGCGGCATCACGCCGATCACGCGGCGCTGCACTCCGTTGAGGTCGAGCGCCTTTCCAATGATGCCGCTGTCCCCGCCGAACTGGCGGCGCCACAATCCATCCGAGAGCACGATGACCGGCGCAGCGCCGGCGGAATCATCACCCGCCGAAAACGTCGCACCGAGCGCCGCGCGCACGCCAAGCACGTCAAACGCGTTCGCCGTGATGCGCGCGCCGGGGACGGGAAATGGTTCGCCGCCGGAGAGGATCGTACCACCGCCTCCGGTCATCCCCGCGACACTGGCAAGCGTCGGGGCGCGTTCGCGCAACGCGATGAGTGCGGCGGCACTGATCTGTCCGCCGATCCCCGTCTTTCCGTTCACTGTTTCGTGCAGAATCGCAACACCAGCCGGATCGCGGAACGGCAGCGGCTTGAGCAGCACGGCGTACACGGTGCTGAAGACCGCGGTCATGGCGCCGATGCCTATGCCGAAGGTGAGGAGGACCACGCCCGTCACCAGCGGCGCACGCCGCAGCATGCGCGCGGCGATTCGGAGGTCACCGGTGAATTCGGCAACACGATCGCGGAATCGGATGCGTTGCTGGCTCGCGACGTCCTGATCGGCGCAATAGGCTCTGGCGCGTTCGACGTTGCCGAATTCGGAGATCGCGCGTGCGCGCGCCTCCTCGGGCGCGACACCCGACCGCGCGAGCTCCGCAGCTCGTGCGTCGATCCAGGCAGTGAACTCCGCATCCAGGTCTGCGTTGATCCGTGCGCGCGATCGCGCCGGAAGAATGGGATCGCGGGACAGGGGATTGTCGGCCATGGGGACTCCGGTCAGGCGGGGGCGAGAACGCGGGACACGGCGGCCGCGTAGCGCCGCCAATTGTCGGATGCCGTCACCAGCTCTTCGCGGCCGCGGGCGGTGAGCTCGTAGACGCGGACGCGCCGGTTGGCCTCCGATGTTCCCCAATGGGACCGGATGAGACGGCGGCGCTCGAGACGGTGCAGGGCCTGGTAGAGCGCAGCCCCGCTGAGCTCGAGATCGCCCTTGCTCCGGTCGCGCAGGAACTGGGTCATGGCGTAGCCGTGCGTGGCTTTCCAGGCAAGCGTTCTGAGGATCAGAACGTCAACGGTCCCCTGGAGGAGATCGGCCGGGTCCTCGTTCATGTTGGCTCGTGATAGGTAAGCATGTGATACGAGTAGACAACGGTGGTGGGGAAAGGGTTTGGAAAGGGCCAAAGGGCCAAAGGGCCAGAGGGACTGCAAGACCCACCCCGTTCCGCGGTGGCAGCGCATCCCCTTTGGCCCTTCGGCCCTCCAGCCCTCCAGCCCTGTAGTTCTTAGAGTTTCGGCAACGTCACCCCGCGCTGGCCCTGGTATTTCCCCTTCTTGTCCTTGTACGAGACGAGCGGGGGTTCGCCCTTGAAGAACAGCACCTGGGCGATGCCCTCGTTGGCGTAGATCTTCGCGGGGAGGGGCGTGGTGTTGGAGATCTCCAATGTCACGTGGCCCTCCCACTCCGGCTCGAAGGGCGTGACGTTCGTAATGATGCCGCAGCGGGCGTAGGTGCTCTTGCCGACCGTGATGGTCACCACGTCGCGCGGAATGCGGAAATACTCGACGCTCCGCGCGAGGGCAAAGGAGTTCGGCGGCACGATGCACACATCACCGTCGAACTCCACAAATCCTTTCGGATCAAAGTGTTTGGGATCGACGATCGAGCTCATCACGTTCGTGAAGATCCGGAACTCCGGCGCGACACGCATGTCGTAGCCGTACGAGCTCACGCCGTAGGAAATCACGCCGTCCCGCTTCTGCGAGCTCTCGAATGGCTCGATCATGCCGTGCTTCGTCGCCATCTCGGTGATCCAGCGATCGTTCTGAATTGACATATCGCGACGGAACGGGAAACGGGGAACGGATTTGTCAGCGGGTCACGTCCAGCGCCCGCTCGACATCCGCGATCAGGTCCACCTGGTTCTCGCAGCCGACGCTGAACCTGATGAACCCTTCGCTGATGGCGTCGCCGCCCCACCGGGCGCGGCGCTCGGCGCTCGAATGCAATCCGCCGAAGCTCGTCATTTCACGAACCAGAGTCAGCGCCGACAGGAAACGCTGCGCACGTTCCTTTGTCTCGAGGTCGAGACCGAGGACGCTCCCGTAGCTATCCATCTGCGTGCTCGCCACCGCGTGCCCCGGATGTGCCGGCAGGCCGGGGTAGAGCACACGCGCGACGTCGCTGCGCCCGGCGAGTGTCCGGGCGAGCGCGAGCGCCGTTTCGCACTGCCGCGACAGCCGGACCGGAAGCGTCGCGAGCGCCCGGTGCGCAAGCCACACTTCCATAGGCCCGGGAATGGCACCGTGCTGCGTCCGCCATGTGCGGAGCGCGGCGAGGCGATCGGGATTGCGCGTCGATACGTGACCGAGCACGACGTCGCTGTGACCGGTGAGTGCCTTGGTGTCGGACGCGAGGGAGTACGTGGCGCCGAGCTCGAGCGGGCGCTGCAGATACGCGGTGGCCGTGGTGTTGTCGACCGCGACTTCGGCGCCGGCCTTCTCGGCCGCTGCGACAAGCGCGCGAATATCACAGACCTCGAGCTCGGGATTGCTCGGCGTTTCGATGAGGAGGAGTTTCGCGCCGTCGAGCGCAGACAACTGTGCGCTCGCCCTGGTCGGCGCGGTCCGCACGCGCACGCCGAGTTTTTCCAGCCACGCGCCACCGGCAACGCGCGTCGTGAAGTAGCCGTCCGACGGTAGCACAACGGTATCGCCGGCGGACAGCGCCACGCCGAAGAGCGCCATCGTCGCCGCCATGCCGGAGGCAAACGCGACTGACGGACCCGATTCGAGAACGCCGAGCGCCGCCTCCCATGACTGCCACGTGGGATTCTCGAAGCGCCCATATGCCAGCGATTCCGGCGTTGGGTCGCCGGGCAAAGCATAGGTCGACGAGAACTGCGGCCCGCTCATGAGGGGACCCGCTTCCCTGTGGGAACGGTACCCGGCGTGAATGATCTCGGTGTCTCGGTGCATGTCGCGCTGCGTTGCCTCGTGACCGTCGTGTGGCGGTTTCGTGGTGTGTCCGGCAAAGTACCGAACGTGTGACGCCGCTCGCCAGACAAGGGTAAGATGATCGAATGCGCACGTTCCTTCGGCGTGACATGATCCTTGCGGCCGCGATCCCGGCCGCCGCACTCTCGTGCGGCGGCGGCGATTCAACGGGCCCCGCGGCCAAGCTCACATCCATTGCCATTTCGTCGGCGACGCTGACGGTCCTGGCCGGCCAGACGCTTCAGCTCACCGCGTCGCCGCGCGACCAGAGCGGGAACACGATCACGGCAACGGTCAGCTGGCAGAGCCAGACAACATCGATCGCGACCGTCAGTCAGAGTGGCCTCGTGTCCGGCGTCGCAGCGGGAACGGCATCGATCGTCGCCACAGCGACAAACGGCTCAACCAGCGTCAACAAGACCGTGCAGGTGGCGGTGCTCTCGCCTCCGGTATTGACCACAGTAACCCTCTCCGCGACGACGGCAACGACGATCTTCCTCGGCTCCACGACGCAACTGGTGGCGACGACGCTCGATCAGCGCGGCGCTCCCATCGCTGCGAACGTCACGTGGAGCTCCAGCGCCAACGGTATTGCCTCCGTGGACGCAACAGGGACCGTCACGGGCAATGCGCTGGGGTCAGCGACCATCACGGCGTCGGCGACGGCCGCCGGGACGACTGTTCCAGGAACCGTGAATGTGACCGTCTCGAATGCCGCCCCCGTGCTGGCGTCGGTTTCGGTCGCGACGTCGCGTTCGACGTTCGCCGTTGGCGAGACCGCTCAGCTTACCGCGACGACCAAAGATCAATACGGCCATGCCGTTGGTGCTGATGTTGCGTGGTCGAGCTCGAGCACCGGCATTGCGACGGTAAACGCGGCTGGGCTCGTCACGGGTGTCGGCATCGGCCCTGTCACGATCACGGGCACCGGCACGCTTGGCGCCGCCAGTGCGGCCGGTTCCGTCAACCTCACCGTGGGGGCGCCGCCGCCGCTCACCGCCGACGTGACAGCCACGGTCAGCAACCAGTTTGTGCCGTCACTGGTCGATATCGCGCGCGGCGGCACGGTCACCTGGACGTTTCAGGCCACGCACAACGTGACGTTCTCGAACACGACGGGCGGCGCGCCGCAAGGGATCAGCGATACGAGCACGGGCTCGGTTTCGCGCACCTTCGCCACCTCGGGAACGTTCACGTATGAGTGCACGATCCACGCGGGAATGCGAGGCACAGTCGTCGTCCACTAGAGCCTTGCTCGCGCTCGGTACGCAGCGATAATTTCACGGTCGATGGGCTCGTGAAATTTTTCACGAGCGCTGCCGCAGACGCAGGGGCCTCGACCGGGTCGATGGATCGCACCTACCTCCCCATCCTGTTGCTCGTTGGTTTCGTCATCGCGAACGCGGTGATGATGGTGGGACTGTCGGCGCTCACGATGCGGCGCCGGCCGAATCCGGACAAAGACATTCCCTATGAGTCCGGCATTCCCCCACTCGGAACCGGGCGCGAGCGCTTCTCCGTCAAGTTCTACATGGTGGCCATGCTGTTCATCGTCTTCGACATCGAGACGGTGTTCATGCTGCCCTGGGGCGCGGATTTCCGGCAGCTGTCCTGCAAGGTGCCGCTCGTGAACGGCGTGTGTCCGTCGGGAAGCCTCTCGCTCTTCGGATTCACGGAAATGCTGGTGTTCATGCTCGTGCTGCTCGTGGGGTACATCTACGTCTGGAAGAAGGGAGCACTGCAGTGGGATTGATGACGGGGGAACGGGCCGAGGGTCACGGGCAAACGGGAAAGCTCGTGTCGCTGAATCCGGAGTCGCAGGAGAACTGGATCACGACCCGGCTGGACTTCCTGGTGAACTGGGGCCGCGCAAGCTCTCTCTGGCCCATGCCATTCGGTACGGCATGCTGCGCGATCGAGTTCATGGCGACCGCGGCGTCGCGTTTCGACCTCGCGCGGTTCGGCATGGAGCGCATGTCGTTCTCTCCGCGCCAGGCCGACGTCCTGATCTGTGCGGGGCGCGTGCCGTTCAAGCTCGCGCCCATCATTCGGCGCATCTGGCAGCAGATGCCGCAGCCGAAATGGGCCATCTCCATGGGCGCGTGCGCGTCCTCCGGCGGCATGTTCGA
>DASRAP010000416.1:0-2426 GCA_035638155.1 Gemmatimonadaceae bacterium | reverse complement strand
CGCCGAGTGACATCGGTGGCGCACTCGACGGCGGCTTGCCGAACTCCAGCGGCGACTTCGGCATTCCCAAAGGCGACAGGCCCGGAGAGGTCATGCAGCGCGCGAGTCTGACCACGATCTGGGCGTACGACACCGGCTGGCTGATCATTTTCCGCGGCGCGCCGACGTATGCGACCGCGCAGATCCCGCCTGAAGATGTTGCGATCGTGGATTCGCTCGTGCGCGCTACGCCCGCGTCTTGGCGCAATGCCACCGAGGAAACAATCGTCAGCATGCCCACGCAGGTCGCGCGATTCCGCGCCGGCGGGGATTCGATTGATGTGATCGTCGCCACGGAGCCCCCGACCAACGCGATTCGCGAGCAAACGACGAGAAACGCGCTCATCCGGGCAGATTACTGGCTCTTTGCCCCCGACACTTCTGTGCGGCTGCACGATTCGTCGTCGGTGCGCAACGAGAATGCCCGCGCGTGGCGAACGCGCGTGGCGCCCGGTGTTTATGCGTACCGGACCGAGGTGACGTCAGAGGGCGCGATGATCGCGGGCATGTCGACGGACTCGATCAATGCCACCGGGTCAGGTGCGTCGGGATTCACAACGCGCGGCGAGGACATCAGCGACGTGATGCTCGTCGCGCGGGTCGACGACAAGCCCGGCGCGGCGCGATGGACGGATCTCAACGTCGAACCAACGGCGGGCACGGTCGCAAAGAACGGACAGATTGCTCTCGTGTGGGAGAACTATGGGCTTGGCCAGACCGACGGTTCAGCGAAGTACGGCATCACGATCACGATCGAGCGGCGCTACCGAAGCACGCTCAACCGGATCCGCGCGCGCGTGATCGGTGTGATGGCGGCGATGGTCGGTGTGGAGAATACCGGCGACCGCGTGGTCTATCGCTACGAGCGGAGTGTGGCGCATGCACCGGTCGTGCTCGACTATTTGACGCTCCAACTCGAGGACGCGCCAAGCGGGGATTACCGGCTCACGATCGACGTCACGGATCACGTGACCGGCAAGGTGATGACGCGAGTGCAGGGGTTTTTGATTCGGTAAGGCAACGGGCAAGGGGCAACGGGCCACGGGCCACGGGTGGTCAACGGCGCGTTGCCAGGCCTTCCAGTATCCGGGGGATTACGCCGCCGAACGCGCCGTTGCTCATTACGAGTACTACGTCCCCCCGCTGCGCACCATCGACCACTGCCCGGGCGATGTCGTCGGGCGCCTGAACGGCGCTCGCGTCTTTCCCGCGCTTCTTCAGCTCGGCCACCACTTGCTGCACGTCGAGTTGTTCGTTGGCAGGGACCTTGTCGTGTGGCTCGGGAACGCGCAGCGTGACGACGTCGGCGCCGTCGAACGCGCCCGCGTATTCCGCCTGATGAATGTTGCGGCGGCTCGTATTTGAGCGCGGTTCGAAGATCGCCCAGATCCGCCGTCCCGCGTAGCGCTCGCGAATGCCCGCGACGGTTTCGCGGACAGCAGTCGGGTGGTGCGCGAAGTCATCGATGACGAGCACGCCTCCGGGCTCGCCACGCAGCTCCTGGCGGCGCTTGACGCCGCGGAACGACGCAAACGCTTTCGCGATATCCTTTGCATCGATGCCAAGGGACCGCGCCGCAGCGAAAACGCCGGTCGCATTTTCGACATTGTGGCGCCCCGACATGGGCAGCAAAACGTTCGTGCTCTGGCCGATGGGATTCACCACGCTGAATTGCGCGCCCCCGGCCGAAAAAACCAGGTCTTCGGTGCGGTAGTCGGCGTGCGGCGCGGCGCCGTACGCGGCGACCGTCGCGATCGAGTGCGTATGCGCAATCTGCTCGGCTCGTCCGTACGACGTGCTGACACCGAGCCATCCCCCGCGCGGCACCGTTTCGCAGAACCGCATGAATGCGGATTCGTATTGCGCCAGGTCGCGGTAGATGTCCGCGTGATCGAATTCGATGCTCGTGAGGAGCGCGGTCTTCGCTCCGTAGTGGAGAAACTTGGGCCCCTTGTCGAAATACGCGGTGTCGTATTCATCGCCCTCGATCACCACGTGCTTTCCGCCGCCCAGACGGAAATTTCCATCGTAGTTGACCGTCACTCCGCCGACGAGGAACGAGGGGTCGAGGCCCGCCTCAACAAGTACGTGTGCCATGAGCGCGGACGTCGTGGTCTTGCCGTGCGTTCCCACAATTACGACGGGGTGTTTGTCTTTTGTGATGAGTGCGCCGAAAGCCGCGGGAAAACTCATCTGGGGAATGCCACGGTCGCGCACGGCCGTGGCCTCGGCGTTCACGCGGCGGATGACGTTGCCGATGATCACGAGATCGGGTTTGGCGCGATCGAGATTGTCCGCGGAGTACGGCGTGAACACATCGATGTTCCACTCGCGGAGCATGTCGCTCATGGGCGGATACACGTTCTCGTCGCTGCCCGTGACCGAGT